>CAKQPE010000112.1 GCA_934256695.1 uncultured Eubacteriales bacterium
CGAAACGGTTATTTCCGCACCGGCTATATCGGAAAGCTGATTTCTTAAATCCTCTACTATATCATCTGTACTTCTGTCTCTGTCGTTTTTGTCTGCAAGCTGACAGCTTATTGAGCTTTCGGCACTTCCGCCTCTCATCATTCCACCGCCTGATGCACCGGAAACGGAAACATTCATTGATTCAAGTTCGGGAATTTGTTCTATTATTTTTTCTGCCTGCAAAGAAAGCTCGTCTACTACCTCTACCCTGCTTCCCTTAGGTGCTTTTACCGTAACCGAAAATGTACCTTCGTCTGTTGACGGCATAAGCTCCATTCCTATGGAAGGAACAAGGCATACAGAGCCTATAAAGCCTGCAAGAACTGCCGCAAGAACAATCTTTTTGTGTCTTACCGCCCATCTAAGGAATCTTCCGTAAACAAAGTCCAGTTTTTTAATGCAAATATCAAAAAGCGAAAGCAGCTCGTTTACAAAACCGAAAGGCTTCGGCACTGTGTTTCTGTGCATATTGTTTACATAGTTTCCGGCAAGCATAGGTACTACCGTCATGGCAGTTACTATAGACATGGTAAGGGAGAAAACTATGGCATATGCAAGGTCTTTCATCATCTGTATAAGCATACCGTCTACAAATATAAACGGAAGGAATACAACTACCGTTGTAAGAGTCGATGATATAAGAGAAAGCCTTACTTCTTTTCCGGCTCTGTACGTACCTTTTATTTTTCCGTAACCGAGAGTTGTACGATAACGGTATATGTTTTCAAGCATAACAACAGAGTTATCTACCAGCATACCTACACCAACTGAAAGACCGCCGAGAGATACAAGGTTAAGTGTTGTACCCGAAAAATAAAGCAGTACAAATGTACCTATAATGGAAATCGGCATAGATACGGCAACAACACCTGTAAGGCCGATATTTTTAAGGAATACAAAAAGTACGATTATTGATAAGAACGCACCTATAAATATATTTGATATTACGTTGTCAATAGAATCGCTTATTGTTGATGCAGACTCATCAATAACATCTATTTTAAGCTGTGGGTATTCCTTGTTTAGCTGTTCTATTGCCGACTGAACGGAATTTACAACGGAAACGGTATTTCCGTCACTTGCCTTTGTTACGGAAAGCATAATACATTCGTTTCCGTTATAACGGCTTATTGATGACTTTTCCTTGTCAACTTCCGTTACCGTTGCAATATCACCAAGCCTTAAAACACTGCCGTCTGCAATCTGTATAGGCGTATTTTTAATATCGTCAAGACTGCTCATTTTAAGCTTTGTGCTTATGGTAAGCGATTTTTCGCCGTAATCTATACTTCCGCCGGACTGGTTGCTGTTTTCTGCCGAAAGCACTCGTCCTATGGAAGTCATCGAAAGACCGAGACCTTCCATTTTTTCCTGGTCTATTTCTACTTTTATTTCTTTTTCCGCACCACCCATTACATCTACGGAAGCTACACCCGACTGTCTTTCAAGTCTTGGCTCAATATTGTCCTCTACAAATGTTTTAAGCTCGTATTCGTTAAGACTGTCGGAAGAAACAATGGCTGTAAGTACAGGCATTGAGTTCATATCCATTTTCATTATTGTAGGGCTGTCGCAGTCATCGGGAAGCATTGCACTTACAGAAGATATCTTATCCCTAAGGTTTGTTATTGCCGTATCCATATCCGTTCCGTAATTAAACTGAACCATAACTCTCGAACTTCCTTCCGAAGAAGTTGAAGTTATAGAATCTATGTTTTCGACATTGGCAACGGCACTTTCTATTTTCTCCGTAACAAGGCTTTCTACCTCCTCCGGACCTGCGTCTGTATATGTTGTCATTATCATTGCAATAGGCATTTCAACATCAGGTGTCAGTGCCATCTGCATTTTTGATATGGAAACAACACCCAGAATTACAATTACAAGCATTGCCATAAATATGGCTACAGGACGCTTAATGGAGATTTTTGTTAAGTCCATTTATTTATCACAACCTTTCGATTTTTATAAAAATTCAATTAAGACTTTATTTTTTCGTCCTGTTTTCCGTCTTTCTCCGTTTTATTATTTTTATCTGATTTATCGTTTTTTTCATTTTTCTTATTGCTGTCGTCTTTTGATTTATTTGCATCTTCCGCCTTTTCGCCTGCTGTATCTGTCTGTTTATCAGTCTTATTATCGTCAGAAGTTGTATCTGTCTTTGCATTAGGGTCTACTATGTTTACAAGGCTTCCGTCCGAAAGGAAATCCTGTCCTTTGGTTACAACAACATCGCCCATATCAACACCGCTTGTAATTTCTATATATTCGTCATTCTTTAAACCTGTTTCAACATTCTTCTTGTGGGCAATGTTTTCCGAGTCTACAACGTAAACATATTTTTCGCCGTTCTTTTCTATTACCGTATTAAGCGGAACGGAAATTGTATTGTCCTTCTTATCAAGTACAAGCTTTACACTTGCAAACATACCCGGTTTAATTTCACCTGTAGGATTATCTATGTATGCCTCTACTGTATAAAGCTTTGTCTGGCTGTCTGCCGAAGGAGATACATTTGAAACGCTTACCTCTATAGGGTCATCGGAAACGGAGGATATTGTTACATATGCCTTTGAACCTACGGAAACCCTATTTATTGCGTCCTCCGAAACATTAAAGGCAACCTTTATCTTATCCATGCTTACTATTGTCATTGCGGCTGAACCGGTATTTACCGTTGAACCTTCGGAAATATTCATACTGCCGATAACACCGCCTATTTCCGCAACAACCTTTGTATCGTTAAGTGATTTCTGTGCCGATTCAAGAGATACCTGTGACTGTGCTATTGATGCCTGAGACTGGCTTACGGAAGCCTGTGCCTGATCAACGGAAGCCTGAGAAGTTTTCTTTGTTTCCTCAAGTATCTGTGTTTTCTTTGTTTCAAGCTCATTCTTCGCCGTATCAAGCTGTAACTTTGCCTTTTCTACACTTGACTGCAAATCGTCAACATCTTGTTTTGACGCACCGCCTATGGCATAAAGTTCCTTTTTCTGTTCAAGACTTGTCAAAAGGTCATTGTACTGAATCTGGTATGTGTTTACATTTGACTGAAGCTGGTCAAGCTGTGTCTGGTAATTTCCTCCCACATTCATATCGTAGTTTGCCTGTGCGGATTTAAGTCCTGCCTGTGATGACTGTAGTCCTGCCTGTGCAGACTGTAATCCCGCCTGTGCTTGCTGAACCTGAAGTTTTAAATCGCTGTCATCTATTTCAAACAGTACATCTCCTGCTTTTACCGTATCACCGAGAGATACATTTACCTTCTTAACTGTACCGGAAACCTTAGGCATAACGGAAACTTCGTTATCCGATGAAACCTTTGACGAAACCGTAACATACTGCTCTATTGTAAGAGGCGAAATTGTATTTGTATTTACGGTAATTGCCACCTGCTGGTTTCCGCCTTCTTCGCCCATTGGCGGCATAACACCCTTACCGCCTCCGCAGCCGGAAAGAGACATGGCAGATACAAGAATTAAACATACAGCAATAATCCTTTTTTTCATCGTTACTCTCCTTTATTAAAATAATTCCATATTTTTAAATTTTTCAACATTAAGCATATGCGAATACATCTGGCTTAATATAGAATATTCTTTTTCGATTACTTTCTGCTGTGCTTCATCAACAGCTATCTGGGAAGTTGTGCCCTGAGCAAATTTTGTCTGTTCCTTTCTGTAGTCCTCTTTAAGTCTTGTAAGTTCCGATTTTGCAATATCAATATTGCTTTCCTGTGTTTTTATAGTATTGTAAAGAGTTCTTAAATTCGACTCAACATTATCCTTTGCATCTTTAAGAGAAAGGTCTGCTTCGTTTACACTGTTTGTAAGGGACATATAGTTATAAGGCTCTGTACTGTCCTCATTAAGTCCACGTATGTTATAGCTGTTTTTGGCACTCTGCAAATTAAGCTTTGCCGTCTTTACAGATGCTGCCGAGTCAACATTGGCACTTATATATGTATCTATTGATGCAGGAAGTTCAAGTTTTTCATATTCAAGCGGAAGTGAAAAGCTGAATCTTTCGTTTTCGTCTATTCCTATTAATGTATTAAGTGTTTTGTATGAAAGCTCAAGAGTCTCCTGCAAATTTTTGTAGCTTTCCTTTGCTTTATCATAAGAAAGCTGCGTATCCTTTAATTCGTCATTGGATATTAAGCCAAGGCTGTATTTTTTCTTTGAAAGAGTAAGCTCTTTATCCTGTAATTTAAGTGATGCCGCCTGTACCTTAATATTTCTCTCGTCTGTAACTATTCCCGAATAAACCTCCTTTGCGGAATACTTTACATTTTCTTCCGTTGATTTTTTGGAGTTTTCCGCATTTTTATATGCAGTCTGGCTGTTTAAGAGACTTGACAGATTGTTATAGCTGAACGATGAAGAATAGCTTTCACCGTAAAATTCAGACTGTTTATCGTAAAGTTTTAAGTTTGATGAAATCTTTTTGCTTGCGGTACTGTTTTTTAATGCCTTTTCAATAACCTCATCAAGAGTTATTGGCGGATTTGTGTTTTCTCCGTCAGAAAGAGAATGTGTATATTCCGAATAAAGATTTGTTGTATTGGTTTTGGTTTCTGCCTCAACTTCCTGTGCTGTTGTTGCTTTTATCTCTGATGCAAAAGCCGTATTTGTAAATACTGCACAAGTCATAAGAAGCAAACAGATAAATTTCTTTTTCATTTTCATCTTCCTTTCACGCAAAATTCCAGATGTTAGTATATAATGTGATTGTAAACTGAGTTTTAAATAAATATGAACTGAGTATGAACTTTTTATAAATTTAAAAAATAATAAACTTTTCATAAACAAATCTTAAAGTTCTTTGTTTTAAGCCGTTTTTGTACCGTAACGATTAAATGATATATTTTTAAGGGTTTAGCAAATAAAGTTTTAATTATATACTTTTGTTGATATTCAGTTCATATCCGAGTTTTATAATAACCTAATTAAGGGGGTAAAAATTTATGTTTAATATACTTATAGCAGAAGATGATAAAGAACTTCGGCACCTTTTCTGTACCGTTTTAGAGAAGAAAGGATATATGTGCATTTCTGCCGAAAACGGAGAAGAAGCTCTTGAGATACTGGATAAAGAATATATCGACCTTATTATTTCCGATATAATGATGCCGAAAATGGACGGTCTTACATTTATAAAAACCATCAGGAATGCAGACTATACCCAGCCTGTGCTTATAATTACCGCAAGAGACAGCTATGACGATATGGAAACCGGCTTTAAATCCGGTACAGACGATTATATGGTCAAACCTATAAATGTAAACGAAATGGTTTTGCGTGTAGGAGCTTTGCTTAAAAGAGCAAAAATTAACAACGAACGAAAATTGACAATAGGAAATACTTTTCTTGAATATGATTCACTTACAGTAAAAACAAATCAAACGGAGGAGTCCCTTCCACAGAAAGAATTTATGCTTCTTTTTAAGCTTATATCCTCACCAAACCATATTTTCACACGTCAGCAGCTTATGGACGAAATCTGGGGAATGGAGTCCGAAAGTGATATGCGTACAGTTGACGTACATATAGGCAGATTAAGGGAAAGATTTAAAAACAATAATGATTTTGAAATAATAACAGTAAGAGGTCTTGGATATAAGGCGGTGAAAAAAGCATGAAAAGCTTCTCCGGCATAAAGCTAAGCCTTCTTTTTTCCATAATGGTATTTATAATTCAGTCAATAAGCCTTTCGACTGTACCTATTTTCTGGTTTACTGCCGTACAATTAGGTATTTTTGAGGATACCGGACCTTTTCCGCCTACCTACTCAATTATAGTAACAAGTATTATTGTCGGAATAATTCTTGCCAGAATTATAGGAAAACGTGTTTTTAAGCCTATAACTGATATTAATGAAGCAACAAAAAAACTTGCAACAGGCGAATTTGACGTAAAAATAAATGAATCTCATGTTCTGGGAAAAGAAATACGTGAAATGATACATAGTTTTAATGTAATGACAAACGAGCTTAAAAATATCGAAACCTTTAGAAATGATTTTGTTACCAATGTATCACATGAATTTAAAACACCAATTTCCGCCATTGAAGGCTATGCCACTCTTTTACAGGATGATACGCTTTCTGCCGAGGAAAGAAATAGTTATATAGAAAGAATACTGTCAAGTTCAAGACGTCTTTCCACTCTTTCGGGAAATATTCTTATGATTTCACGTCTGGAACATCAGGAGATTATTCCCGACAAGACATACTATAACCTTGATGAGCAGATAAGAAACTGTATCCTCTCTCTCGAAAACATATGGAACGAGAAAAACATATCTCTTGATATAGAACTTGACAACGTAAAGTTTTACGGCAACAAGGGTATGCTCTCCCATGTATGGTACAACATAATTTCAAATGCCATAAAATTTACGTCTAACGGCGGTGTTGTTTCC
>CAKQPE010000113.1 GCA_934256695.1 uncultured Eubacteriales bacterium
AAAGGAATTTTTCAATCTTTCTTGCTCTGTAAACAGTGTTCTTATCCTCGTCAGAAAGCTCCTCCATACCGAGAATTGCTATAATATCCTGCAATTCTTTGTATTTCTGCAATATCTCCTGTACCTTTCTTGCTACGGTATAGTGTTCCTCGCCTACTATATCGGCTTCAAGTATACGTGATGTGGACTCCAAAGGGTCAACAGCAGGATAAATACCTTTTTCAACTATTTTTCTTGAAAGAACAGTTGTTGCGTCAAGGTGTTCAAATGTTGTTGCCGGAGCCGGGTCTGTAAGGTCATCGGCAGGTACATAAACAGCCTGTACAGATGTTATTGAACCGTCCTTTGTTGAAGTTATTCTTTCCTGAAGTTCACCCATCTCGTTGGCAAGTGTAGGCTGATAGCCTACAGCGGAAGGCATACGTCCCAAAAGTGCTGAAACCTCGGAACCTGCCTGTGTAAATCTGAATATATTGTCTATAAACAAAAGAACGTCCTGTTTCATTTCGTCTCTGAAATATTCCGCCATTGTAAGACCTGTCTGTGCGACCCTCATTCTGGCACCGGGTGCTTCGTTCATCTGACCGAATACAAGAGCTGTTTTTTCAAGTACGCCTGAGGCCTTCATTTCGTTCCAAAGGTCACTGCCCTCTCTTGATCTTTCGCCTACACCTGTGAATATGGAATATCCGCCGTGTTCGTTTGCTATATTGTTTATAAGCTCCTGAATAAGAACTGTTTTACCTACACCCGCACCGCCGAAAAGACCTATCTTTCCGCCTTTTGCATATGGTGCAAGAAGGTCAATTACCTTTATACCGGTTTCAAGAATCTCCTCTGCCGGTTTCTGGTTTTCAAAAAGAGGCGGTTCTCTGTGTATGCACCACTTTGGGGCATCTTCCGGCTGCGGCTGTTCATCTATAGCCTTACCGAGAACATTAAAAAGTCTGCCCAGTGTTTTTTCGCCTACGGGAACTTTAATTCCTTCGCCTGTGCATTTTACCTCCATGTCACGGTAAAGACCTTCGCTTGGAGAAAGCATTACACATCTTACAATTTTATTGCCTATATGCTGTGCAGCCTCCATTATTCTCTTTTCACCGTCTGCCTCAACCTCAAGAGCATCTTTTATTGCCGGAAGCTCTTCGCCTGAAAATATAACATCAACAACAGGCCCCATGACCCTTAAAATTTTTCCGTTTTCCATTTAAAAAGCCTCCTTAGCTTTTTTATTTATTCTGTGCCTTTGCACCTGCGGCAACCTCTGTTATCATCTGTGTAATAGCTGCCTGACGGGCACGGTTATATTCCGTATTAAGTGATGAAAGCATATCCCTTGCACTCTCCGATGCAGACTTCATAGCCGTCATTCTTGCATTATGTTCACAGGAATATGCCTCAACAAGCATTCCGTATATAAATCCCACAAGATATTCCGGAATTATGGCATGCATAACTTCTTCCGCCGAAGGTTTAAAGGAAATATTTTCGTGTATTTTATTTTCTTCTTCGGAATATTTAAAATTTTCCTTTTCCTGTGGAAGAACCTTTGTCATTTCCGTATATTCTGCCGAATGAGCCCCCATACGAGTATATATAACATTTATTTCGTCAACAGTCCCGTCAAGATACACACTCAAAAGTTCCTCTGTCATGCTTCTTGCCCTGCTCAGCGTCGGGTTCTGCACTGTGTAATGGAACTGTTTTTCTATTGGCATCTTATGTGACTCAAAATAGTGTCTGCCTGTTTCGCCAAGAACAAACAGTTTTGCATTTGGATGTATTTTTAACTGCTGTTGTGTCATTTTAAGTATATTGTGGTTATACTCTCCTGCCAAACCTTTGTCTGCCGTAACAACAACATACGCAACCTTCAGCTTATCGTCGGGAATATCTTTATTTGACTTAAAATATATGTCGTTAATATCAGGCACATCTTTAAGTATTCGTTTCATCTCTCTTTGGAGAGTATAAAAATACGGTTCCGTATCGGCAAGCATTTTTCTTGATTTTTTAAGCTTTGATGATGCTATCAGATACATGGCATTTGTAATTTTCAGAGTATCCTGAATACTTTTTATACGGTTTTTAATTTCTCTTTCATTTGCCATACAAACACCTGCTTATTTATTTTGTTTCGGCATTGAATTTTTCTGCCGCCTGTAAAATCTTCTGCTTTGTTTCGTCACTTAAAATTTTATTTTCGTCTATTTCTTCACCTATGGCAGAACAATATTCATCTATATAATTAAGGATATTATCTTGTAACTCCTTAACATCTTTTTCTGCCACTTTATCAAAAAATCCGTTGTTTGCAAGGAAAAGCGTTATTACCTGTCTGTGCAGTGAAAGTGGGTGGCACAAAGGCTGTTTCAACAACGCCATAAGATTTTTTCCGTGCTGTAACTGATACTTTGTCTCCTCATCAAGGTCAGAGGCAAACTGTGTAAATATCTCCAAATCCCTGTACTGTGCCAAATCAATTCTTATGCTCTTTGCCGCTTCCTTCATAGCCTTTGTCTGTGCCGCACCGCCTACTCGTGATACGGAAAGACCTACGTTTACGGCAGGACGCATACCCGAAAAGAAAAGCGAGCTTTCAAGGAATATCTGTCCGTCTGTAATTGAAATTACGTTTGTAGGTATATATGCCGAAACATCTCCAGCCTGTGTTTCTATTATAGGAAGTGCCGTAATAGAACCTCCGCCAAGGGAGTCTTTTAAACGGCATGACCTTTCCAACATTCTTGAATGAAGGTAGAAAACATCGCCAGGATATGCTTCTCGTCCCGGTGAACGGCCAAGAAGAAGTGATATTGTTCTGTATGCTACGGCGTGCTTTGATAAATCATCATAAACTATAAGTACATCTTTTCCCTGTTTCATGAAATATTCTGCAATAGCCGTTCCCGAATATGGTGCTATGTACTGCAAAGGTGCAGGGTCACTTGCCGTTGATGCAAGAACTATTGAATAATCCATTGCTCCGTGTTTTTCCAATACTGATACAAGCTTAGCTATACTTGATGCCTTCTGACCTATAGCAACATAAATGCATATAACATCTTTTCCTGCCTGGTTTATTATTGTATCTGTTGCAATAGATGTTTTTCCTGTCTGTCTGTCACCTATTATAAGTTCTCTCTGACCTCTGCCTATAGGAAACATTGAGTCGATTGAAAGTATGCCCGTCTCCATAGGAGTATCAACCGGCTGTCTTGCAGCTATTGACGGTGCTTCGTTTTCTATATACATATATTCATCAGAAGGTATACTGCCTTTTCCGTCTATCGGCTCTCCGAGAGCATTTATTACTCTGCCGAGATTTTTTTCACTTACGGGAACAGCTGCCTTTTTGCCTGTACGCATTACTTTTGTACCTTCTTTAATTCCCGTATCTCTGCCAAAAAGTATACAGCCTATTTCGTTTTCTTTTATGTTTTGAACAAGACCTTTTATACCGTTTTCAAAAACAACTATTTCTCCGTAAACGGCATGGTCTATACCGTAAACAGTAGCTATTCCGTCACCTACGGTAATAACACGCCCTGTCTCACTGTCCTTGCTTTCTGCATCAAAATTTTCTATTTCACTTTTTATAATTGATATTATATCGTTGGCATTAACATTTCCCAAGAAGTCCGCCCCCTGTCAGTTTTTCTCTTAGCTGATTAAGATAACCTTTGTAGCTTCTGTCTGTAACGGTATTTTTTATATTTATAACATAACCGCCCAAAAGACTTTTATCTGTCCTTTTATCAATTACTATTTTGCCTTTCGGATATTTTTCTTTGAGCATATTTTTTATATTCTCAAATTCCTTCTCTGTCGGTTCTTTATAAAATACAGCCTCTGCCTTTATTATGTTATGTTCTTCGTCCCAAATATCGTAGTAAGCCTTAAATATATCTTCAGCCTGATTTATTATTCCGTTTTTGCAAAGCACCTTGAAAAAATTTTTTAAAATGCCGTCAAATCCTGCTTTATCAAATATTTTGTCGATAATTTTATATTTTTTTTCGACCGATACAGTAGGGTCTGACAAAACTTTTTTTAAAACAGGGAAAGAAGCATAGAACTTTTCTGCTTCCTGTACTTTTTCATATCCTACAGAAAGGCTGTATAAAGCTTTGGCATTATTTACTGCTTCCTTCGTCATAAGTATCACCTTTTTCAATGATTTTTTCAGCTGCCATAATGGCAAGCTCTGCTATATGCTCTTTTGCCTCAAGCTCTGCTTTTTTCTTCATATCTTCAATATCTTTTGCTGCCTGATTTTTAATTTCTTCTGCTTGGACATGAGCTTCGTTAATAGCCGTCAGTTTTGTCTTTTCCGCATTTTCTTTTGCTTTTGATACTATTTCATGTGCCTGCTGTGAGGCGGAATTTAGTTTTTCTTCATACGATAACTTCATTTCTCTTGCTGTTTTTTTATCATTTTCAGCATCACTGAAACTTTTCTTAATAAGTTCCTCTCTCTTGTTTATTACTCCCATAACAGGTTTAAAAAGAAATATTCTGAAAATGGCGTACAGCACCAATATGTTTACTATAGTTATTAAAATTTCCCACGGACTTATACTAAGCATAATTTAATGCCCGCCTCTCTTTCTGTCTTAAACTTAATATCCTTATTTAAGGAAAAGAATTATAAGCAGAGCAATAACAAAACCGTAAATAGCTGTTGCCTCTGCAAGAGCACAGCCCAGAAGAAGGGATTTGCTTATTTTGCTTTCAGCCTCCGGCTGTCTTGCTATGGCATCTACTGCCGATGAAGTTGCCTTTCCTATACCAAGACCTGCACCTATACCTGTAAGAACCGCAATGCCTGCACCTATTGCTACTAATATTGTTGATGACATAATAAACACTCCTTTATAATTTCTTATTTTTTTATTCAACAGCTTCTTTTATAAATAAAGCCGTAAGGAAAACAAATACATATGCCTGAATTAATCCATCAAAAAAGTCAAAATACAGACTAAATACCGATGGAAGGAAAAACGGACAAACCAGCTTCAAAAGTTCCATTATTACAAACGAACCGAGAATATTTCCGAAAAGACGCATACACAGTGAAAGCGGTCTTATAAATACTTCCAATATATTAATAGGAAGCACTACAGGAACAGGTTCGGCAAAACTTTTAAGCCATTTTTTCATTCCCTTTTGTCTTAATCCGGCAAATTCAATAAGGATAATACTCATAACCGATAAAGCCGCCGTAACATTTATATCTTTTGTTGGCGGTTTAAACCCAAATACACCTATTAGGTTTGCTATCGCTATATAAACCGCAACAGCCATTAAATAAGGTATATATCTGTAACAGTCTTCACTCATGACTCCTTTAAAAAAATTGTAAAGACCGCTTACGGCACTTTCCAAAACTATTTGACCTCTGCCGGGATTTTCAACCTTTAAACTCCTTGTTACACATATGCATAATAGGAAAACAAACGCCATTATAATCCATGTAACAAGAACCGACTCATAAATAGGTATTCCGCCAAAAATCGGAACCGTAAATACTGTTTCACAGTTTAACTCCGACATAAGGCTTTGTGCCAATTCTTCCATATTAAGCTCACTTCCCTGTTTTTTGACATTCCTTGTTTTTTCTGAACAAATGTATTATACTTATCTGACAAAAAGATGTAAAAAGTATATTTTGTATCGCTGTCATATAAATTTTATATAGAGGATTAATAAAATGATAAACTATGATTATTACCGTATTTTTTATTTTGTAGCTACTTATAAAAGTTTCACAAAAGCCGCCGAAGCACTTAACAATAATCAGCCAAACATTACCAGATGCATGAACAATCTTGAAACAGAGCTTAGCTGCAAACTCTTTATTCGCTCCAACAGAGGCATAAGCCTTACACCGGAGGGCGAAAAACTGTTTAAACACATTTCCGTTGCCTACAAACAGATTTCATTAGGCGAAGAAGAACTTAAAAATGAGCTTAGCCTTAATAAAGGAAGTATCTCCATAGCTTCCAGCGAATCTTCTCTTAACCTTATTCTTCTTGACAATATAGCGGAATTTCACGAGAAATATCCAAATATACATATACGTCTTGTAAATTCTTATACTTCGGACGCAATGTATCAGCTTGAAAACGGTCTTATAGACGTAGCCGTATTAACAATGCCACTTAAATATCCAAAAACACTTAAATGCATACCTGTAAAAAGTGTTAAGGAAACTCTTATCTGCGGTTCACAGTATCTTGAGTATACTTTAAGACCCCATAATCTGTCCGATGTGGCAAAGCTTCCTTTTATATCTCTCGGTAAAAAGACCGTAACAAGGGAAATTCATGCCAATTATTTTGCTGAACATAATCTTGTTTTCTTGCCGGATATAGAAGCCGGTACAGTACACCAGATACTGCCTATAGTACAGAAAAACCTCGGTGTTGCCTTTTTTCCGGAAGAAATGGCAAAGA
>CAKQPE010000114.1 GCA_934256695.1 uncultured Eubacteriales bacterium
GCTTTAAAACCCTTCCGTCAAGCTACGCTTGACACCTTCCCTTTCAGGGACGGCTTTCGAATTGGGAAGGCTCCCATAAAAGGGGAAGACTTTAAAAATATCGCAAATGGATTTACAAAAAATGCACTGAAATTGCATTTTGCCAAAAGTTTTACTAAATTTTTTTCAAAAAATTTTCAAGGTTTGGGGTAAAACCCCAAGGTCTTTCAGTTCGATAAATAAAAGTTTTGGTTTCGCTCTTTCAAAAGTGAACAGAGTTTGAGACAGAGTCTCAAGGTTTTAAATCTTATGCAAAAGGACTGGCAAAACAGGTTATAAGTATATAGGCAATATAAATAAGTATTGATATTATTCCCAAACTTCGTTTCCTTTCGCCTGTTATAAGCATAGGTATAAGATTAAAGCATACTATTAATATACATACAGGAATATCCAGAAAAACCGTATGGGTATCTATTGCCATTTTCCCGCCCCGTATTATAGCACATACAGGCAGTATAAGTGCCGTATCTATTATGTTTGCACCTATTATGTTGCCGGCAGTAAGTGCGGCTTCTTTTTTTGCTATGGCGGTAATTGCCGTTACAAGTTCCGGAAGCGATGTTCCAAGAGCAACCATAGTAACCGCTATTACGTTTTCCGGAACATTAAAAAGCCGTGCAATAGCCGAACCGTTATCCACAAGCAGTCTCGAACCCATTATTACAGCAGCTGCACCTATAAGAAAATAGACGGTTTCTTTAAACAATCCTTTTTTTGAAATATATCCGTTTTCGGAGGATATATTTTTTCTTCCGCTGTCAATGTTTTCCATAATATATATTAAAATTATAAAAAGCAGTACCAAAGAGTTTTTTGCGGAAAGAGTACCTTTGGCACATATAAGCCAAAGGCATAAAACAGCACAAATAAGCATACAGCTTTTGGGTGCATACAGCCTTCTGTTCAAATCACTGGGCATAAAAACAGCAGACAAAGCCATTATAAGTCCGGTGTTTGCCGTAACTGAGCCTATGGCATTTCCTACTGCCATGTCAAGCCGTCCGTCAAAAGCCGCCATTACGGAAACCATCATCTCAGGCATTGTTGTTGCAAAGCTTACTATGGTTGCACCTATTATAAATTTAGGTACTCCCAGCATTGATGCTGCATTGGACGCAGCATCAACAAACATATCTCCTCCTTTTAAAATCAGCACCAGTCCTACCGCAAACAGTATAAAAACAATTACTTCATTCATGCCAATCCTCCTTAAAAATAAATTCAGTACCTGTCCCGATTATTACAATATAGTATGTAATTTTAGGTAATATGCCTTTAAATTGAGATATAAAAGCCGTAAGCTTTTGTTTTATGTGACGGATATATGTTTTTTATTTGATAAAATTCATATTTTGTTCATATAGATATAGTAAAATTTGATTATATTCAGTATAATATATAAGTTAAGCAGATATTGGCTTAACTGTTAAAACTGTTGTTTTACAGTTTAAAATACCAAATATGGAGGGATAGGGTTTGATAGAAGTAAAAAACCTTGTTAAAAACTACGGTAAATACGAAGCCGTAAAGGGTATTTCATTTAAAGTGGATACAGGAGAAGTAGTCGGTTTCCTTGGGCCTAACGGTGCCGGAAAATCTACAACAATGAATATAATAACAGGCTACATATCAGCCAGCAGCGGTGAGGTGTCAATAGACGGATTTGATATTTTAAAAAATCCAAAGGAAGCTAAAAAACGCATAGGCTACCTGCCGGAAATTCCGCCGCTGTATACAGATATGACCGTAACTGAATATCTGGAGTTTGTTGCCGACCTTAAAGGCATAAAAAAGAACGAAATAAAGCCTATGCTTGCCGATATAATGGATAAAATAAAAATTACCCATGTATCAGGCAAAGTTATAAAAAATCTTTCAAAAGGCTATCGTCAGAGAGTCGGTCTTGCACAGGCACTGGTAGGTTATCCGGAGGTGCTTATTCTGGACGAGCCTACAGTAGGTCTTGACCCTAAACAGATAATAGAAATCCGTGATGTTATAAAAGACCTTTCAAAAACACATACCATCATTTTAAGCTCACATATTCTTTCCGAGGTAAGTGCTGTCTGCAACAGAGTAATTATTATAAACAAAGGCCGTGTTATAGCGGTAGATACACCTGAACGTCTTTCAGACAATCTCGGCCAGAACAGTATTAAAGTCAAAGTAAAAGGCGATAGAGACGCTATTCTTTCGGCATTTAAAGAAGATACGGCATTTACATCAGCAGAGGAAGAATATACAAACGAGGACGGTACAGTTGAGCTTGTTATAAAGGGTGCCGAAAACACAGACCCAAGAGAGGCTGCTTTCGATAACGCAGTAAGAAACGGCTTTAAACTGCTTATGCTCAAATCCGATAAAATGTCCTTGGAGGAAGTATTCCTTCAGGTAACGGAAAATGCCGCCGAAGAAGAAAATGCAGAAACTTCCGAAGAAGAAACGGAAACCGCACCTGTTTCCGACAATACGGAAAAAACCGAAAACAAAGAAGAAGGTGAAACAAAATGAAAGCTATTTATAAAAGAGAAATAAAAATGTATTTCAATTCCATGATCGGATATGTTTTTATAGCGTTTTTCGTGCTTATAACAGCCATTTATTTCTCCATACAAAATATATTGGTTCTCAGTCCCGACTTTCAGAATATTTTAAGCAATGTTATAATGATGTTCCTTATTCTTGGCCCTATGCTTACAATGCGACTTCTTTCGGAAGAAAAGAACAAAAAAACAGACCAGCTTTTGCTGACTGCACCTGTAAGCATACCGTCAATAGTTTTGGGCAAATATTTTGCAGCTGTAACGGTGTTTTTAATATCCCTGCTTATAACGGGAATTTTCCCTGTTATACTTGCATTTTTCGGCACTGTTGCCGTTGCACAGATAATAGGCACATACATAGGCTTTTTCCTTTTGGGCAGTGCTTTTATCGCAGTCGGTCTTTGGGTTTCATCAATAACCGATAACCAGATAGTCTCTGCCGTAGCTACATTTGCCGCCATATTCCTTCTGCTTATGGTTCAGACAATAGTTAAAGCCGCTTCCGGTTCACAGGGATTTTCACTTATGTTTGCCGGAATAATAGCACTTATTATTGCATTTTATTTTTATTACAACACAAAAAATTCCGAAATCTCAATAACATTGTTTATAATCGAAATGGCTGTACTTTTAATTCTTTACTTTGTAAAGAGAAGTATATTTACAGGTCTTGCCGGAAAGTTTGCAATGATGTTTGCCGTTCTTACAAGATTTCAGAATTTTGCAATGGGACTTCTTGATGTATCATCAATAGTTTACTTTATTTCTTTTATAGCCGTATTTTTATATTTTACAATACGAGTTATAGAAAAACGCAGATGGTCTTAAAAGGAGGAACTTAAATTGAAAAAAATAGATAAAAACGACCCGCTGCTTAAATATGGCGGATATGCGTCTGTTATGACAGCTATTGTTGTTGTGGCAGTTATAGTAATAAACCTTATTGTAGGCAGCTTTAATATAAAATTCGACCTTACAAAAAACGGTCTTTATACACTTTCAGACGATACCGTAACACTTGTTGAAAACCTTAAAGAGGACGTAAATATATATTCTCTTTATGCCGAAGGCGAAGAACTGTCAATGGTTACAGAAATTTTGGACAGATATGCTTCTCTTTCAAAGCATATTAAAGTAACAAATGTTGACCCTTATACAGACCCTGCTTTTACAAGCAGATATACAAAAAACGGCCAGCAGCCTACCGTAGGCGATCTTGTTGTTGAAACATCTGAGACATTTTCCGTAATACCGCAGGAACAGATTACGGATATAAGTGTTGATTCAACCTCACAGACAGCATATATCAAAGGTTTAAAAGTAGAAAGCGTTCTTACAGGTACTATACGTCAGCTTACAAACGGTGCTGCCGAGACAATATATGAGCTTTCGGGCCACGGAGAAACACCTCTTGGCGATGGTCTTAAACAGGAAATGACATACGGCGGCTTTACTGTTGAAAGCCTTGATTTAATAAAAACACAGACAATACCCGATGACTGCGAAATACTTGTTATAAACGGTTTAAGCACGGATTTAAGCCAGAACGAGGCATCACAGATAAAGACATTCCTTGAAAACGGCGGAAAAGCATTTATATCTCTTACTATAAAAGCACAGCAGACACCTAATTTTGATTCCCTTCTTGCTTATTACGGTATAGCGGACAGTGGCAGAATCGTTATTGAAGGCAGTGCAAACTATGCTTTGGATAATAATCCGCTTTATATCCTTCCTCAGCTTAACAGTGACAGCAATGTATGCAAGAGCCTTATAAACGCAGGTACAAACGTATTTACTCCTGCATCAGTACAGATTGAACGCCTTGACACAAACCGTTCTACAGTAGACATCGAAGCCCTTGCTTCATCATCACAGTATGCTTATTCAAAAGATATTTACAGCATGAACTCCGGCGGTGTCCAGCAGGCATCGGACGACCCTACAGGCCCCCTTGATGTAGTTGTTTCCATAACAGATGTTGACAATAACGGCACGGAAAACGGAACTAAGCTTGTTGTAGCCGGCACACCAATGCTTCTTGAAGATGATGTAAACGGCATGGTAAACGGCGGAAACTTTGCTTTTGTAATGAACTCATTTGATTTCCTTAACGGTACAGAAACCATAGGCAGAAGTAAGAGTATCGGTGCAGAAGAATATCTTAACCTTACACAGAGCAAAGGCATAATAATCATAATCATATCGGTAATCGTTATACCGCTTGCTATACTTTTGGCAGGTCTTACAGTATTTATCAGGAGGAAAAATAAATGAGCAGTCAAAAGACAAGGCTTATAATAGGTGTAGTGGCTGTTGCTGTTCTTTTGGGCGGATTTGCATTAAGCCGTACATATACAGAAAAAAAAGAGACTCAACAGCAGATACAGGAAAATGAAAAAAGATTGTTTGAGGAAAATGACAGCAAAATTAAAAAATATGTTGTTTCCAAGGGCGAAAATAAGGTTGTTTTCAATAAACAGGAAAATACAAACTGGGCAATAGAAGGGCTTGAAAATGCCGATCTTATGCAGATTTCAATAGATCAGGCAATAGCTTATATGAAAGAACTGGAATATGTTCAGAAAATAGAAAACGGTATGGATAAGGCTTCCGATTACGGTCTTGATAACGGCATTACCGACGAAGCATATGACGAAAACGGCAATCTCGTATATAAAATTACCGTAGGCAACAAAACCGTTGACGAAACAGGCTATTACGTATGCCTTGATAATGACAGCAATGTTTATATAATATCCGCAGAGGCAGGAAAATCTCTCGCTTATAATCCGGATTCATTCAGAGACAATTATCCGGCATATGTTGACTACACGGATATAAAATCTCTTAACGTAAATATACGTGACGGATTAAACTACAGTGTTGTTCCAAACCCTAACGGCGAAATAACCGATGGCTACGGCGAATACCTTCTTACAGGTGTTTACAGCTTTGATATACCTATAATTACCGATAAGCTGGCAGAAAACATCGGCGGACCGTTCTATGAAATAACGGCAGTTGATTTTATAGATACTCCGGACGAAAATGTTGATTACGGCTTTGATAACCCTTCAATGGTTATCTCCGCTTCCGATAATCAAGGCAACGACTGCACTGTAACAGTAGGAAATGTGTGTGCAGATGATCCGACAAAGGTTTATGCCAAATTCAGCGGAAAGGATTATATCTGTACCGTACTTAAAGAAAAAACAGATAAAATACTTAATGCAAAACCTTTTGATCTTATAGGAAAACATTACGTAAACGAAAGTGCGGATTCATTTTCCGAAGTAACCGTTAAGGACAATACTTTTACCGGAACTTACAGCTTAGATGCCGAAAACAGCAGTGTAACACTTAACGGAAACCCGACCGATATGTCCACATTTACGGAAATATATAAGAGTATAGCCGGAATAACTATGGACGGTGAAGTTAAAAATCCTACAGGCGAATGTGTAGGAGAGATTATACTTACATATAAGAGCGGAGAAACCCTTACACTTCGTTTCCTTGAATATGATGATAATTATTTCGCTGTAGAAAGAAACGGTGCAGCCGAATTTGTAACAGGCAAGAGAAACCTTTTACAGATAACGGAAGCCGTTAAAGCATTGATGTAAAAAGAATAATTTTGAGCATTGCTCAATATATAAAAACGGCTCCGATTTTCGGAGCTGTTTTTAGTATAAATATAAATTTATCGGACTGAAAGACCTTGGGGCGTTGCCCCAATACCCCACGATTTTTTGAAAAAAATCGAGTA
>CAKQPE010000115.1 GCA_934256695.1 uncultured Eubacteriales bacterium
TAAATGCGGCAGGCGAAGCCTGATTTGCGAAGCAAATTTCCTGACCAAGAAGGCTTGCAGGTGTGGACGGAGTCCACGGTTTTTATCAGTTCGCTAAATTTATATTTTTCATAAGGCTTTATGTTGTCTTATCGTGAAATAATTCTGTAAATATATTTAATATTGTGTCTTTGTGTAAAAAAATATTACTTTATAATTAATATTTTAAGTAATAAGTTGAAATAATTCTAATTTTTTCTTATAATAGCAAGTATTAGATATTTCGCATACTAATTAATTTCAGCAATTTTCGGAAGGAAGCATGAAAATGAAAAAATTTACGGCAGTTTTATTAAGTATTATTATGTTTGTCGGTATATTCAGTTTCAATGTATCGGCGGCAGATAGCAAAAGTATGAGGGGTGCTTGGGTTTCTACAGTAGTGAACCTTGATTTTCCTTCAAAATCAAATTTAAGTGCCGATGAACAGAAAAAAGAATTAAGCACAATGTTTGATAACTTAAAAGCAATGGGAATTAACACTGTTATGTTTCAGGTAAGACCATGCGGAGATGCACTTTATAAATCATCCATAAACCCTTGGTCACAGTATCTTACGGGAACACAAGGAAAAGACCCCGGCTACGATCCTTTAGCTTACGCCGTAGAACAGGCACATAACAGGGGAATGGAGATTCATGCATGGCTTAACCCATACAGAGTTACAATGAAGGGAAATACAGATGTAAATTCACTTGCGGAAAATAATCCGGCAAGACTTCATCCGGAATGGCTCATTACTTATAATGGTTCCCTTACCTTCAATCCGTCAATGGAAGAAGTAAAAAGCCTTATATGTGACACGGTAAAGGAAATAGTTACAAACTATGATGTAGATGCAATACATTTTGATGATTATTTTTATCCGTCAAATTATCCGCTTAATCAGGGTGAAAGCGGTGACGGCGAACAGGCACAGGCAAGAAGAAACAATGTAGACGATATGGTAAAAAGAGTCCATGATGTAATAAAGGCAAATGCACCTGATGTTGAGTTTGGTATAAGCCCTATGGGAATTTGGAAAAATGCGGAAATAGACGGATACCAGATTAAAGGAGCACAGAGCTACTATACTGTTTACGGCGACACTGTAAACTGGATTAAAAACGGTTGGATAGACTATGTTGCACCACAGATTTATTGGACAGACTCCCACGCAACAGCATCATACAGTAAGCTTGTAAAATGGTGGAACAATACTGTTCAGGGAACAGGAGTTAAGCTTTATATAGGTGAGGCAATTTACAAAGACAATATTGCCGCAGAAATGGGAAAACATTTTGATATTGATTCACAGTATTCAAATGTAAGCGGAAATATGTTTTTCAGAGCAAAGTTTCTGCTTAACAACACAGGCTCAATAGCCGATACGCTTAAAAAATATTACGGATTGACACCTGTTTCGGATAACACAAGCAATAACAACAATACAAACCAGAACACAAACAATAATCCGGCAGATAATGCAAACCAGAACACAAATAACAATGTAAACAATAATATAAATCAAAATACAACACCTTCAACTGACAACACAGACAACAATGCATCTGAAAGCAAGCCTACAGAAACACTGCCTGATATGAATAACAATAAAAATGATGAAAAGCAGGAAGAAGTTGTTAAACCGAATAAAACAATAGTAACCAAAACAGCTGTTCCTACAAATTCTGAAGTAAAGGTAGACGGTGTTGATGCCGAGTTTGAAGCATACAACATAGACGGATACAACTATTTTAAATTAAGAGATATTGCTTATGCCATAAATGGCAGTGAAAAACAGTTTAATACTGTCTGGGACAGTGAAAAAGAAATGATAACCCTTGATATGGGAAAGGCATATGTTCCAGCAGGCGGAGAAATGACCTCCGGCAGCGGAAAAAACAAAACAGCCGTAACTTCAACGGCAGGTGTTCTTGTAAACGGCACTCTTATTGAGGCTGATGCATACAACATAGACGGAATGAACTATTATAAGCTTAGAGACATAGCAAAAGCCGTTGACTTTGGTGTATCATGGAGTAATGAGTTAAACTCCATAGGTATTTTTACAATGGTTGGCTATGAGGAATAAATAATTATTTTTAACAATACGGAGGAATATTTAAAGTATGAACCAGAACGAAACATTTAATGGAAGCAACGAGTATGTAGTATCAAATGACCTTATGAATGCAGTAAACATTGCTATGGCACTTGAAAAACCGCTGCTTATAAAAGGTGAGCCCGGAACAGGAAAGACAATGCTTGCTCAGGCTATATCAAAGGCACTTAATAAAAGACTTGTTATATGGAACATTAAATCCACAACAAAGGCACAGGACGGTCTTTATGTTTATGACGTTGTACAGAGACTTTACGACAGCCAGTTTGGTACATCGGGCGTTGATGATATTAAAAAATACGTTAAGATGGGTAAGCTTGGAGAAGCCTTTTCATCTGACGAACAGGTAATACTTCTTATTGACGAGATTGATAAGGCAGACCTTGAGTTTCCTAACGACCTTCTTTGGGAACTTGACAAAATGGAATTTTATATTCCTGAAACAAAGGAAACAGTAAAGGCGAAGAAAAGACCTATCGTTATTATTACATCAAATGCCGAAAAGGAACTTCCTGATGCATTCCTCAGAAGATGTATTTTCCACTATATCCAGTTCCCTAACAAAGAACTTATGGAGCAGATAATAAAGGTTCACTTTGATAACCTTGAAGAAACACTTTTACAGAATGTACTTGAAACCTTCTATTGGATAAGAGACCTCAGCAGCATAAACAAAAAACCAAGTACATCAGAGGTTATCGACTGGATTCAGGCACTTGAAATAGGCGGAATAGACCCTGAAAAGATTAAGACTGAAATTCCTTTTGCAGGTGTACTTCTTAAAAAGAACGAGGACCTTGATGCCCTTGAACGCAGCAGAAGAAGATTTCGTGCCTAAGGCTAAAGGAGTGTTTGAATGTTTACATCGTTTTTTTACCTCTTGAGAGACAGAGGTCTTGATGTATCCCTTAACGAGTGGATTACACTTATGGAGGCTTTGGACAAAGGACTTGCATACAGCAGTTTTACAAGTTTTTATTACCTTTCAAGAAGCATACTTGTTAAGAGTGAAACGGATTTTGATAAGTTTGACGGGGCTTTTCTGGAATATTTCAAAGATGTTAAAACATATGAGGAACTTCCGCAGGAGCTTATAGACTGGCTTAATAATCCGAAAGAAAAGAAAAATAACTATGATAAGGCACAGGACGAGAAAAATCTTGCCCTCAGCCTTCAGGAAATACAGAAAATGCTTTTGGAAAGACTTCAGGAGCAGGATAGCGAGCATAATGGCGGAAGCTACTGGGTCGGTACAGGTGGTATGTCTGTTTTCGGTAACAACGGAAATGCCTCCAACGGTATAAGAGTAGGCGGTGTTTCCAGACGTCACAGTGCAATGCAGGTTGCCGGAGAAAGACAGTTTAGGGATTTCAGAAACGATACTGTACTTGATATAAGACAGTTCCAAATGGCTTTCAGAAAATTAAGACAGTTTTCAAGCAGAATAGACGCTAAGACGGAACTTGCCGTAGACGAAACAATAGAAGAAACCTGTAACAATGCGGGAAATTTGAAGGTTGTTTACGAAAGACCGAGAAAAAACACCGTAAAGGTTCTTCTTTTAATGGACAGCGGCGGTTCTATGGATTATTACAACAACCTTTGTTCCGCACTGTTTCAGGCTGTTTCAAAGAGCAGTCATTTTAAGGATTTGAAGGTATACTATTTCCATAACTGCATCTATTCAATGCTTTATAAAGACCCGTATTGTATGTACGGCAACTGGGTAGAAACCGACTGGGTGCTTAAAAACATACCTTCGGACTACAAGGTTATTATAGTAGGTGACGCTTCAATGGAGCCGAGTGAGCTTTTCGGCAGCAGCTACTATAACTACGGAGCAAGAAACGAAACACCGGGCATTGAGTATCTTAAACGGTTTAAAGAAAAGTACAAGCACCTTGTATGGCTCAATCCTATTGTTGACCTTGGCTGGAGAACAGGCTACTGGAGACAGACTTATGATGCAATAAAGGCAGAGTTTGATATGTATCCGCTTACTGTTGCTTCACTTGATAAGGCAATAAAGAAATTAATGGTTTCCAAATAAAAAAACAAAGCCGATAACGGAAAAGTTACTGTTGTCGGCTTTTTGCTGTTTTATTTAGAATATAACACATCGTTTTTTGAAAGAAGATAAACACAATACTGATTCATACTTATTCCTTCACGCTTAGAATGTTCGGCTAAAGAACGGTGTAAACTGCGAGGTATTCTGAGTTTGAATTGCCCGGAATAAGATTCAAGATTGTCGGGTTCGTTTATTTCTATTCCTTCTTTTATGGCGGCTTCAAACATAGTATATCCATAACTTTCTAAAACTTTTTTTAATTCATTAAATCTAAGATTTTTTGAAAAATTTAATTTAAAAGTAATATTACTTATGAACATTTTTTTAATATTTTATTTATTTTTTCGTCTTTGCTTGACAAATATAAGAGCAAAAAACTATAATCAAATACAAAAAGTAGTATCAAGAGGCGTGTTATGGAAACCATAAAACTTTACAGAAGAAGATATATTCCAAATGAAATAATTTATCTTAAAGATGATAAAATTTTGTATGCTGATAATGAAAAAATAGTTACCAGATGGAAGGCTTTAAGACCGAGACCTGATTTTTACGGCGGTATATCCGTATGTTATATTAAAGAAGGGTATAAAGTAAGCCGTAAATATGACAAAAAAGGCAATACGGTTTGCTTTTACTGCGATATTATAGAAACTTTGTATGATAAGCAAAATAATACATATACTTTTAATGACCTTCTTGCTGATGTTATAATACACAAAAACGGTCAGGTTGAAATAGTTGATTTGGACGAGCTTGCAGATGCTTACAAAGACGGACTTATAACAAAAAGTCAGCTTGATATGGCTTTAAGACAGTTGGATAAATTGCTTAAAATTATTTACAGCAAAGGTGTAAAAAGTCTTATTTCGGAGAATGATTATAATGAGTGATAATGAAAACAAAGAACAGTCTGTCCATACTGGTCACAGAAAAAGAATGAGGGAAAGATTCTTAAAAAGCGGTGCAGAAAGTTTTGCTGACCATGAACTTATTGAAATGCTCCTTTATAACACTTATCCGAGAAGGGATACAAATGAGCTTGCCCATAAAATATTAAATTAATACGGAAACAGTCTTTCGATGCTTATAGAGGCTGACCCAAATGATTTAATGTTTAAATGCGGATTAAACGAAAACACAGCTATATTTTTCCCTATAATGACTGAACTTTTAAGAAGATACTCTCTGGAAAGATTCAGCAAAAGAAAAGTAATGGATTCCTCCGATATAGCCGGAGAATATGCGGTTTATCTTTTATCCCACGAAAAAAGAGAATGTTTTTACGCCATATGTCTTGATGCACAGAGCAGACTTATAAATGCCGCACTGGTAAGCCACGGAATAATAAATCAGACAAACGTATATATAAGAAATGTGGTCGAAGCTGTTATAAAATATAATGCTGTAAGTGTTATACTTGCACACAATCATCCTTCGGGAAAACTTATTCCGTCGGAAAGTGATATTATAACAACAGTAAGCATAATAAAGGTTTTAAACAGTATTGATGTAAATGTTGTTGATCATATAATAGTTGCAGATGACAAATATATGAGTATGGCAGACGAGAAACTTATTAAAAATTCAATATAAATTTAAAATATAATTTTATTAAGTTTAAAAGGAGATGTTTTTATGCCTGATAAAAAGCTTTACAAGATTTCAAGAGGAAAGAAAATTTGCGGCGTATGCGGCGGAATTGCTGAATATTTAGGTATTGACGTTACCATTGTACGTCTTATATGGGCAGCTGTTACGTTCTTTACAGGTTGTGTTGCCGGAACACTGCTTTATATAGTATGTGCATTTATAATGCCGGAGGATACTGACGGCGGTGACGGAAACGTATTTGACGGAGAATCAAAGGAACTTTAAGAGAAAAGACCTTGTGGTTTCACCCCAATACCCCGACAAGCCTTTGAAAAGGCTTGAGCGAAACTTTTACCAAAACGCAATTTTATTGCGTTTTTCGAAAAAATAATCTTTAGTTTGGAATAAAGAATGCCAATAAATGGCATTAAGGAATTATTGCACATAAAAACCGTTTTCAAAAATACTTTTGAAAACGGTTTTTTACAAAATTTAGGTTAAGCCTTTTTAAAGGCTTACAGGGTGTGGGACAGAGTCCCACGG
>CAKQPE010000116.1 GCA_934256695.1 uncultured Eubacteriales bacterium
TTCCAAACTCGAAAGCCGTCCCTGAAAGGGAAGGTGGCAAACCGAAGGTTTGACGGAAGGGTTTAAACTAACGATAACTTATAATTTAAATCGTTTTATTTCGATTTTGGTATAAAACAAAATTTCCCTCATCCGTCACTTCGCAGACATATCTGAATAGCTTGCCTTCTTATCTTTTCAATTTATCCTCTATTATGCTGAATACTCCGGCTTTCTTCAACGCACCTATAAGTATTCCGGAAAGTATTGAGCCACCCACCGTAGAAACAAGAAACGGTATTATGTAGGCATAAAAAGCAATGTCTCCCGCAGAGTTGCCAAGTATAAGTATTGAAACGGGATAAGCACAAAGTCCGCCTAAAATACCTGTTCCGAAAACTTCCGCAACCAATGTAAACGGTATATTTTTGCTGAATTTATATGCAAGACCGCATAACAATGCACCGAACATACTTCCCGGAAAAGCCATTACACTGCCTAAACCAAAGAGATTTCTTATAAGACTTGCACAAAAAGCAACTGCCACACCGTATGCCGGGCCAAGAAATACGGCACAGAGTATATTTACCATATGCTGCACAGGGGCACATTTGCTTGCAAAAACAGGGAATGAAAATAAACTTCCCACTACTGCAACAGCACACAGCAGACCTGCCGCCGCAAGTTTTTTAATATTTGTATTTTTCATTTTTACGCTCCTTTTTAATTAAAAATATAAAGAGAAAACGGCGGTAAAACAGCGTCCGTTTCTCATAGAAAAAACAGTTTCCGATAATACGGAAACACACGGAAAAGTCGGTCGAGACTTATTGGTCTCCTCTCACGCCGGAACACGGCTTCCCATCGCTGTAAAACCCAAAGACACAGGACGCTCCTCCTCTGTCCGATTATTCGTTTATCTCTTTTTCACTTCCTTTCAAAGAGCCTATGTAAAAAAACAGGAGATCTTCCAAAACAGAAAATCTCCGAATAGTTGTCTTTTTTCTTCCTACATCGGCATTATCCGCTTCAGGTTAAAAGGGTCAAAGTTACATTACTTTTTCTCAGCCTAAAAACATAAGCTCCCCTGTTTTGTTCGTCCAAATTATATCACTGCACCAAATATTTGTCAACTGACTTAAAACCGTTGGACTCCGTCTCAAACTCTGCAAGCCTTCTTGGTCAGAAATTTTCGCTTTGCGAAAACGGTCTTCGACTGCCGCATTTATTTTTGCGGTTCCCTAAAGGCTTGACCTAAACTTTAATAAAAATCCCATGACATTAGTCATGGGATTTGATAAAAGTTTTGATCCAACTTTTTCAAAAGTTGGTCAGGGTGTGGGGTGAAACCCTACGGTCTTATATCTTTTTTACTCGTTCATGTCTTTGTTTCTTGTGTCTACTTCAAGATATTTGTCTGTTTTCTGGTTAATTGTAAGTACACCGTCTGTAGGATTAAAGAATATCTTAACAAAAGTGTTTACTCCCGGCGCACCTGCCTTTACAGCTATAAGCTGGCACTGCTTTACTATCTCCATAAGCTCGTCATAGTCACCCTCTATTGTTGTCTCAAAAGGTGATACAAAATATTTAAGCCCTGTACTGTCTATGTACGCAATTACTTCATCTACTATTCTTACTGTCTCGTTGTCATCAAGAGTAAGCGGAAGAACCTGTATAGCTACGCTTGCTGGTACCATTTAAAAACACCTCTTTAATTTTTTATATACGTTTATAAGTTACAAAACTGAATTTTGTTCCATTATATTCTTTTATATCGCTTTTTTCAACAATTTTCCATTCATCAAGCTCATCAAGATTATCTATGAATGTGTCGGCATCGTCAAATATCTTTTCTATTTTTGTAATATAAGCAGTATCGCAGTATTTAAGCATCTGTCTGTATATAGTGCCGCCGCCTATTACAAATACATTCTTTCCTTCGTATTTCTTTGCTTCCTCTGCCGCTTCCTCTACGGAGGAAACCTTTATTATGCCCTCAACGGGAATGTTTTCCTGCCTTGATATAACAATGTTTACTCTGTTTTTAAGAGGCTTTCCGTCGGGAAATGACTCCAAAGTTTTTCTTCCAAGTATAACAACGGAATCTCTTGTCTTTTCTCTGAAAAATTTCATGTCCTCAGGAAGTGGTGTAAGAAGATCGCCGTTTTTGCCTATACCCCATTTTTCATCTGCCGCAACTATCATTATCATGGGTTTTTCCTCCTTAAATCGCAATCGGTATTTCACCTATGCTCGGACCGTATTCATAGCCCTCCAAATCAAAGTCATCTACCGTAAAGTCGTAGAAATTTTTAACATCCTTGTTTATTATAAACTTAGGTGCTTTTTTCGGCTCTCTGCTTATAAGTTCCTTTATCTGGTCAATATGTCTGTTATAAATATGCATATCGCTTATTACGTGAATAAGCTCTCCTGCCTCAAGCCCGCTTACCTGTGCAAACATATGCACCAAAACCGCATACTGCACCACGTTCCAGTTATTAGCCGTAAGTGTATCCTGTGATCTCTGATTTAATATGGCATTTAGCTTATTGCCTGTAACATTAAAAGTCATGCTGTAGGCACAAGGATAAAGATTCATTTCGTTAAGGTCGGCAAAATTATAAATGTTTGTCATTATTCTTCTGCTGTAAGGATTGTTTTTTAAATCAAAAAGCACTCTGTCCACCTGATCGAACTCGCCCTCTTTGTACTTATGCTTAACAGAAAGCTGATAACCGTATGCCTTGCCTATTGTGCCGTCTGCTCCTGCCCACTCGTCCCAAACATGGCTGTTAAGCTCACTTATCTTGTTTGATTTCTTTTGCCATATCCATAAAAGCTCATCTATGGCTGATTTAAGATAAGTACGTCTTAAAGTCAGTATAGGGAACTCCTTTGACAAATCGTATCTGTTTACAACACCGAACTTCTTTATTGTATAGGCTTCTGTGCCATCTGCCCATTTAGGTCTGTTTTTTTCGTTTTCTGTTGAATATCCGTTTTCTAAAATATCTTTGCAGTTAGATATAAAAATTTCGTCTGCTAAGCTCATCTTTACCTCCGCTTTTTACATAGGTCTTCTGCCTTCCAAGGCACGGGAAAGTGTAACCTCATCAACATACTCCAAGTCTCCGCCTACAGGCACACCGTTTGCTATCCTGCTTACGGTTATTCCCAAAGGCTTAATAAGCCTGCTTATATACATAGCCGTAGCTTCACCCTCAACATTTGGGTTAGTGGCTATTATTATTTCCTGCGGCGGCTCTTTTTGTATTCTTTCAAGAAGCTCTTTTATTTTTATATCGTTGGGGCCTACTCCCGTCATAGGAGATATTGCACCATGCAGCACATGATAAACACCTTTGTATTCCTTTGTTTTTTCGTATGCCGCCATATCTCTCGGGTCTTCAACAACCATTATAACTGACTTGTCCCTCTTAGGGTTTGAGCATACCGGGCAAACATCACTGTCTGACAGATTACAGCATACGGAACAGTACTTTATATTTTCTTTTGCTTTTATAATAGACTCCGAAAGGGCTTTTGCCTTTTCTTCAGGCATATTTATAATATAAAAAGCCAGTCTCTGTGCCGATTTTGTGCCTATTCCCGGAAGGGAGGAAAGCTCCTCTATAAGACGGGTAATATAACTTCCGTAATAATTCATTATAGATTCTTCCTTCTGTTTTTATCAGAACATTCCGTTGCCTACGCCGCCTGTAATCTTGCCCATTTCGTTATTTGCCATTTCGTCAGCCTGTCTTACAGCCTCGTTTACGGCAGAAAGTATAAGGTCTTCAAGCATTTCCACATCTTCAGGGTCTACAACCTCAGGATTAATCTTTATTGACTGGATAACTCTTTTGCCTGTAATAACAATCTTTACTGCTCCGCCGCCTGATGTTGTTTCAACTGTCTTTTCTGCCAAAGCCGCCTGAGCTTCTTCCATTTTCTTCTGCATTTTCTGAGCCTGTTTCATTAAGTTGTTCATGTTCATGCCGCCCATTGCACCAAATCCGCCTCTTGCCATAGTTAAAATCCTCCTCAAATATCAATTAATAATTTTTTATTTTATTTATTATTCAATTACTTCCGCATCTGAAAACATCTGCGACATTGTGCCGAAGAAAGCGTCAAATTCCTCATCTTCGTTTGTTATGCCGTATGTCACTTTTTCATATTCGTCGTAATCTTTCTTTTCAACTGTTTTTATTTCAAACTGCTTTTGGAATTTTTCTTCCAGTTTTTCGGCTACAACTTCTTTTTTGTTCTCGATTAAATCCTTATATACAGGTTCATCACAGACTATTGAAAGCCTTCCGTCGTCCATGTAGCCGATGTCTGTTGTTTCAAGATATGATCTCTCAGGCATTTCAAAGCCGGAAACAATATCCTTCCATTCCTTCTTTACTTTCTGTATATCCTCCGGCACTGCCTTTGGAAGAACCTTTTTCGATTTTAATTCGGTTTTTTTCTCTGTCTTTGTGCCTTCCGTTGTATTAACAACAAAAGCACCGTTTTTTATTTTTCTTTCAAGCTCTGCCAAACGTGAAAGTATATACTCCGAATTGTTTTTGGTTATATTTGAGCAAAGCTTTATTATTTCCACCTCAAGAAGTATTCTTTTGTTTGATACATATTTCATATCTGAAATAAGCTGAGAGAATATTCTGATGTAGTAAATAATTTCCTCCGGCGATATTTTCTTTGCCTGTACCGAAAGTCTTTTTATGGTTTCCTGTGACAGGTCAAGAACATTTTCGCTTTCGCCTACTGTAGATACAACAAGCAAATTCCTCAAATGCTGAAGGAAAGAAACCGTAAACTGGCTTATATCCCTTCCCCTGTAAACTATATCATCTATTATATCCATAGCCTTTGAAGCCTTCTTTCCGGCTATGGCACTTGTCATTTCAAAAAACACTGTATTATCCGTTGCACCGCATACATCAAGAACCTTTTCTTCCGTTATTGTCTCATCATGATAAAAAGCAAGACATTGGTCAAGTATACTTAAACTGTCTCTCATAGAACCATCTGCAAGTCTTGCTATAGTCGCAAGTGCAGAATCATCGGCCGATGCCTTTTCGTATTTCACATATTTTTTAAGTGTCTTTGTTATCTCTCCCGATGAAATATGTCTGAAATCAAATCTCTGACATCTTGAAAGTATCGTTATCGGAACTTTTTGCGGCTCAGTTGTTGCAAGTATGAATATTACATAATCCGGCGGTTCCTCCAATGTTTTCAAAAGCGCATTAAAAGCACCTTGCGAAAGCATATGAACCTCATCTATTATATATACCTTATACCTGCCTTCCGTAGGCGGATACTTTACCTGCTCACGAAGATCACGTATATTTTCAACACTGTTGTTTGATGCGGCATCAATCTCTATTACATTTACGCTTCTGCCCTCCTGCATAGCTTTACACAGCTCGCATTTTCCGCAGGGCTCACCGTCCTTTGGCGAAAGGCAGTTTATGGCTTTAGCAAATATTTTTGCCGTAGACGTTTTTCCCGTTCCTCTTGTTCCGCAAAAAAGATAGGCATGAGAAACCATATCTGACAGTATTTCGTTTTTCAGTGTATGAACTATCTGTTCCTGACCTACAACCTTATCAAACGTATCAGGTCTGAACTTTCTGTATAAAGCCTGATATGACATTTCCCCCTGCTTCCTTTCTTTTTATCTTTTTACATTAGTAAAAAAGCACACAGCCTTTAACTGCGTGCTTTAAAAATACAATGCATAGATTTTTATATTTAAGAATCCATGCATCCGGCTTCGACACCTGCTCTTAAGCGTTACCTTTGTCCTTAACTCCAGCCAAGCTACCTTGCGGCACACAGAAGTGCCTACTTAATGCTGCTTCCTTCCGGACCTGACATGGTTCATAAGTTCCTGTTGCACAAGACTCAGCCTTCAACGTTCTCTTCAAAGGGCAGACCAGAAAAGCTCAGAGCCTGCACCGGACATCACCCCCACTATAGCGGATTGTGGGTTCAGGGCACCGCTAATTCCCCGGCTAGCACGGAAATTTTGAAGTCTGTTAAATTTAATTGCCATATTATTATACTATTGAAAACGAAAAGTGTCAACGAATTTAATTTTTCCAAATTCGACTTTTAAAAACCTTTTGGCTCTGCTGCAAAACATAGAGTCCTTCTGCAACTTACCGGTATTTTTCTAATTTAAATATATAAATTTATCGGACTGATTAAAACCGTGGACTCCGTCCACACCTGTGAGCCTTTGAAAAGGCTCAAGCGAAACT
>CAKQPE010000117.1 GCA_934256695.1 uncultured Eubacteriales bacterium
TTACAACATTTATGTCTCTTGTACTGTCAAGAAATACGTCTCTTTTAAAAAAACAAATTCCCTTTTCTTTGCAAAGTTTCTCTCCCTTGCTTTTTCCGCTTGTAACACTGTCTATAAATACAGCATCATGTTCCTTTACTGCGTCAAGTACTGCCGAAAGACAGCTTTCGTTTTCCATTACGGCAGAACCCATATGATTGTTCATTCCTGCTGCACCGTCTGCTGTTTCAAAAGCCTCGTCTACTCTTTTTGCAATTTCTTCACTGCTCATATTTGTAAAAATACCTTTGTCCCCGACCCAGCTTCTTTTTCCCGTTAAGCTTTCCATTGGCATATGTATTATATATTCTTTTCCGGCATTTTTAACTTCTTCCACATTTTCACTTGATTTTTCCGAAAACGGCATTATAGCTGCCGTAAAAGGAATATCCAATGCAAGCATTTCTTCCGTTCCTTCGCCATTATAGCCAAAATCATCTATTATTATGGCAATATATCCCTTCGGCTTTCCATCGGCAGATGTAAGTATGCTTCTTTTGTCAAAAATACTTCTTTTGCATATAATTACAGCCAAAACAGAAACTACAATTAAAACTGTTTTGGCTGTCTTTTTTATCTGCTTAAAATCTATGCAGGCAAACATTCTATCACCTTAAAAACATATTTACTAAAATATATTTTCAATCCTGCCTTTATATTACCTAAAGACCTTGGGGCTTTGCCCCAATCCCCACGATTTTTTGAAAAAAATCGAGTAAAACTTTTATCAAAACGCAACTTCATTGCGTTTTTCGTAAAAAGCCACTTGCTGTATCGGAAGGTTTTCGCCTTCTCCCTCGTGGAGAAGGTGTCACGTCAGTGACGGATGAGGGGTTTTATCCTTATTCATTTCCAGAACCTTCCCACTTGCCGTTAAAGCCGTCCCTGAAAGGGAAGGTGGCAAACCGTAGGTTTGACGGAAGGGTTTTAATATTTAAAGCTCAAATACTTCTGCTTCATCAACTGCTTTTTCAATAATTTCACTAAGCTTGTCCAGCTTTGACTCAATCTTGTTTATTACACTTGTCTTTGGCTTTGTCTCCGGATGCTTTGCAACAAATATTGTACAGCAGTCCTCGTAAGGCAGTATTGATGTCTCGTATGTGCCTATAACCCTTGCCTTGTCAACTATCTCCTGCTTGTCCATTCCGCATAAAGGTCTCATTACAGGCATTGTGCATACGGCATTTATGGCATTCATTCCCTGCATGGTCTGGCTTGCTACCTGTCCCGCACTTTCACCTGTTATCAAACCGTCTGCATGGTCTTTGTATGCTATCTTTTCAGCCGCCCTCATCATGGCACGTTTAAGGAATATTGTCAGCTTGTCCTCAGGTACGTTTTCAAGCAGATAAAGCTGTAACTCCGTAAATTTAACTACATGAAGCTTAAATCCGCCTGTATACATAGCTATTATTTTGGCAAGGTCTTTTACCTTTTCCTTTGCTCTCTCTCCTGTGTAAGGCGGTGAATGGAAATAAACTCCTTCCACTTCCACACCTCTCTTTGCCATAAGCCATGTGGCAACAGGGCTGTCTATTCCTCCGCTTATTAACGATACGGCTTTTCCCGAAGAACCGTAAGGCAGACCGCCGCAGCCTTCAATAAAGTCCGTGTATATATAAGCATCATTTCTTATTTCAACATAAACCGTTGTTTCGGGATTGTGTATGTCAACCTCAAGTCCTTCAAAGTTATCGTATATATATCCTCCAACCTCTGCCGAAACCTCGTTTGATGTAAGCGGATACTGCTTGTTGCTTCTCTTTGTAACTACCTTAAATGTCTTTGATTTTCCGTCATAGTTGTCTTTAAGAAATTTAAGTGCCGTTTTCTGCAAATTTTCTATGCTCTGGTCTGTAACCTTTATTCCGGGACATACGCCAAGTATACCGAATATCCTGTTTACCTTCGGTATCATTGTGCCGAAATTAATCTCTGTTCCTCTGCTTTCAATTATGAGCCTTCCCTGTTCACGTACTACATAAAAATCCCCGTCAGAGTCTATGTTTTTTCTTATTGTCTCAACAAGCCTTTTTACAAATAACTGCCTGTTGTTTCCTCGCATTGCAATCTCGCCGTATTTAACCAGCAAAACCCTTTCTTCCATTTTTTACCTCTTTCTGTTAAATCTTCTCAATAATGCCGTCTGTTCTTTCAGTTTTTCAACGGCATATTCCGCTTCTTCCATAGTGTTGAACTTTGAAAAACTAAGCCTTATTGAGCCTTCTATTTCTTCGTCACTTTTTCCCATTGCGGAAAGCACACTGCTTCTTACTTTCTTTTTGCTGTTGCAGGCACTTCCGGCAGATACATATATTCCTTCCGCCTCAAGGGCATGAAGAAGGACTTCGCTTCTGAGACCCATAAATCCTACGTTAAGCACATATGGACTTGCCTTTTCAATGCTGTCTCCGTTTATAAATGTGTTCGGTATTTCCGCAAGAACCCTGTCGGCAATGTATTTCTTTATTTCTCTTATCTTTTCGTTGTTTTCTTCAAGATTTTTGTAGCATACCTCAGCGGCTTTTGCTATTGCCACCGCTCCCGCAACGTTTTCCGTTCCCGGTCTCTGGTTTAACTGCTGACCTCCGCCGTACATTAAAGGCTTCACTTTTAAACCTTTTTTCATGTAAAAAATTCCCGTTCCCCTCGGTGCTCCGAACTTGTGTCCACTTGCCGAAAGCATATCTATTTTGCTGTTTTTTACATCTATTTTCATTTTTCCGAAAGCCTGTACAGCATCAGCGTGAAGAAGTGTGTCATTGTTGGCTTCTTTAACAGCCTGTCCTATTTTTTCTATATCCTGAACCGTACCTGTTTCGTTGTTTGCCAAAATAACACTTACCAGTATAGTGTCTTTTCTTATTTTGCTCTTTAATTCTTCAATATCAATGTATCCTTTGTCATCAACACCGATTTTTTCAATCTCAAAACCTTCTTCTTTCAGTGCCTCCAAAGGAAGATTTATGGCAGGGTGTTCCGTATTTGTTGTTATAATGTGCTTTCCGCTTCTTTTGTATCCGTAAGCCGTACCGAATATTGCCCAGTTGTCGCCTTCCGTTCCGCCTGATGTAAAATAAATCTCACTTGGCTCGGCATTTATAATCCTTGCAATATCCTCCTGTGACTTTTTTAATACATTTCCGGCTTCTATTCCCAATATGCTTGCAGAGCTTGGGTTTCCATACACCTCAGTCATTGCCTTTACCATTGTTTCAACTGCTTCCGGCAATACCTTTCCTGTGGCAGCACTGTCAAAATAAACTTCCATCTATTATCCTTCCTTAACCTAATTCATATAAAACTATGGCAGACGTAACTATTCCCGCCGTTTCTGTTCTCAGTATTCGTTTTCCCAGAGTAACGGACATAACTCCGTTTTCAACGGCAAATTCAATTTCCTTTGTATCAAATCCGCCTTCCGGACCTATAAATATTCCTATATTCTCAGCCTTGGAATTTTTAACAAATTCCTTCAATCCTCTGTCCTTTTCGTTTTCGTAAGGAATAATTGCTTCTCCGTTTTTTACGGCTTCTTCTATGGCATCTTTAAATTTCATAGGTCTTTCTACCGCAGGTATTATTCCTCTGCCGCTTTGTTTCGCCGCCGATTCCGCAATTTTCTGCCATCTTTCCGTTTTTTTGTCCTCTTTTGCACCTTTTTCTATTTTTACAACAGCTCTCTCCGTTATAACAGGCACAATTCGGCATACGCCTATTTCAACACATTTCTGTATTATAAGCTCCATTTTGTCGCTTTTAGGCAATCCCTGATAAAGTGTTATTTTTGTTTTCGGCTCGCTTTCGCTTTTTGTTGTTTCTTCTATCTTTGCTTTAAGACAGTTCTTGCCTGTTTCACATATTCGGCATAAATAATCGTTGCTCTGTCCGTCACATATTGTAAGCGTGTCACCTATTTCCATTCGCATTACGTTTAATATATGCTTTGCTTCGTCAGAAAAAATCTCAATAAATCCGTCTTTTATGTTCTCCGGCTCGGTAAAATATTTAGGCATTGCTTTCTCCTTATTTAAGTCTGCTTGCTATTGCACACCAGTCTTTTCTTCTTGTTATTTCAAGAACCTCAAATCCGTTTTTGCCAAGTGCCTCTGTTACGTCGTCAAGTCTTTCGGCTATAATTCCGGAACAGATAAACATTCCCTTATCTTTAATAAAATCCGGAACCATTGCGGAAAGCGGAATTACTATGTCAGCTACAATATTTGCAAAAGCCGCATCATATTTCTTTCCGCAGAACTGTTTCTTTAAATTATCGTCATTAAGTATGTCTCCGGCAAATACTTCGTACTTGTCACCGGAAATGCTGTTTAAATCCGCATTCTGTTTAACTATTTCCACAGCATTAGGGTCTATATCCACAGCAGATGCAAAGTCTGCTCCCATAAGTATTGCAGCTATGGCAAGTATACCGCTTCCGCAGCCTATGTCGGCTACCTTGTCACCTTCTTTTACATATTTTTCTATAAACTCAATACAGCCCTGTGTTGTCTCGTGAGAGCCTGTACCGAAAATATGGCCCGGGTCAATGTTAAGTATTTTCTTTCCTTCCTCTGCTTCACATTCTTCCCATGACGGTTTAATTATTATTTTGTCACCTACAGGGAACGGTTTGAAATATTTCTTCCAGTTGTTCGCCCAGTCTTCTTCTTTTACATTCTTTATTGTTACTTCAAAACTTCCGAGATCGAATTCAGTTTCTTCTTCCTTTGTTCTTTTAAGTCCCGCTTTTATGGCATTAAGTGTTTCTATTCCACTGGCATTGTCTGTTACAAAGAATGTAATGCCGTTTTTCTGTCCCTGCTTCTGTTTCATAAGCTCGTCATCAATGTAATCCCACTGTCTGTTAGGGTCTTTCATAAATTCGTCAAAGTCCCTTGAGTCCTCTACCATTATTCCTGTAACACCGTTTGCATATACAACACCGCTTGCTATTTCTATTCCTGTCTCGCTTGTTTCCACAAATACTTCCAAAAAGTCCATTTTCCAATTCCTCCGTTATATATTTTTAAGTTCCTTTGCCCGTTCTTTGCTTTCTTTGCTCACTCTTAAAGACTGGCGTATTTTGCTTACCGTTTTGTTTATTGTCTCCTTGGGCAGTTTTCCGCTTTTCACTGCCGTGTATGTCTTTTCCTCGAATTTTACATAGCATACACTTAATGCCCATGCCACAGCCATGCTTACATAAAATCTGCTGTCATATATATTGTTCAACATTTTCAGTATTTCGTCAATATGCTTTTCGTCAATAAAATCGGATAATATCAAAACCACACCGAATCTTTTCTCAAACTCGCCGTCTTTTTCGATGTATTTCTTTGCAAATTCAAAAACCGTTTCACTTTCGCCTTTCTTAAACTTAAATGCACAGGCTGTCATATCGCATACTGCCCAATTATCAATCTTTTCGATAAATTTTTCAAGCATAAAAAGTCTTTTTTCGATTTCTTCCTTTGCATAACCTATTATAAGCCCCTGTACCAGTTTTTCTTCATACAGTTCATCTGTGCATTTTTCAAAAAACTCCGTATAATTTTCCTTTGCTTCTTTTTTGGCAAATACCTTCAGCACAGGAGTCCTTACTCCTGCATTTTTGCCTATATTAGGTGTAAGTTTTCTGGAAAACTCTCTGTATTTTTCATCTGCATTATTCCTAATCAGTTCTTCAAAATCCGCATACGACATTTTTCTCTCCTATTTTAAGAC
>CAKQPE010000118.1 GCA_934256695.1 uncultured Eubacteriales bacterium
TGCCGGTTTTTCAATCTGTAATTAATTTATCAAAATCCTTATTCAAATTACAATAAAAATCATTATATTTCTTCCCATTTGCCGCTTTAAGCCTTCTCCTAAGGAGAAGGTGGCGAGTGTAACGAGCCGGATGAGGGCTAATCAGAATAATTCCCAAAAAAACATATGTTATAATTAATACAATATCCCTCATCTGTCACTATCGTGACACCTTCCCCCAAGGGAAGGCGAAAAGACTGCCGGTTTTTCAATCTGTAATTAATTTATCAAAATCCTTATTCAAATTACAATAAAAATCATTATATTTCTTCCCACTTGCCGCTTTAAGCCTTCTCCTAAGGAGAAGGTGTCACGTCAGTGACGGATGAGGGCCTATTCATTCTTATTAAATATATTATAAAAAATCTCCTCGCATACCGCCTCAAACCTTCTGTTAATATCCAAATTGGTATACCTTAAAACCTTCAACCCTAAATCAGATAAATATCTGTCTCTGATAATATCATCAATTTTGCCTTTGTCTTCATAATGTTGTGAACCGTCCAGCTCAATAACCAGCTTTGCCGAATGACAGTAAAAATCAACTATATAATTTCCTATTGTTTTTTGACGGTGTATTGTCACCGGTAAACTTTTCAAAAAATCATACCATAGATGTCTTTCTTCTTTTGTCATGTTTTTACGTAAACTTTTTGAAAAAGGAGTTAGATTTTTGTTTCCCATATTAAACATTGTTCTGTCCTTTTTTATATCCCTCATCCGTCACTGACGTGACACCTTCCCCCAAGGGAAGGCGAAAAGACTGCCGGTTTTTCAATCTGTAATTAATTTATCAAAATCCTTATTCAAATTACAATAAAAATCATTATATTTCTTCCCACTTGCCGCTTTAAGCCTTCTCCTGGGAGAAGGTGTCACATCAGTGACGGATGAGGGGAAATTTTCATTCCCTATTGATTTTGCTTCTTTCCACTGCTATAATTTAGTTAAGTAGGAAGTCGCCAATGCGGCAAACCTCCGGTTGATTAAGCTACCCTAATCGTCCAAGATTTGTGAGGGTAGCTTCTTTTTTATTTCTTATATACGTTATGTATGTAAGAAAGTAAGGCTATCAGTGCTGTTACACTGTTTAATGCAAACATCATTGTTTCATATGTTGACATATGCCTCACCTCCTTCCTTAACTAAAAAGGAGGTTTGCCGCCCTTCACGACTTCCGTAGCCTTTATACTATCATTTTAAATTTCAATTTTCAACAAAAATCCCTTTAAAATATTACAAAAAGGAAAATACCGCTTTATATAAATCGTTTAAAGTAATATTTTCCTTTTCCTATTGATTTTATATTTTCCCACTGATATAATAAAAGCAAGAGGAAAACCGTTTAAAGCGGTCAGCCTAATTATTTTTGTATTTAAAAAATAACCGTTGTGCTCTGTCAAAGTTGACGGTTATTTTTTATTGCTACAAATTGTATATACAAGTGTTACTATAGACACTACGAGAATACCAAGCTGAATTGAAAGTCCTACAGCCAAACCCCTCAGTCACTTCGTGACAGCTCCCCTTTCATGGGAGCCTTCCCAACTCGAAAGCCGTCCCTGAAAGGGAAGGTGGCAGGCGTCAGCCTGTCGGAAGGGTTCGCCTTCTCCCAAGGAGAAGGTGTCACGTCAGTGACGGATGAGGGGTTTTATAACCTAAAAGGCACAGCTTACGCTGTGCCTTCAGACTGTCGATAAAGTTATCTCATAACACGGAAGGGTTCGGGAAACGAACGAGTTTCCCGAATGGAATCCGCAGTCGGAATTCATTTCCGACGAGGAAAACAGTGGGTTTCAAGGCTTTTAAGCCGATGGAACCCGTCTGTTTATTCTTCTGTTTAAACAAGTCGAAATCCTGATTTCGACTTAGGTGTCGACTTTGTCGACACCCTAAAGGCACAGCTTACGCTGTGCCTTTTCTTTTCATATCCGTTATTCGTTTGTATCCGTTCCTGTACTGTCTGCTCCGTTTGATTTAACCACTACAGTTGCATATGGTGCATTTCCGTTAAGTGAACAGCCGTCAGGCAGTAACACCTTCACCTGTACCCTATGCTCACCTTCCGTAAGATTTGATACATCAACAGTATATTTAACCTGTGATTCATTAAAACTGCTTCCCGTAACCTCTATGTTAAAGGAATCCTTTTCTATTTCCGCATTGCACCCGTTTTCAACATCACCTGTCATCGTAATGTCATCAGAATCAAACGTAATGTCATGTTCCTCCTGACCAATTATCTGAACATTAACACTTATTCTTCCTGTCGAACCGTCTGCAAGCTCTGCACCGTCAGGCAGAAGGGAACTTACGTTAAATACCTTGTCTATATCATTGCTGTTTCCGCTTACATCTATTGACGGCAAAGTAATATATATAAGCTCATTTATTACGTCCGGATTTCCCGTTACCATAACATATTCCGGACTTAATGTAATCTTTCCTACACTGCATCCGTTTGCCGGCTGACCTGTATAGTTTATCTGAACAGGAACTTTTCGGCTTGTTTCCATTTTTAATGTAACAACTGCTGTGTCCTTGCTGAGATAAATTCCGTCTACCGCATTTCCCGATATATCGTATGCCGCAAGCGGAGCCGTTACCTTCTGTCCGTTGTGCGGTGAATCAAGATTTACAGCCGCTTTTACTGTAGCAACTTTATTTACGTCTGTCTGGGCACCGTATATTTTCACATATTCAGGGTCTATTGTTTCCGCATCTATTGTTACTCCCGTTTCCGAAGAACCGCTGAATACCGCCTCAATCTTAAAGTTCTTTGATACATTTTCATCAAGTTCCACATCAACATCAGACGGCGATATAAACTCCATATCAACATAATCGCTTGCCAAAAGTCCGGTCTTTATCTTTACCGGCAAAGTAACTTTGCCTTCCGCATTTTCCATGTCTATTGAAGAAACATCAATGTATGCCGAAAAAGACCTGTTCTGCTGAATCTTGTCCAAAACTATACGTTTTCCCATAAGCCTTACGGAAACCTTTGTGTTCTCGATTTCCTTTGCGTTTGTAATTGTCATTCCCGCTTCTTCTGCGGCAGATATGTTTACAATATCAATATTTGCCGTAAACACCCTGTATTCAACGGGGTTTTCCATATTTATTACTACAAACCAAAGGCATACGGCTATAAAAACCGAAAGGAGCTTCCAGCCGGCATCTTTCGTAAGCAGTTCTCTAAACTTACTCATCCTTTTTGCCCCTCCTCCAGAATATTTTCTTTTTCTTCTTTTGATTTTTTCTTCCCTGCAAAAGCATTCTTCGCATTGCATCTATGCTTAAATTACGGTACAGTACACCTGAGTTTGCTATTGAAATGGCACCTGTTTCTTCCGACACAACAACAATAAATGCATCGGAAACCTCACTTGCACCTATAGCTGCTCTGTGTCTTGTGCCAAGTTCCATACTTACCTCGTTGCTTTCCGTAAGCGGAAGGAAGCAGGTTGCCGCAGCAACTCGGTTGTTTTTTATAATAACCGCACCGTCATGCAGCGGTGTGTTTTTTTCAAATATATTTATAAGCAGCTGACTTGTGACTACAGCATCTATGTTAATGCCCGTTCTTTCAAAATCGCCAAGCGGTACATCTCTTTCTATCAGCATTAAAGCACCTGTCCTTGCGGCACTCATTTTTTCCGATGCCTTTATTATTTCTTCTACAGTCTTTTCTGTGTACTCTCTGCTCTTTTCCTGGCTTTCAAAACTGAGAAGTGCAAAAAAATGCTTGCTCTTTCCAAGCTGTTCCAAGGCTTTTCTCAGCTCCGGCTGGAACACAACTATAACCGCTATAATACCTACGGATATGGTTTTGGAAAGTATCCATAAAATAGTGTTAAGCCTTAATATATAGCACATAAGTGCAAAAATACATATAACCAATATGCCTTTAAAAAGCACCCATGCCCTTGTTTCCTTTATCCAAAAAATCATTTTATATATAAGATAGGCAACTATAACTATATCCAAAATATCCCTTATGCCTATGGAAGGCATGGCAATATTGGAAAACCTTATGCTGTCCCAAATGGTATTAAAATAATGTTCCATCAATCCTCACTCCCACTGCCCCTGCTTTCCGGCATTTTTATTTTAGGTACTGCTTTTACATAGTACACATAATTCTTGTCCTGAAACTTTACTCTCTCCGTATGTCTGTAATCCGGAAGATCGTCAAACAGACTTATAATATAGGCAATTACAGCCGATACAGCCGTAAAAAGCGGCAGACCAAACACGGAAAATGTACTTCCGCCTATAATAACCGCCAAAAACATACCTATAACCGTAACTACGGCAGAAACCGCTATGGCTGTTTCCTTTTCGTAATTAATATGCAGGCTGCTTACTGCCCATGCCGCAGATGTTGTTATTATCATAACTGCCGCCGCATAAGCACTTCCACGCAGTACCTCAAGACCGTCTGTAAAAATATATGTATACATATTAAATAATATATCCGGCATTGTTGAGACCGAAAACTCGGCAGTAGGCGACATTTGAACCAAAGAAACAAAAAGCGGTGTCATCTGGTTTATAAACATAGCCGCAAAGCAAGGCAGTATTGCCTCTGCCCCAAAATATATTCCGCCCAATATCGGCACAACATACGGTATCTTTATTTTAAAACATACAAGCATAGCTATAAACAAAAGACTTGCTTTGGAAAATATCCTTCCGTAAAAGACAAAAAGCAGAAAAAACAATATTGCCGCAATAACCGCCGTTTCAACCGATGCCGCAGCAATAAAAACAACCGCACCTATTCCGCTTATGGCAATAAAAACCGCCGGCGAAGAAACAACGGCAAATATTGAGCCTATAAGTATAATACCTATTTCCTTTGTTCCGCCGAAATTACCTAACGACAGCGAACTCATGCAAAGAAATACCGCAATACCGGCTATAAACTTAGCCAAAATATTTATCTTGTCTTCATTAAGTTTATATATACCTATCAGCTTTTGCCTAAGAATCAGTATTGTTTCCATTCCCCGTACCTCTCACAGATATTTTTTTGCCTTTAAGACCACTGTTTACATTCATCTTTTTCAATCTTTCTTCATATATGTTAAGCCTTATTTCCGCTTCATCGTATTCTTCTTTAAATTTAAATGAACATATAACCGTATATATTATAAGAACAACAAGCAGTATGGCTCCTGCTTCAATAAGTGTCTTTTTGGAAATCATAGAGAATATATCTGCTTCATCTATTATCAGTCTATACAGACAATACAGTGCATATACAACAAAAAATCCCAATGCAACACCTATTCTCATTCCAAGACCACGAAGGTATATATAGTCCCTGCGATATTTAGATGTAATACGTCTGTCCCTTTCGCCGTAATGCTTGTCATAGACCGCAAGGCTTATCATGGTTCGTATCTTTTTCAAGTCCTCCAAAAATAAAGTCCTCCCTTCCGCAGCGACATTTTACTTATATATATTTTAGTATAACATAAATCAGCCAATAAAAAATAACAATAATATTAATTTTTTAATAATTTTTGTTAAACCTAATTTACGAAGCAAATTTCCCGAACATGAAAAAAATCGAGTAAAATTTTTATCAAAACGCAATTACATTGCATTTTTCGGAACAAAATCAAAATTTATCGAACTAAGACCGTGGGACTCTGTCCCACACCCTGCAAACCTTTGAAAAGGTTTGATCTAAACTTTTA
>CAKQPE010000119.1 GCA_934256695.1 uncultured Eubacteriales bacterium
ATACAGATTTCGTTTATTGTAATTACGGTAATAGCCAACAGACGTGGTTTAAGCGATGCGGCGGCAGTAGGCATTGTTGAAAAAATTATAAGCTTCCTTTATCTTGTGCCTTCGTCAATGCTTTCTACGGTATCGGCTGTTTGTGCCCAGAATATAGGTGCCGGAAAACAGGACAGGGCAGACGAGACACTTCGTTATGCAATGATGATAACGGTAATATTCGGCGTTATAATAACGGTTTTAATACAGATTGTTTCTGAGCAGGCTGTATCTCTGTTTACTTCGGACAGAAATGTTATAATACTTGGAGGGCAATACATAAGAGGATATATTTGGGATATTATTTTTGCCGGAATACATTTTTGTTTCATAGGTTATTTATGTGCAGTCGGAATATCTGTAGTTTCGTTTATAGATAATTTCTTATCAATTGTTTTTGTACGTATACCGGGAGCATACTTTATGTCAAAGTTTTTTCCGCAGACACTTTTTCCTATGGGACTGGCAACAACGGCAGGCTCTTTTGTTTCGGTAATTATATGCATAGGTGTGTTTATGTATCTTAGAAAGAAAAGAAAGATAACAACGGTTTAATATGTTTTACAGAGTATAAAAGCAAACAGAAGATATGGTAAATGGTTTTTGTTGTAATAAAATGTTTTTTGGTTTACAATAATTACAGACAGATAATGCCGTCATAATTTATTTTAAGAAGGTGATATATTTGCATAATATAAAAAGAAAGATTAAGTTTTGCATAAAAATAGCCGTTTTTGGCATAATTATTGTTCTTGGCGGAGTTTTAGGCATAAATCAATATGTAAAAAGATTTTCGGAAAAAAGAATATTCAGCAATAATGATATGCAAAATATTGATAATGCAGATTGTATAATAGTCCTTGGTGCTGCTGTGCGTGCCGGAGGCAAACCGTCTGCTATGCTTAATGACAGACTGCTTGTAGGCATTGATGCTTACGAGAATTGTGTTTCAAACAGAATAATAATGAGTGGTGACCACGGCAGGAAAGACTATGACGAGGTTAATGTAATGAAAAAGTTTGCCATAGATAAAAATGTTCCGTCAGAGGCAGTATTTATGGATCATGCGGGATTTTCGACATATGACAGTATGTATAGGGCAAAAGCTGTTTTTAAGGCAAAAAAAGTTATAATTATATCACAGAAATACCACCTGTACAGAGCAGTATATATAGCCGAAAAGCTTGGTCTTGACGCTGTAGGCATAAGTGCCGACCTTAGGGAATACAGGGGACAGGAATACAGAAATTTAAGAGAGGTTATGGCAAGGGTAAAAGACTTTTTTAAAGTAATAATAAAGCCGGAGCCGGAATATCTTGGTGAAGCTATACCTGTAAGCGGAAACGGCAATGCCACAAACGATAAGTAAAATGCTAAAACCTTGTTTGGGTAAAATAAAAAAAGATTTACCCCTCATCCGTCACTGCGTGACACCTTCTCCCTGAGGAGAAGGCTAACCCTTCCGTCAAGCTACGCTTGCCACCTTCCCTTTCAGGGACGGCAAAAAACAGTGCAAATGGATTTACGAAAAACGCAATGTAATTGCGTTTTGATAAAAGTTTTACTCGATTTTTTTCAAAAAATCGTAGGGTATTGGGGCAAAGCCCCAAGGTCTTTAAGCTGTCTTTCTCTTTACTAAATATAAAAAATTTGTTATTATTAAAGGTAAAATAAATTAAAACAAAATGCTGAAACTTATGTTTCGGCAGTTTTTGCGAAAGGATGAAAATATGTCATCACCTATAATAAGCGTTTTAATGATAGCACTTCAAATTCCTGCCGTAATTTTTGTTACATCGTTGCATGAATTTTCGAGAGCAGCCGTATCTACGGCATTAGGCGACCATAAGCCGAAAAACGAAGGCAGACTTACGCTTAATCCGGCAAAGCATTTTGAACCTATAGGCTTTATACTTATGTGGGCAACCGGCTTCGGCTGGGGAAAGCCTGTTGAAACAAGTCCTATGTTCTACAAAAACAGAAAAAGGGACACAATAATAACTGCCGTTATGCCGTCGGTTATAAACCTTGTTTTTGCATTTATTGCATCAATACTATATGGAGTTGTCTCATCGGGAACAGGTATGGGATCGGTAATAATAGCTGTGTTCCTGTTGGCGGTAAAGAGATACAGTGTAAGCATAGCCGTTTATAATGTGCTGCCTGTAGCACCTATGGACTGTGTAAAGGTATTGTCATGTATATTGCCTGCAAATACGTATTTTGGATATATGCAGTACGAAAAAATAATACAGATGGTTTTTCTTCTTGTTTTGTTTATGGGGTATATAGGTGATTTTATAAATCCTATAATAAACCTTATTATGGGAATAATTTAAAACGGAGCAGACATGGAACAAATTACATTAAAGCTTGAAAATTTTCAAGGCCCATTCAGTCTTTTGTACCATCTTATAGAAAAAAATAAGGTGGATATTTATGATATACCTATAGCCGAAATAACCGAACAGTATATGGCGGTTATATACAGCAGTGAAATTATGGATATGGAAATAATGAGCAGCTTTATTGTCATGGCTGCAACGCTTATGGAGATTAAATCCAAAATGCTGCTTCCCAAGACTGTTAAAACAGGTGATGAAGAAGATGATGTTGACCCGAGGGAAGAACTGGTAAACAGACTTATCGAATATCGTAAATACTGTGAAGCGGCAAAGGAGCTAAAGGAAAAAGAAGAAAAGTATTCAAGAAGGCTTTATAAAGAACCTGACCCTGCATTAAGTGATATTAAAAAGGATTACGAACAGAGTCTTTCGGAGTTTATGAACGGTGTTACATTTGATGACTTGGCAAAGGCATTTAAGACTGTAATGGAACGAAAAGATTTGAAAACAGACAAGGTAAGATCCGGTTTTAAATCCGTAGAAAGAGACGAATTTACAATAGAGGAAAAAATTGATTATATTAGAGAGCTTCTTTATCTTATGCCTAAGGTAAGCTTTAAAGATGTTTTTTCCCACAGCACAACTCGGTCAGAGGTTGCGGTTACGTTTCTTGCAGTGCTTGAGCTTATAAAAACAGGTTTTATAAGAGTAAGCCAGGAATATAATTTCGGAAGTATAGAAATTTTCAGAAATCGTGAAAATCGGGAAGTGGAATAATGAAAATAGAAGAAATGGAAGCTGTTGCAGAGGCGGTGCTTTTTGTTTCGGGCAGAGAAGTCAGGCTTAGTGAGCTTGCAGATGTGCTGAAAATGGACAAGGCAACAACAAGGGCTGTTATCCGTTCCCTTGCGGAAAAGTACGAAAAGCAAAAAAGGGGAATTCGTATTATAGAAATAGAAAACTCATTCCAGATGTGTTCCGCACCGGAATGTTTTGAATATGTTAGCAGTGTATGTAAAATATCGAAACAGCCGTACATGACCCAGTCTCTTTTGGAGACTCTATCCATAATAGCTTACAAACAGCCTGTTACAAAGGCACAGATAGAGGAAATACGTGGTGTTAGTGCAGAACACGCAGTAAACAAGCTTCTGGAAAAAGGGCTTATAGCCGAAGCAGGCAGACTTGATGCACCGGGAAAACCAATACTTTTCGGCACTACAAAGGAATTTTTGAAATATTTCGGTTTAAAATCGGCTAAAGAACTGCCGATACCGGAAAATTTTGCAAAAGATGATTTAACCGAACAAAAGCCGGAAGAATAAATTTTTAATTTTAAGGAGCATTTTAAAAATGAATGATACAAGCTACAGGGATACGTTATTGCCTAATAGCCCTGAAATATTAAGGGAAAAGGCAGAACCGTTTCTCAACCTTATGATGAGATACAAATGTGCCATTATGGAAGTGGAAACAAAGTTAAATGTACTTAATTCGGAGTTTTCTCTTAACCATAACAGAAATCCTATTGAGTCTATAAAAACAAGGCTTAAAAGCCCTGAAAGCATAATTGAAAAAATGAAACGTCGTGGCTTTGAGCTTACAGTAGAAAGCATAGAGGAAAATCTTTTTGATATAGCGGGAATAAGGGTTATATGTTCGTTTGTTGACGATATTTATACAGTTGCCAATCTTTTGATAAATCAGGATGATATACGCCTTATACGCATGAAGGACTATATTAAAAATCCTAAGGAAAATGGCTACAGAAGCCTTCATCTTATAATAGAAGTGCCGATATTCCTTTCAAACGAAAAGAAATATATGAAAGCCGAAGTCCAGTTAAGGACAATAGCTATGGATTTCTGGGCAAGTCTTGACCACAAGTTAAGATATAAACAGGATTTGGAAAATTCGGAAGAAATAGCAATCAGGCTTAAAGAATGTGCTGTTTTGTGTGATGACCTTGACAAGCGTATGCAGGATATAAGGGACGAAATAGAAAATAAGTAATACATAAAATAAGAATACTGCCGCATATTTTTTATAAAATATTGTGAGGTGGTATTGTGAAAAAAATACGATTTGTTCTGACAATTATTTTTGTTTTGTATCTTTCTGTTTCCGCTTACGGAAAAGAACTTTCCGTTTATGCACAGAGTGCTGTGCTTATGGAATATGAAACAGGCAGAGTTCTTTGGCAAAAAAACATGAAACAGGAACTGCCTATGGCAAGTACAACCAAAATAATGACAGCAATAATTGCTATCGAAAGCGGAAAAGCAGAGGAAATAGTCGAAGTATCTCAAAAGGCGGCTTCTGCTCCGAAAGTAAAAATGGGCCTTATAAAAGATGAAAAATATAGGCTGAGCGACCTTTTATATCCGCTTATGCTTGTATCTGCTAATGATGCCGCTGTGGCAATAGCCGAGCATACAGGCAAAAGCGTGGAGGGTTTTGCTGATTTAATGAACAAAAAAGCCAAAGATATAGGAGCAAACAGCACAAAATTTGTAACACCCAACGGTCTGGACAAGGATAATCACCATTCAACTGCTTATGACATGGCTCTTATAACAAGATATGCCCTAAAAAACAAAAAATTTGTTGATATTATAAATACTCAATCAAAGGAAATATCTTCTCTTGAGGGACGTAGGTTTGAGTTTTATAATAAAAACAGGCTTTTGAGAGAATACGATGGTGCTTTGGGAGTAAAGACGGGCTTTACGGGAAAAGCCGGAAACTGTTTTGTAGGAGCTGCAAAAAGAAACGGAATGACACTTATATCCGTTGTGCTTGCAAGCGGCTGGGGTTCTTTGGGAAAAGAACGAAAATGGAGCGATACAAAGGCACTGCTTGATTATGGCTTTGATAATTTCAATACGGAAAAGGTAATTGCAAAAGGAACAAAAACAGGCAAAGTGGAGGTACTTCATTCAAAAGAAAGGTATGTTGATACCGAAACTTTGTCCGACAGATATGTCTGTATATCAAAAGAAGAAAAAGAAAATCTGAAAACGGTTTTTAATACATATAAAACGGTTGAAGCACCTATTAAAAAAGGTGATGTGTTGGGAATGGCGGAGGTTTTTACGTCTGACGGCGAAAAGCTGTGCGAAACCGAAATTATATCGTGCCGAAATATTGAACGGCATGATTTTTATGAGAGCATAAAGAAAGTTATAAAAAATTGGTAAAACCTTGAGACTCTGTCTCAAACTCTGCCACCCTTTGAAAAGGGTGGACCTAAACTTTTATCAAAACGCAATTACATTGCGTTTTTCGGAAAGGCATATAATACTTAATTTATTGCAGTTAAATATAAATTTATCGTTAATAAGC
>CAKQPE010000120.1 GCA_934256695.1 uncultured Eubacteriales bacterium
ATATCGTGCATGATTACAAAATCCCCCAAAATAAAAAATTCATTTTTAGAGTATATAATACAAAGAAAGATTTTGCAACACAAAACCTTGGGGTTTCATCCCAAACCCTGACCAATTTTTGAAAAAGTTGGATCAAAACTTTCGGTAAAATACCGTGACAGGTCACGGTATCAGACTGTAGACAAAGTTGTTTTTACTTGGCAAAATTTGAAAAAAGTAAAAGTTTATTTAATTTTACCCGAAAAATGCAATGGAATTGCATTTTGATAAAAGTTCACAGGTGTGGACAGAGTCCACGATTTTATGGTTTTATATAAATGACTTGAAACATAGTTATAAATACTATATAATGTTGTAAATGATTTAAACAATAGAAATTTTAGGCAGTAACGGAGTTGATTTTAATGGAAAACGATAAACTGAAAATAGATTTCTGCGAGTTCAGCAAAGAAAGTGCCTGCTATATTATTGAGCCGAGTGATATACCAAACATAGACTTATATATGGATCAGGTAACAACTTTTATGGAAACCAAATTAAGTGGCTATAAAAGAAATGATCAGGATAAAATCCTTACCAAAACAATGATAAACAATTATGCCAAGGCAAAACTTTTTCCTTCGCCCATAAAGAAAAAATATACCAAGAACCATGTAATGCTTCTTATAATTATTTATCATCTTAAAAATATGCTTTCTATAAACGATATAGGTCATATTACAGCACCTGTAACAAAAGAGCTTGCGGAAAATCCGGACAGTAAAATTCTGGAAAAAATTTATTCCACATTTGTTTTGATGCAGAAGGCGGTTTATAATTCTGCTGATAAGAGACAGGTCTTTGACAGTGAATTTTTTAGCAGTTATATTAATGATGAAGAAATAAAAAGCAAAAAAGAATATGTTTCTATAGTTTGTGTGTTGGGATTTTCGGTATTTTCAAACATGGAAAAACGTCTTTCGGAAAAAATAATAGACAGTATTCAACAAATATAATTGAATATGTATTTTGTATGTGCTAAAATAAAATTATGGATTTAATAAAATTTTAATTATTTCCAAAATATTATTTTAGGAGGAATTTATTATGGCAAAGAAAATTTTACTTCTCTGTGGAGACTACACAGAAGACTATGAAACAATGGTTCCTTTTCAGGCTCTCTCAATGCTTGGCTATCAGGTAGATGCAGTATGCCCTGACAAAAAGTCAGGCGACACAGTAGCAACAGCCGTACATGATTTTTTAGGCAAACAGACATATACAGAACTTACAGGTCATAACTTTGCTCTTACGGCAGATTTTGATGAAGTAGACACAAAAGAATACGTAGGTCTTTTTATTACAGGCGGACGTGCACCTGAATACATAAGACTTAATCCAAGAGTTATTGAAATAGTAAAAGAATTCTTTGCAGATAATAAACCTGTTGCGGCAATATGCCATGGCCCTCAGATTCTTACTGCTGCAGGTGTCCTTAAAGGATATAAGGCTACAGCTTATCCGGCAGTAGGCCCTGATATTACACTTGCAGGCGGAGAATATGTTGAAGTTGCTGTTGATGAGGCTGTTGTTGACAAGAACCTTGTTACAGCTCCTGCATGGCCTGGAGATACAGCTATCTGCCGTGAATTTGCAAAACTTCTCGGAGCAAAAATAGAAATCTGATAAATTTTATCAATAAAAAATAAAAACACAGCTTTTTGAATTAATCGGAAAGTTGTGTTTTTTTATTTTATTTTTCATCATTCTGTAAATTTTTTAAATACTCTGCCATTTTTATTGCCGAGATTTTATATTCTTCATCTAAAAGGTCAAAAATTGCAAGACTGTCCAAAGATTTAAGCTTAGAAGAAGACTTATTTTTTGTACCGATTTTCTTATCTTCATTTGACATAATATATACCCTCTTTTTTATAAATTAATGAACAATAGCTGACAATAAACTGTATTAATTAATTTAATTTTATATGTAATAGTAAATTAAGTCAATATAAATTTTATTATTTATGATAAAATAAAAGATACAATCATAATATGTGATAAAAATTCAATTATATAAAAAATTTTAAGTGTTAAAAGTAACAGTAAAGCAAATTTATTGAAAAACAAGGCGTTTTATGATACAATTTCATAAATATAACATGGGAAAATTATACTTTTTTAACGAAAATTCAGTTCTGAGTTAAACAAAATCGGGGGAATAAATATATATGGTTTATATTATGGATTTTTTGTCTTTTATGGGGGAAAATTTTTTTCTTGTTGTTGTTTTATGCATTGAAATTATTTTAGCTGTAATTATTTTTATAAAATTCAACTCAAGAAATTATTATATTAAAAATAAAATATCAGGCAGAGAAACAGAAAATACTTTTTTAAAAGAGTTTAACTCCCAAAACGATGAAATATGTCTTGTTATTAGAAGAAAGGACAAGATGCCTTTATATTCTGCGGGAGATATTGAAAATTTTCTGGGAGTAACACTGCAAGACCTGCAAAATGATATTTCTCTTATAGATAAAAATGTTAAAGAAACTTCAGACGGAAAAAATCTTCTTTACCACTATAATAAATGGGATGGGGAAACGGACTTATCTTTTGAATTTATGCTTAAAAGTGAAAAGTGGGTTATTATGCATTTAAGAAAATGTGTTGATAATAAAGAATATGACCTTATTTCATTTTATAATGCAACGGCAATACATAATACTATAGAGGAATATAAAACCCTTCTTGCTAAGGCAGAAGAAACAAGTCAGTCGAAAACGACGTTCCTTTCAAGAATGTCTCATGAAATTCGTACACCTATGAACGGTATAATAGGTATGCTTACTTTGGCAGAGGGAAAACTTGAACCTGAAAATCCGGTTTTAAATTATCTGAAACGAGCAGATACCCTTTCCAAACATTTGTTGTCTCTGATAAACGATATTTTGGATATGTCACGCATAGAAGCCGGTAAAGTTGAACTGGAGGAAAAGGTATTTTCCCTAAGAGATTTCGGCAAAAGCTTATATGATATGTTTGCAAAAGAGCTTGAAGAAAGAGGAATTAATTATGAAGTGAATTATGAAGAAATGACTGCCGATTATGTATTGGGTGATGAGCTTCGTATAAGTCAGGTTATAATTAATTTCTTATCAAACGCAGTAAAATTCACCAAAAGAGGTGAGGTAATAGTTACTTTTCGTCAGATGATGATCCATGAAAATACGGTTGATATAATGATACGTGTTCACGATACCGGTATTGGTATGTCACCGGAGTTTATAAATAAAGTATTCAGACCCTTTGAACAGGAAGGCGTAGATAAATCGACTGAGTACGGAGGAACAGGTCTTGGCATGGCTATTACCGATAACCTTGTAAGGATTATGGGCGGAGAGATAGTTGTTGAAAGTATAAAGGGAAAAGGAACTGATTTCAGTGTATTTTTCCATTTGCCTATGGCTGAAAAACCTGTTGAATATGCAGCCGAAAACAAGGTTGAAAAAGAAACCGAAATAAACAGACATTCATTTGAAGGATGCCGTATTCTTATGGCAGAAGATAACGAAATAAATGCAATGGTAGCAGTTGAGCTGCTTAATGCAATGGGTGCAGATGTTGATGTGGCGGCAAACGGACGCGAGGCTGTCGATATGTTTGCTTCTCACGAGGAAAACTACTATGATTTCATACTTATGGATGTTCAGATGCCTGTAATGGACGGACGAAAAGCGACTCGAATTATACGATCTATGGACAGACCAGATGCAGAAAAAATACTTATATTTGCTCTTTCTGCAGATGCATTTGTTGAGGACGAGCGTTTATCTGCCGAAAGCGGAATGAACGGACATTTTTCTAAGCCTGTTAACTTTAACGAACTTGAAAAGAAAATAGGAAAGTTTCTGCATAAGAAGGAGCAGATGTAAATATGAAAAGAAAAATTACCGCACAAATTATGAAACATATTATTGCGACAACAACAGTATCGGCTGCCGTAACGGCAGGTGTGGCTTTTTCCGTATATACTTATAAATCCGAAGCAAAGTTTAATCCGGCGGATATTGACAGAAAAATGAATGTCAATCAAGTGCTTTTTGACGGAAATGAAATAAAAAACAAATCAAATGAGAACAATAAAAGAAAAGACAACAGCAAAATGTTGGAAAAGGACAAGAATTCAAAGGAGCAGGATAAGCCTGATACAAAGGATCAAGCAGACTATTTGTTTGAAAATTCGGTTGTTCAAAAAACAACGCTGGTTGATTTAAATAATTCAAATGACGATTCTCATAAATATCGCACTGAACAAAGCGAAATATCAAATACGGCAGCGGATATTCAGAATACTTCGGCATACATACTTACGGAATCAAATAAAAATGCAGATGTTATTTTAGGTATTGACGGCGAAACAGATACTGTATCGGCAGCAGACGGAACTATAAACAATAATAATTCCGTATCGAATTCCTCAGACAAAAATACAACGGAAAATACGACAAATACAAATTCACCAACACATTCAACCCAGAAGCCTCCAAGTACAGATATAACAGATAAACCGGATGCACCTTCCGGCGGAGGCGGGGCAACACCGTCTGCACCGAGTAATCCGACTGTACCCGATATAACCGTAAATCCTATAACACCAAGTATACCTGCTAATACGGCAAAGGATCCCGTAATAGAAAAAACAGATGAAATATTAGGCAGTGTTGGTGGCGTAACAAACAAACCTTATCATGAAGAAGTTTTTCCGGGAGCAGTTACAGACAAAAACGGAGAATTTAAAGTAAATATATCAAAGATAGGAAGTTTTGGCATAAGGTCTCTTTATTTGGGTCAGAAAGACATAGATGAATATACAATATTCAACTCCCTTGAAACATCGGTAATAGGAAAAGACCAAGTCATATACCGCTGGGGATTAGCCGATTTTAACAAATACGTATGTATTGATGCCGTTTCGTTTGATAACGGAGAAACATGGACAGATGAGTTTCCTATAGAAATTCCTTCTGATTTAAGTTCTAAGGAGATGCTTATAAAAACAGGATACAGATTTTCCGAAAAATCAGAATGGACAGAAAAAATTGTTGATTATCCTTTGGAAAATTCATGTTTATATGTTCTTTCAAAAAAGATTACAGAAGAAAATCAAACAATAAATAAAGATGATATTATTAACTATAATTTACATCCGTTAGAAGGTGCAAAAGAAAATCTTTTGGGCAATAGATATATTACAACCATGCTCGGATATAATAATACGCATGAGCTGTTTCCTGGCTGGATGGAAAACGGAAAAATTGTACCTTGGTTTTATGAAACAGACATAGGCAGACATATTCTTGAACCGGCAGATATTATAAATGTAGGCGAAGATTATGAACTGGGACTTATACAAGAATTTGTTGACTATGACTATAATGTTAATGAGTCTGCCAAAAATTATTGTTATTTGCAGGCTTTAATCGGATATAACGGAAAGAAAACAAGAAGTAACGGATATGTCGATATGGTTGAAGTTCCGAAATATGTTCAGGCAATAAAAATAGTAAGGGACAACACGTTAAATGTAGGAACATTAAAAATTCCGGATACGGTTTTTTATATTGACAATACAATGGAAAACATTATTGTAAATGATGCTTATGTGGTAGATAAGGACAATATAAAATATGCATCAACAGATGATGGAATACTTAC
>CAKQPE010000121.1 GCA_934256695.1 uncultured Eubacteriales bacterium
CATAAAAATAACCTCCAAACTGAGTAATTTTATCTTACATCAGTTTGGAGGTTTACACAAACTTTGGGATGCTCCCGAAAAACACAATGAAATTGCGTTTTGAAAAAAATTTCAGGCTGTGGGACAGAGTCCCACAATCTTTTATATAAGTATATTCATTTTCTTTGCTTCAAATAACAGTTCTTCCCTAAACTTAGGGTGTGCAATGTTGATAAGAGCCATTGTTCTTTCCCTCATTGTCTTTCCGAAAAGTTCTGCCGCACCGTATTCCGTAACTATGCAGTCAACCTCATTTTTATGGCTTGTTACTGCCGCACCATATGTAAGCATAGGCTTAATACGTGATATTGTTCCGCCCTTTGCCGTAGATGCCATGGCAATAAAGCTTCTTCCGCCTTTGCTCATCTTTGCACCCTTTACATAATCAAACTGTCCTCCCGGACCGCTGAAAGGTACAGGTCCTATTGTCTCAGAACATACCTGACCGAAGAAATCAACCTCAAGTCCTGCATTTACAGATACAAACTTATCATTCTGTGCTATAACATATGGGTCATTTACATACTCAACAGGAAGCATAACCAGCGACGGGTTATTGTCTATGTATTCATATACCTTCTTGCTGCCGAAACAGAATGTACTTACACTCTGGCGTTTGTTTATTGTCTTTTTCTCGTTTGTAACAGCACCGCATTCTATCAGCTCAACCATTGCATCAGAGAACATTTCCGTATGTATGCCAAGGTCTTTCTTGCCTGCAAGTGCCTTTCCCAACGCTCCCGATACACCGCCTATACCAATCTGTATTGTAGCTTCATCAGGTACCATTTCCGCTATAATGTTTCCTATCTTATAATCATTTTCGCTCGGCTCACCGACAGGCAGTTCAAATATAGGTTCATCATGTTCACACAAAGCCTCTACCTGTGAAATATGTATAAAGTTCTGACCAAATGTACGTGGAAGGTATTTGTTTACCTCAACAAATACGTGCTTTGCATTTCTTAACATTCCGAGAGTCTCGCCAAAGTACGGGCCTGTAGAGAAATATCCGTGTTCATCCATAGGCGAAACTACCATAATAAGTGCATCAAGGTCATTTCGTAAATCGTACACACGAGGATAATCCGAATAATTCACACTGAAATAGTCAAATCTTCCTTCCTGACCGCCTTTTCTTGAGCCTGCACCGAAAAACCATGATATAAAATCAAATTTTCCTTCAAACTCAGGTTTAAGATAATCCCTTCCGCCAAAAGTAAGTGTTCCGTTTGTTTTGATATGGTCAATTTCTCCTCTTGCAACTCTTGCGGCAATAGCATTTATTACGTCTACAGGTTCACCCATACATATAGGAGAAGCACAGTTGTATCCGCTTTTTATTAATTTTGCTATTCCTTCAGCATTAGTAAGTCTTTCTTTATACATTAAGTCGAATTTTCCCAAAAAAAATGCCTCCTTACTTATTCAGCCATAACAATATTACTACCTTTATAATAACATATTATATGTGAATTTGTTGCATTTTTTTGTATACAACAGATAAGACCTTGGGGCTTCACCCCAACACCCCACGATTTTTTGAAAAAAATCGAGTAAAACTTTTTATAAAATACCGTGACAAAAGCCACGGTATTTTTGAGATTAATTATAAATTTGCTGTTAAATAAGCCTTCTAAACAGCAGAAAAGGTGACACAGCGTAAGCTGTGACGAATGAGGTGAAAATAAGAAAACAAATTATATGAAAAGTTTAATTTTCACTTAAAACACTCTCTCTGAAAAACGCAATGTAATTACGTTTTGATAAGAGTTTTGCTTGAGCCTTTAGGAAACCGCAAAGTATGCACCCCGAAGAAAATGGGGTAACGAAGTCGTTTTTGCGTAGCAAAAATTCTGACCACAAAAAAGCTTGACCTAAACTTTAATAAAAAACCATTCAAAGAAAATCACTTTGAATGTTTTTTTAGTTAAATATAAACTCGCCGCTAATTAATTTTATGTTATTTTTCCCTCATCTGTCACTTGCGTGACATCTTTCCTCTGAGTGAGAGCTTAAAACATATTTTTTCCGAAAAACGCAATGTAATTGCGTTTTGATAAAAGTTTCGCTTGAGCCTTTTCAAAGGCTCATAGGGTTTGGGACAAAGTTCCAAGGTCTTTATATCTCTATTTCCAGTTCAACAGGACAGTGATCAGAACCTAAAATATCGCTGTGTATTTCGGCTTTCTTCATTTTGTCGGCAATGTCCTCCGATACAACAAAGTAGTCTATACGCCACCCTGCGTTGTTCTTTCGTGCATTAAATCTGTAGCTCCACCAGGAATATGCACCTGTTGTTTCCGGATAAAAATATCTGAATGAGTCAACAAAACCGCTTTTCAAAAGCTCACCGAACTTCTCCCTTTCCTCGTATGTAAATCCGGCATTTCCTATATTAGGCTTAGGGTTTTTAAGGTCTATTTCCTCATGTGCAACATTTAAATCACCACAGAATACTACAGGTTTGCTTTCCTTCAGTTTGCAAAGATACTCACGCATAGCATCTTCCCACTGTACTCTGTATGCAAGACGTGCATTTTCCGCCTGAGAATTAGGCACATAAGCCGTCACATGATAGAAATTTTCGAACTCAAGGGTTATTACCCTGCCTTCTTTGTCATGTTCCTCTATTCCAAGACCGTATGTAACATTAACAGGCTTAACCTTTGTAAATACAGCCGTTCCGGAATATCCCTTCTTTTCGGCATAGTTCCAATACTGATAATAACCTTCTGTTTCAAGGTCTATCTGACCGGCCTGTAATTTTGTCTCCTGCAATGAAAATATATCGGCATCGGCTGATTTAAAATAATCCATAAAACCTTTTCCTACGGCAGCCCTCAAACCATTTACGTTCCATGAAATCATTCGCATTTTTCAGTTCCTCCAAACTTAACCAGTTGAACTTTGGCTTCGTCAAGCATACTTAATGAAAGCTCGTCCGGATAATCACCCTTATAAACAATCCTTGTTATTCCTGCATTTATTATCATTTTGGCACAAATAACACATGGCTGAAGTGTAACGTACATCGTTGCATTTTCGGTACTTACGCCTATTTTTGCTGCCTGAATAATTGCGTTTTGCTCTGCATGCAACGCTCTGCAAAGCTCATGTCTTTCGCCGGACGGAATATTAAGCTCCGTTCTCGGGCAAGTACCCACATCAATACAGTGCTTTGTTCCGGCAGGTGCACCGTTATAGCCTGTTGTTATAATTCTGTTTTCACGCACTATAACCGCTCCTACCTGTCGTCTTAAACAGGTAGCACGGGTTTTTACTATTTCCGCTATTTCCATAAAATATTCGTCCCAGCTTGCTCTCACGAACAAAACCTCCTTACTTAAAAACCGCGAGACTCTGTCTCACACTCTGCAAGCCTTTAAAAAGGCTTGACCTAAACTTTAACAAGATACCATGACAATAGTCATGGTATCTGATAAAAGTTTTGTTCCAACTTTTTCAAAAGTTGGTCAGGGTGTGGGGTGAAACCCCACGGTCTTTACTTATTTATTTTTTTATTGTAATTTCGCCTGTTGTTCCGTTCCAGCCTATGTTTTCATCATCTATACCAAGTGCCGTTGCAATGCTTCTAAGTGGAAGATATGTTCTGCTGTCTCTTATTTCTGCCGTGGAATCTGTTTCTGTCTTAGCTCCGTTAATTTCAATGTAGTTTCCGTTGTTTTTGTCAGCCGGTACAAATATTTCTTTTCCACCAAAAGTTATTTCAACACCACGTTTTTCGCCCTCAACCCACTTTATGTTGTCATCGGATATTCCAAAAGCATTTGCCGCCGCTCTTAAAGGCACCATTGTTCGGTTTTGGCTGTTTATATACGGCTTTGTATCTGTTTTGTACATTGTACTGCCTACATAATAAATTTGGCTGCCTATTGTAAACTTAATTACTTCGGCTGTATCTCCTGCTGTTGCATTGTCATTACCTTTATTTTCTTCCTTGTCGGAATCTTTTGTTGTTGTGTCCGTGTTGTCCGGCGTATAGCTTCCCAGATGTATCGTCTTTGAAAGACCGCTGTTGTTTATTGCATTTATGGAAAGCTGAATTTCTCCTTCCTTGCTTGTTTCAGAATGCTCTATTCCTATGTTTGAAATATTTATTGTTCCCGAGCCTGTAGCCGATGTTGAGTCAAGCTTTATATATGCAACACTTTTGTTCTTGTCTACAGAAAATTCCGTAATACCCGAATACTTTCCCGTTGCCTTAACATCTGCTTTGCCTGTAAATATAAAGCCGTTTGATAATTTTAATTCGTAAATTCTGCCGTTTACTACCTGATAAGGATATTCGTCATTTATCGAAATATTAAAAGCACTGTTTTTTTCTTCCGAAGCAGTTATTTTTATTTCCATGTCAGGGTATCCGCTGTGTGCAAATACATATGTTCCCGAAGAAACGGGAGAGTCCTTAGGGTCAACGGTAACTGTGGCATATCCTGTATCCGTTACTTTTGTGTATAACGGTATTGATATTCCTCTTGATACTGCGTCATACTCACTTGTATCCACTGATACCATCATTTCATTTGAAGAAATAACGCTGTATCTTATGCCGTTTTCTATTACTCCCGAGCCGTCATAAAGCCATTGTGCATTGCTTAAAACAAGTGAAAATTCAACCGTTTCACCGTTATATACTCCGAAATCGTCACATTCGTCTATTACCAGTGCCGGTGCCGATACTCCTGTAATTTCCTTGTCTACCTTAACAGCCAGATCCTTTGTAACCCTGTTTTCGGTATATGCAAAAGCATTTGTACTGCACATAATAACTGCCATTGCCGTTAAAATGAATTTTTTCATACAAATCACTCCTTATTTTTTAGTTGTACTTCCGAAACCGCCGTTTCTTTCCTCACTTACATCATCATCAAAAGTAATGCCGTATTCAACAAATATTCCCTGTGCAAAACCGTCACCCTTCTTTACTTCGACCGTTTTGCCCTCATTACTGTCATTTGTAATCTTTATCATTATGTGACCTTCGTTATCGCTGAAATAGTAATCACTGTCTATAATACCTACTGTATTATTAAGCTGTAAACGGTATTTAAAGCCAAGACCGCTTCTCGGATATATTTTAAGCACCCAGCCATCTTCCATAGATGAACGGATACCTGTAGGTATCTTTATTGTCTCACCCGGTTTAAGCATAATATCAAAAGGTGCATAAAAATCATATCCGGCAGAGCCTTTTGTTGCTCTTTTAGGGAGTTTTATGCCATCATAAATTTCCTCCGGAAACAAGCCCGTATTAATGTCAAAATCTTTTGTAAACTGCTCAAGGCTTACTTTTTCAAACTTAGCTATTCTTTTCATATCAAATCAATCCAATCGTTTTAATTTTTTTAGTTTTTTATTTCTTAAATTTTACCATAAAAATCACCCCTTAAAAAGGGGTGTATCAAAACTGTAATATACTATTTACAATTTATTCAAAAGATAAAAAACCGTGGACTCTGTCCACACCTGTGAACTTTTGAAAAAGTTCAATCAAAACTTTTATCAAAACGCAATTTCATTGCGTTTTTCGTGGAAAATAAATTTATTATTAAAAAAGTTTAAGTTTTTTAATTTAATCGAATAAAATTCTCCTTGTCGGGGGTAAAGGGGTCTTGAC
>CAKQPE010000122.1 GCA_934256695.1 uncultured Eubacteriales bacterium
ATGAAATTGCATTTTACCAAAAGTTTTACTAAATTTTTTTCAAAAAATTTTCAGGGTTTGGGGTGAAACCCCAAGGCCTTTCAGTCCGATAAATTTATATTTATCCAAAATAACTTTTAAAAAATACCTTGCAACACAAAAACCCCCTTATCTTTCGATAAGGGGGTAAAATAATTCTTGTAATTATTTAATTATTTGTCAGCGTTGTATTTGTTGATAGCTGCTGTAAGCTTTGGAAGGATCTTCTTAACATCGCCAACTACACCAAGGTCAGATACATTGAAGATTGCAGCTGTATCGTTCTTGTTGATAGCAATAACGAGGTCTGAGTTTTCCATACCTGCAACGTGCTGAATAGCACCTGAAATACCGCAAGCAAGGTAGAGGTCAGGTCTAACTGTCTTACCTGTCTGTCCAACCTGCATTTCATGTTTAGCCCATTCGCAAGCAGGGTCATCAACGTTTGCTCTTGAAGAAGCAACTTCGCCGCCGAGAGCGTCAGCACAGTCTTTAAGCATCTGATAACCGTCTTTGCCAACACCACGTCCGCCGGATACAAGTACCTTAGCTTCTGTAATATCAACCATCTTCTTCTCTGATTTTACAACTTCGAGAATTTCGATGTTCATATCTTCTGCTGTGAAAGGAACGTCAAGCTTGATAAGTTCGCCTGTTCTTGTTTCGTCCTTGTCGATTTTCTTCATAACGCCAGGACGTACTGTAGCCATCTGAGGTTTTGTTCTTGGGCACATAAGTGTAGCAAGAAGGTTACCGCCGAAAGCAGGACGTGTCATAAGGAGTGCTCTTTCAGGTGTTTCACAACCATGTGATTTTTCCTGAGCAAGTTCCTGTTCTGTCTTAGCCATTCTTAAACCTGTTGTATCTGCAACAAGACCTGTCTTAACACGGCTTGCAACACGAGGAGCAAGGTCACGACCGATTGAAGATGCACCAAAGAGCATGATTTCTGGGTCGAATTCTTTAACTACCTGTGCAACTGCCTTTGTGTAAGGCTCTGTAGCATAGTCTTTAAGCATTGGGTTGTCAACAAGGATAACCTTGTCTGCACCGTAGTGATATAATTTAGCAACTTCGCCTTCGATATTGCTGCCTAATAATACAGCGTATACATCGTCACCTAAGTCTGCTTTTAATCTTGTAGCTTCGCCGATAAGTTCAAGACCAACGTTCTGAACTTTGCCGTTTCTCTGTTCAACAACTATAAAAATTCCTTTACTCATTGTCGGGTTCTCCTCCTAATTTTAATATTCAAAATAAACCGAATAATTTATCAGATGATGTGTTTTTCTTCAAGTTTAGCCATAATAGCAGCAACATACTCGTCGTCTGTCATGTCTTTAAGAACTGTGCCAGGAGCTTTCATCTGCTTAGGGAATGACTGGTAAACGTTTGTAGGTGAACCCTTTGTTCCGATGAAATCAAGTTCAAGATCATCTTTAAGGTCTTCAAATCCAAGAACCTTAACTTCTTTTTCGTAAGCTTCAACGATACCGTCAACTGTCATGTATCTTGGCTTAGCAAGCTCGCCAATTGCTGTAAGAAGGCAAGGTGTGCTCATCTTGATGATGTGGTAACCATCTTCAAACTGTCTCTTAACGATTACGTGGTCTTCAGCAACTTCTCTGATTTCTTCAACATAAGAAACCTGTGGAAGATGAAGTTTTTCACCAATCTGTGGACCAACCTGAGCTGTGTCACCGTCAATAGCCTGACGACCTGTAATAAGAATATCAGGAATACCGATTTTCTTTATAGCAGCTGCAAGGATTCCGCTTGTTGCATATGTATCAGAACCACCGAATTCTCTGCCTGATACAAGTACAGCTTCGTCACAACCCATAGCAAGAGCTTCTCTTAAAGCAACGTCAGCCTGTGGAGGACCCATACATACTACTGTTACATGAGCTCCTGTCTGCTCTTTGATTGTAAGAGCTGCTTCAAGACCTACCTTGTCGTCTGGGTTGATGATTACAGGAAGACCTTCTCTGATAAGGTTACCTGTCTTTGGATCTATTTTAACATCATTTGTATCTGGAACCTGTTTAATACATACAACGATTTTCATTTTTGATCTCCTTCCAATATTTGTCTTTTATATAGTCAGTCTGTTTATCAAAGTTTCATTGAACCGCTGATAACCATCTTCATAACTTCTGATGTACCTTCGTAGATTTCTGTGATCTTAGCATCTCTCATCATTCTTTCTACAGGATATTCTCTTGAGTATCCGTATCCACCGAATAACTGAACACAGCCACGAGTTACTTCGTTAGCTACATCTGATGCGAAAAGTTTACACATAGCTGCAAGAGGGCCGTATTTTTCATGGTTGTCTTTTGCAATAGCTGCTCTCCAAACCATAAGTCTTGCTGCATCAACCTTTGTCTGCATTTCAGCAAGTTTGAACTGTGTGTTCTGGAATTTGCTGATTGGTTTGCCGAACTGTTTTCTTTCTTTAACATACTTAACAGCTTCGTCAATAGCACCCTGAGCAATACCTACTGACTGAGCACCGATACCGATACGACCGCCGTCAAGAGCACCCATAGCGATCTTGAAGCCCTGTCCTTCTCTGCCGAGAAGTCTGTCTGCTGGGATTACAACGTCTTCATAAGCAACTTCGCAGTTAGAAGCAGCTCTGATACCCATACGAGGGATGTTTGTACCTACAGATACACCAGGCATTGTTCTGTCTACGATGAAAGCTGACATTCTCTTGCTTACCGGAAGAGATGTGTCTTTGTTTGTAATAGCAAATACGATAAATTTATCAGCAAAACCTGAGTTTGTTGTAAATATTGATGTACCGTTAAGAATATATGTGCCATCTTCCTGCTTTACAGCCTGTTTCTGGCAGCCAGCTGCGTCTGAACCTGCATTAGGCTCTGTTAAAGCGAAGCAGCCGATTTCACTTCCGTCAATAAGAGGTCTGAGGTATTTCTGTTTCTGTTCTTCTGTACCGTGTTCGTTGATGCATGAGCAGCAAAGTGATGTATGTACTGAAAGTGTGATACCTGTTGAAGCATCTACCTTTGATAATTCTTCCATAGCAAGAGCGTATGTAAGAACATCTGCACCTGCTCCGCCGTATTCCTTAGCATATGGAATACCGAAAATATGGCACTTCTGCATTTTTTCTACAAGCTCAGCTGAGAAAACTTCAGTTTCGTCCATTTCTCTTGCAATGTCTCTTATTTCGTTTTCAGCAAAGCTGCGGAATAATTCTTTTGCAAGTTCCTGTGTTTTAGTTAATTTAAAGCTTACCATCTACGTATCCTCCTGTTTAAAAAATTAACCTTATCGGCTCAGTCAGCCGATTTAAAATGCGGCAATCGGAAGCCCTTAATACAATTTCAATTAATTACCTATTCAAAATAGTTGGCACGCTAAATATTTATCCTAAAAATAAACACACCTTGTACGTTTTTGTACCTTTTGTGTGTTTTTCCCAGTTTATATCTCACCGTACCTCCTTCATCAAGTCCTTCCTGCCAGATATAAATACCTACAGCATTACTTTATATTCTTGTTATAAAATTGTCAAGAGTATTTTGTCATAAATACTAAATTTGTATAGTTTTCACAAACTAACTTTAACTTTTAAAAAAATACTGTAACTTTCAAAAACCCTTAAAAATAAAAAAGTATTTGACAAAAAAGTAAATATCTTACCTTTATGATAAAAATTCGGTAGTAAAATATATACTGTATACAAAATTTCTTTATCGTTCGAGATTGTCAAACAATCATACAAATTAAATCTTAACTTTCATTTAATCTTAATTTAAAAATTTTATTGTTTTTCTCCTTGCTTTCAAAAAAATCATAAAACTTTTTTAGTAAAATTATAACATCTGTTTTACTTTTTTATCATAGGATATATTGTTTTCTCGGCAGCATATATGATAAATTATTTCATTTCAATTACTTGTCTCATCTTTTTTCCATAAGATAAGTGTTTACACCCTCCAAATAATCAAGCATAGCCGCCCCTCTTAACTTTATCTCGTATTTTTCTTCAAAAGCCTCTATGGGTATTGATTTTCTTCCGCCTTTCATAGCTCTGTTCCAATATTCTTCTAAAACTTCAATAGGAAGAAAATAATATTTCCCATATGCTGACATATGTACCAGAAGGAACGCCACTCCGTCCTGTCTGTTAAACTCATGCATAAACTCTATCTGATGCTCATGTATGTTTTGTATAGGCAGACTTTTCTGTCCGCTTTCCTTAGCATCAAAACATATGGCATGCCCCTGTGCCACACCTACATAATCCACCGTAGACTGCTTGTCAAAATATGCAAGTGTTATTACCTTTCTCTTACTGTCCAGTTCAACAGGCGTAATTGGCGTAGGTATCTTTTGTATAACCGCTAATCCCATACTTTTATATTTTTCATTTGTAAAATTTATTATTTCCTCAAAATTACTTCCTCTTAAACCTCTTGTATTCCAGTATCCCATATTATTTCTCCTGTGCTGTTTCTAAAAAATCAATCACCTTTTCAGCCGTTTTTTTCACTATATGACTTTCACTTTTCGTTGCTGTTACTGCAATTTCGTATGCTTTTTTATTCCTGTACTTCATTAACGAGCATAGAGCATTTCTTTTTATAACTGCCGCACCTCTCCAGCCCATAGCTGTTTTGCCGTATCTTTCTTTAAATTCTCTTTGGCTTAGATTTAAAATTTCTTCCGTTTTCGGCATACACTCGTCTATGTCGGTGCAAATTTTTTCCGCATATCCCGTTTTTCTGCAAACTCTCTGGCATACATCACAGCCGTATAAATTATATCCTATGGTTTTCATTTCTTCCAAACTAAGCTCTCTTTTTACCTGAGTAAGATATGATATGCATTTTTCCGTTTCAAATCCATTCTCGGTTATTGCTCCCGAAGGACAACTTAATATACATCTTCTGCACTCTCCGCAGCTTTCTTCGTTTGTTTTGCTTGTCTCTAATTTAAGACTTGTTATTATATATCCTATAAAAACTGCCGCACCGCCGTTTTTTGCTATTATACAGCCGTTTTTTCCTCTGTAGCCTACTCCGCTTCTTATGGCAACACTTCTGTCGCTTAAAGGCCCTGTATCACTGAAACATAAATATTCTCCGCCGAATTTTTCTTTCATTTCTTCCGCAAGTTCTTCCAAAATTTTCTTTATATATATATGGTAGTCCTCACCTATTGCCCCCATTGATATATAACTTCTTATTTCGTCATCTCGTTCAATATCGTATTTTATGTTAAATCCCTGTGCAATACATATTATGCTTTTGGCATTTTCCATTGTCAGCCTTACATTTATTCTTTTTTCAATATTTCTTTCGACAAATCCCTTTAATATCTCTGCGTTTTTTTCCAAATCACTGCGTATTTCTTCAAAATTGTCTGCATTGCAAATTCCTATGTTGTCTATTTTGTTTTCGTCAGCGTATTTCCTAATAAATTCCTCTGCCGTCATTTTCAATCAGTTCCTTCATTTTGCTTATGGTTACAAATTCAATGCCTTCCGACATAAGTTTCGGCGTCATCTGTTTTATTGCCTGTGCCGTTATTTTTCCGCCTTCCGGCCCTACGTGTCCTATGGCTATGGCAAAACCGTTTTTCAACGCTTTTTCTTTTGCTTCCTCCAGTCTTTTGGTTAC
>CAKQPE010000123.1 GCA_934256695.1 uncultured Eubacteriales bacterium
ATACAGCTGTCTTTAAGACGCACTTGCTCCACATGGTCACCGCAAAGTTCTTCCCCGTGTTTTGTAAGACTGTCAAAAGAGGTGTCTATAAAATACATTTAATCACCTTCTTCTTTAAGAACAACATCTTTAAGCCTGTTAAGAACAACCTTTGTTTCTGCTGTTGTCTCACCAAGGAGGCTTGCTATTTCCTGTGCTACCCTCATCTGTTTTTCAATTACGTTTTGTGCCGTTTCAACCGTATGCATTTTCAGCTTTGCAAGCTCTGCCTTACGGTTTTCTTCCTGTGTTATATCCTGCATAAGTACAAATATCTCATCACCTTCAATATACACAATATTGGCTATTACCGTAAGATTTTTATCTCTCAGACGCATTTTTACGTTAAGAATATCATTTTTTATATTAAGTGCCTGTTGATAAATATCATGCCCTGCATTAAATATATCTACAGGCTTTCCTACTGCTTCTTCGTTTCTGAAACCCAGTTTTCTCTCCCCGACGGGATTAATCTGAAGGACTTTAAGGTTCTTATCGAGAAGGAACAAAATATTTATTGAATTTCTGAAAAACAAATCACCTATCCTTCGTGCTTTTTCCTGAAGATTAGGCCAACAGGTCTCAACCGATGCCATGCCGTTATATACGGCAACGGCTTTTTCACGGCAGGTATTATATCCGCAGGCACCGCAATTAAATTCATCAGCCGGAGTTTTTCTTCCCATAGAAGAAAGAATTTCTCTCATTTCTGCCTCATCAGGTATTTTGTTCGGGACATCTTTTGTTTCAAACTGATAGCTTGTATCTATATTGCTCCAGTCTATTTTTTCGCTTTTTATTCCCCAACCGCCTTTTTCGGCAAATGATTCTATTTTTTGTCTTCGGCAGAAAAGTCCGTTTGCATCCCACGGTATAAACGGTCCGTTTATGCATGACTCTGTACAGGCAGATATACCTATATAACAGTTTTCAAGAGTACCGTTTTCTATACTTGTAAAAAGTTCTTTTATTTTGTCCATTCCGCTTACACGAAGTACACCATAGCCGTTGCCTTCTATAGTTTTTGTAAGAGATGGCCACATATCTCCCGATATTGAATAGGTTTGTCCGGAATGAGCCGGTACAACATCAGGAACGGAAGGCGGCATTACACTCATAACAACTTCTTTTTTCCTAAACATTTTCAGTATTTCAACAAAAGTTATATGTGCGTCTACCTCTGCACCTTCCTTAGGGAAAGTTTCATATTTTTTGCTGAGACAAGGGCCTATGTAAACTGCCATGCAGTCTGGATATTTTTCCTTTATTACCCTTCCCATAAGTACCATAGGTGACGCTATAGGCATAAGATATTTTAAAATATCATGGTGATATTTTTCAATAAAAATATATGTTGCCGGGCAAGTGCTTGAAATAAAGTATTTCTGCTTTCCGGCATTTTTATTTATGTAGTCAATGTAAAGGTCTGTAACTTTTTCAGATGCTGCGGCACACTCCAAAACAGAATCAAAGCCGAGTTCTCTTAAAGCTGCAATAAACTTTGCCGGTTCTTTAAAAGTACCTATATACGCTGAATCTAAAACAGCTACAACCTTCTTTCCGTGTTCTATTGAGTTTAAAACCTTGTCCACATCATTTTGAACATTTCTTGCATGCTGAGGACAAGCCTCAAAACATCTTCCGCAGGCAATGCATCTTGTCTCGGATATTTTTGCTTCATTGTTCAAAAACCTTATTGCGTTTACAGGACATTCCCTTACGCATTTGTTGCAGTTTCTGCAGTTTGATACGGTAAAGTTAAAAAGTCTCATTATACAGCACTTCCTTTTACTGTTTCTTCAAAGAATTTCTCTGCTGTCTCCGGAAGAACGGTATAAATCTCCTCTCTGTATTTTACACAAACAGCTCCTTCGCAGTTGCCAAGGCAGAAGGTAGCCTTTACTTTAAGTTTGTCTTTAAGGTCATTTTCGGCTATAAGGCTGTTGAGCTTGTTTATAATCTCATATGAGCCTTTAAGATGACAAACACTTCCTATACATACTTGAATATCAGTCATATTTTTCACACCCTTTTCAATAAAATTTAGGCAATAATTGTTTTAAGTCCAATATACCATTTATCTTTGATTTTTACAATAATTATGCCGCAGGAAATAATTTCGAGCGGCATAATTTAATATTTTAATAATTTTTAACAATAAATTTAATATTAATATTTCACTTTATTAGATTAAAAATGCTGTATCAATATTTTTTAATACCTATATCATGTCTGAAATGTTTTTTCTCAAAGTTTACAATATCAACACCTTCATAAGCAATCTTTCTTGCTTCGTCAAGGTCTTTTCCTATGCCTGTAATACCAAGCACACGACCGCCGTTTGTAACAAGCTTTCCGTCTTTGAGTGCTGTTCCTGCATGGAAAACAACAATATCGTCTCTCTTTGCCACTTCATCAAGACCTGTTATCTCAAAGCCTTTTTCGTATGAAACAGGGTATCCGCCGCTTGCCTCAACTACACATACGGCAGCATTGTCGTACCACTCTATGTTCATCTTATCAAGAGTTGTGTCTACGCAGGCTTCCATTATCTCAAGCATATCTGTTTTAAGTCTTGGGAGAATAACCTGTGTTTCAGGATCGCCAAAACGTGCATTGTACTCTATAACCTTCATTCCGTCCTTTGTAAGCATAAGGCCAAAATAAAGAATACCTACAAATGTACGGCCTTCTGCTGCCATAGCCGCAACTGTTGGCTTAAATATCTTTTCCATACATTCGTCATTGATTTCCTTTGTATATATACGGCTTGGAGAAAATGTTCCCATACCGCCTGTGTTAAGACCCTCGTCATTATCAAAGGCTCTCTTGTGATCCTGTGCGGAAACCATAGGTACAACCGTCTTTCCGTCACAGAAAGAAAGAACGCTTACCTCAGGGCCTGTAAGGAATTCTTCTATTACTACTTTGCTGCCTGATGCACCGAACTTCTTATCTACCATTATTTCGTCAAGAGCGGCTACAGCCTCATCATGAGTATTACAGATAAGAACGCCTTTGCCGAGAGCAAGTCCGTCTGCTTTAACAACTACAGGTACGCTCTGGCTTAAAACATACGCCTTTGCCTCATCATAGTTATCGAAAGTTTCGTATTTAGCTGTAGGTATGCCGTATTTTTTCATAAGGTCTTTTGAAAAAGCCTTGCTGCCTTCTATTATGGCCGCATTTTTTCTTGGACCGAATACTTTAAGGCCTTCCGCCTCAAAAGCATCTACAACACCTGCAACAAGAGGATCGTCCATACCGATTATTGTAAAATCAATTTTCTCGTCTTTAGCAAACTTAACAAGTTTATCTATTTCCATAGCAGCTATAGGCACGCACTCTGCGTCCTTTGCTATGCCTGCATTGCCCGGAGCACAATATATTTTATCAGCCTTAGGGCTCTGTTTAAGCTTCCATACAATGGCGTGTTCCCTTCCGCCGCTGCCTACTACCAAAACCTTCATTACAAAAGCCTCCTAACTTTGTTGCCTTCTACCTTAATTTTTCCTTCGGATATAAGTTTAACAGCCTCCGGGAATATTTTCCATTCAGCCTGTTCCATAACTCTTTTCTGAAGTATTTCAGGTGTGTCATCGTCTTCTATATAAACAGCCTTCTGAAGTATTATAGGGCCTGCATCTGTTTCTTCATTTACAAAATGTACTGTTGCACCTGTAACCTTTACACCCTTTTCAAGAGCGGCCTCATGTACTTTAAGACCGTAAAAACCATCTCCGCAAAATGACGGAATAAGTGCAGGGTGAATATTTATTATTCTGTTTTTATATTTTTCCGTAAATGATTTTCCCAAAACAGTCATAAAACCTGCAAGAACAATAAGCTCAACACCGAACTTATCAAGATGTTCTTCCATTGCCTTTAAAAATTCTTCTTCGTTCGAGTAATCCTTTTTTCTTATACATACTCCGTTTATACCGTATTTTTCGGCTCTTTTAAGTGCATAAGCCTCCGGATTACTGCTTATTACAGTAACAACCTGTGCGTTTGTTATGTAACCGTTTTCTATATTGTCAAGTATTGCCTGAAGATTTGTTCCTCCGCCGGAAACAAGAACTCCTATTTTAAGCATACCTCTACCTCTTTTTCTTCATTTTTTGTAATCTTGCCGATAACATAAGCCTTTTCGCCCATTTCTTCAACAGCGGCAAGAATCTTTTCGGCATTTTCTTTATCGGCTACAAGCACCATACCGATACCCATATTAAATGTGTTATACATATGTGCTCTTTCGATGTCTCCTCTTTTCTGCATAAGTTCAAAAATAGGAAGCACAGGCCATGTTCCTTCTTCTATTGTTGCACAAAGACCTTTGCCTTTAGGAATACATCTTGGAATATTTTCGATAAATCCGCCGCCTGTAATGTTGCTTATACCTTTTATTTCGGCTTTCTTCATAAGAGAAAGAATTTCTTTTACATATATTTTTGTAGGTGTAAGAAGGCTTTCGCCGATAGTCATTCCAAGCTCGTCAACATATTCTTTTGCATATTCTTCAATAGGTTCAAATACCTTTCTTACAAGTGAATATCCGTTTGAATGAACACCGCTTGAAGGAAGACCTATAATAACATCGCCTTCAACTATTTTTTCACCGTTTATAATATCTTTTTTATCAATAATACCTACGGCAAAACCTGCCATATCGTATTCGTCTACAGGATAGAAACCAGGCATTTCAGCTGTTTCACCGCCGATAAGGGCGCATCCGCTCTGACGGCAGCCTTCCGCAACACCGCTTACTATATTTGCAATTCTTTCCGGTATGTTTTTTCCGCAAGCTATATAGTCAAGGAAAAACAAAGGCTGTGCTCCGTTACATATAATATCGTTTACACACATTGCAACACAGTCAATTCCAACTGTATCATGCTTATCCTGAACAAAAGCAAGTCTGAGCTTTGTTCCTACACCGTCTGTACCTGAAATAAGAACAGGCTCTTCCATTCCTTTAAAGCTGCCTAATGTAAACAGACCGCCAAAACCGCCTATATCTGTAAGTACCTCACTTCTGAATGTACTTTTTACGTGTTTTCTCATAAGCTTTACAGCTTCGTATCCGGCTTCTACGTCAACACCGGCATTCTTGTAATCAAGACCCATACTTTTGTTCCTCCTTAAAAGCTATCTCAGCATAATAACTGCTTATTATAATATCATTATTATTTATTTTTATCATAGACATAAATAAAAGTCAAGAAATCGACGGCAAAAACCGCGGACTCTGTCCGCACCTGCAATTTTTTGAAAAAAATTGAGTAAAACTTTTGTCAAATCATATGACAAAGTCATGTGATTTTGTTGACTAAAAAGTTATATAAAACAACAAATTCCGTAAATATCCGAAAAATTGCAATAAATTCAATTACAAAATAAAATATTATTGAATTTTGTACTGAATTTTTTATATAAACTGTCATCGAAAAATAAGACTAACCCTTCCGTCACTGCGTGACACCTTCCCTTTCATGGACGGCTAAAAGCAATGCAAAATCTTTACCGAAAAACGCAATGAAATTGTGTTTTGATAAAAGTTTCCGTCCACCCTTTTCAAAGGGTGGTCAGGGCGTCTTATCTTTTACATCTCTT
>CAKQPE010000124.1 GCA_934256695.1 uncultured Eubacteriales bacterium
AGACATTACGCACACGTTGACTGCCCAGGTCATGCTGACTACGTTAAGAACATGATCACAGGTGCTGCTCAGATGGACGGTGCTATCCTTGTTGTTGCTGCAACAGATGGTCCTATGGCTCAGACAAGAGAGCATATCCTTCTTTCAAGACAGGTTGGCGTTCCTTACATCGTTGTATTCATGAACAAATGCGATATGGTTGACGATGAAGAACTTCTTGACCTTGTTGAAATGGAAATCAGAGAACTTCTTAACGAATATGATTTCCCAGGCGATGATACACCTATCATCAGAGGTTCAGCTTACCAGGCTCTTCAGGATCCTAACAGCAAATGGGGCGACGCTATCCTTGAACTTATGCACACAATCGACGAATACATCCCTGAACCAAAGAGAGATGTTGACAAGCCATTTATCATGCCTGTAGAAGACGTATTCACAATCACAGGCCGTGGTACTGTTGCAACTGGTAGAGTTGAAAGCGGTATGCTTAAGGTTGGCGAAGAAGTTGAAATCGTTGGTCTTACACATGAAAAGAAGAAAGTTGTTGTTACAGGCGTTGAAATGTTCAGAAAGATGCTTGACTTTGCTGAAGCTGGCGACAACATCGGTGTTCTTCTCCGTGGTGTTCAGAGAACAGAAATCCAGAGAGGACAGGTTCTTGCACATCCTGGTACAATAACACCTCATACAAAATTCAAAGCTCAGGTTTACGTTCTTAGCAAAGATGAAGGTGGCCGTCATACTCCATTCTTCAACAACTACCGTCCACAGTTCTACTTCAGAACAACAGACGTTACTGGCGTTATCAACCTTCCAGAAGGTACAGAAATGTGCATGCCTGGCGATAACGTTGAAATGACAGTTGAACTTATCACACCTGTAGCTATGAGCATCGGTCTTCGTTTCGCTATCCGTGAGGGTGGTAGAACAGTAGGTGCTGGTTCTGTTACAGAAATCATTGAATAATTCTGACTTTTAAGTTATGAATAATAGGAGCCTTTCGAGTAATCGAAAGGCTCTTTTTGCCTATAGCAAAGAAAAGGGTGGGTTATTATGATTTCGACAATTTGCTTGCTTATCATGCTTATAGTATATGTAATATTTATTCTATATAGAATGAAAGCCAAGACATATAACAGGAATATTGAAATTTTAATATATTCGGTTCAAGCAGTGGCATGGCTTATTATAGCTTACAATAATTATTATAAGAGCAGTGAATTTTACACAGGAAAGTTATTGTTTATTCTGTCATGTCTGATAATATTGATTTCAATAGTAAGGGTTATAAAAATAGTACGGGAAAAATAAATTTATATACCATGGGAAAATTGTTAAAAATATGGTTTTCTCATGGTTTTTGAAAAACACAGACTTAAATTTTAAATTTAAATTTTGCGGATTTAGGATTTACGTTTATGTTTTTAAGTAATTTTTAATTGATAAATAAGGAGAAACATATGGAAAGAATTAGACTGGCTGTTTTTGATATGGACGGACTTATATTTGATTCCGAAAGGGAGTTTATGAAAGAACTTATGGCTGTTATGGCTGAATACGGATATAAGCTGACGGAAGAAATATACAAAAGTACGATAGGGCTTACAGGAAGAAGCCTTATTGAAAAAATGCGTTCAAATTACGGTGAGGACTATCCTTTTAAAGAGATAAGCAAAAAAGCAAGAGAACGTGTAAGCAAAACGGCATTAGACGGAAAGATGAAAATTAAGCCGGGAATAAAGGAGCTATTGGAATTTTTGAATGAAAAAAATATTGTTTGTACGGTTGCATCTTCCAGCAGTGCAGAATATGTTTCGGAATATCTAAGTGTTTCCGGATTAAGAAAATATTTTAACACGATTACAGGCGGAGACGAGGTTGAAAGTTCAAAGCCAGAGCCTGATATATTTTTAAAAGCCTGTGAAAAAGAAGGGTTTAGCGAGAAAACCGCCGTTATTTTAGAAGATTCGCCTAACGGAGTAACGGCAGGATTTAGGGCAGGAATATTTGTTATATGTATTCCGGATTTGGTTACACCGGCACAGGAGCTGACAGCAAAGGCGGGAGTGGCAGTAAAGGACGCTTATGAAGCAAAGAATATAATAAAAATGATGATTTAAAGATATAAATACAAAAATCATGCATAAAGCCATGCAAAAATTCAAAAAATTTGCATGGCTACAGAATACAGGCTTTATTAATTTATTTTTAATGCGGTACAGGTGTATTTAGAGCCATAAATATATACATAAAAAGGGATTTATGTTATTATTATATAGTTGGCTGATTGATTAGTTTGAATTTTTATCGGCAGTTTTGGAAATAATCTTTTTGACACTTTTTTCAAACTTTGTACGGGGGAGCATTACCATGTGACCGCAGGTGGTACACTTAATTCTGAAATCAATGCCTGTTCTCAGTATTTCCCACTGAGTACCGCCGCAAGGGTGTGTTTTTTTCATTTGAACAATATCGCCTACTGAAAAGTCCATAAAATTCCTCCATAGCAAAATAGTATTTTAGTTGATAAAATTTATTGTTTCCAATATAAAAATATGTAAAAAATACATATTTTAGGACTGTACAAAACAGAGTCCGTATAATACAAATACATTTACTATTGTATGATAACATAAAAATGTGATAATATACAGATAATTTATTTTTTAAATTAATCAGCGAGAGGATTTATTTTACGGCATATGATTTAAAAATAAATGCCACTTATTGATGACAGAGGAGGACATCTGAATGAAAACTATAGGTATTATCGGTGCGATGGACGAAGAAGTCGCATTTATAAAAGAAATTTCAGAAATAATTTCTGCCAAAAATATATTGGGTCTGGATTTCTTTGTGGGAAAATACGGCTCAAACAGTGTAGTAATAGTTAAATGCGGAATAGGCAAGGTAAATGCGGCTGCCTGCACACAGGTACTGATAGACCATTTTGCCGTAGACTGCGTAATAAACGTAGGTGTTGCCGGAGGAATATTTGCGGATTTAAAGATTGGCGATGTTGTAATATCGACAGATGCTGTTCAGCATGACATGGACGTATCAGCTCTTGGAGATCCTATAGGAACAATACCGAGAATGGACGAAAGTTATTTTAAGGCTGACGAAGAATTAATAGATCTTGCCGAAAAAGCCGGAGAGACACTTGAAGGACATAATGTGTACAAGGGCAGAGTGGCAAGCGGAGACAAGTTTATAAGTACACAAGAACAAAAAACATTTTTATGGAATAATTTCAAAGCCTATTGTGCAGAGATGGAAGGTGCGGCAATGGCACACGTATGCTATTTAAACCGTATTCCGTTTGTTATAATACGTTCAATATCTGACAATGCAGACGGCAGTGCAGGCATAAGCTACAATGAGTTTAAGGATACCGCAGCAAAGAATTCAAGTATAATACTTGAAGGTCTCCTTACAAGTTTGAATTAAGAGATAAAACCGTGGACGCTGTCCACACCTGCAAGCCTTCTTGGTCAGGAAATTTGCTTCGCAAATCGGCTTACGCCGCCGCATCTATCTTTGCGGTTCCCTAAAGGCTTGACCTAAACTTTAACAAGATACCATGACAACAGTCAGGGTATCTGATAAAAGTTTTGATCCAACTTTTTCAAAAGCTGGTCGGGGCTTGGAGTGAAACCCCAAAGGTTTTAATATAGGGAAGGAGTTTTATAAAATGGCAACAAAGGCAAAGTTTAAATGGAGCGAGATAAACTCATCAAACCCCATGTTTTCTATGGCAAGAACAACTATTGAAACTGCTTTTTACGGCAACAATGTTGAACAAATAAAATCATTGGCAGAAAGCTATAAGCTGGCTAAAAATGCACCAGGAACAATAGTTACGGACATTATGGTAGAAAGACCGAACGAAATAGGTCTTGAAGAAGGTGCAAAGGTACTCCTTTTCAACAACGGTTCTATAACAGGCAGAACAGCCGCAGCAAGAAGAATAGCAGGTGAACCCGGCGTTGATATAAAAAAAATATGCGGTGAAATAAGAGATGCAGTCTATGCTTTAAGGAATAAAAAGCTCTATCATGCAAAGGCATACATAGGTCTGCACCATGATTTTATGGTAAGAGCAAACCTTCTTATACCTGAAACACACGAAATGCTTATGTATAACTGGCTTCTTAATTTCCAGTACATAACAAACGAATATACAAAGATGTACAGAATGTCCAACCAGATGAACAAAGAGGGGGATATTTATATATTTGCAGACCCTGACTGGTCACACCCTGATTATCCTTTGGGACTGGCGTTCTTCGACCCTACACACAACTGTGCCGCAATACTTGGCATGAGTTATTTCGGAGAACTCAAAAAAGGTACTCTTACACTTGCATGGGGAATAGCAAACAGAAATGGTTTTGCCTCATGCCACGGTGGACAGAAAAGATACAATCTTGCCAACGGAAGGTCATTTGTTGCAGGAGTATTCGGTCTTTCGGGCTCGGGAAAATCAACAATTACACACGCTAAGCATGACGGAAAGTATGATGTAACGGTTCTTCACGATGATGCTTTTATAATATCCACAAAGGACGGTTCTTCGGTGGCTTTAGAGCCTTCATACTTTGACAAAACACAGGATTATCCTATGGAAAGTCCTGACAACAAATATCTTCTTTCAGTACAAAACGTAGGTGCTACTCTTGATGATGACGGAAGGGTTGTGCTGGTAACAGAGGACATAAGAAACGGCAACGGACGAGCAATAAAGAGCAAGTTATGGTCACCTAACAGGGTGGACAAAATAGAAGAACCCGTAAACGCCATATTCTATCTTATGAAAGACCCTACAATGCCGCCGCTTGTTAAATTAAAAGGTTCTGTACTTGCGTCCGTAATGGGTGCGGCACTGGCAACAAAGAGAAGTACGGCGGAAAGACTTGCACCGGGAGTTGACCCTGATGCACTTGTGTTTGAGTCATATGCAAACCCATTCAGAACATATCCGTTAAAAGACGATTACGAAAAGTTCAAATATCTCTTTGAAGAAAGAGGAGTTGACTGCTATATACTTAACACAGGTTTTCTTATGGACAAGAAAATTCCAAAAGAAGTTACACTTGGCTGTGTAGAGGCTGTAGTTGAAGGAAAAGCGGAATTTAAGCAGTGGGGAAACTTTGAAAATATTGATATATACGAAGTTGACGGCTTTGTACCTGATTTAAATGACAATGTATACAAAGACACATTAAAAGCAAGACTTAAAGACAGATATGCATTTATAGAAAGCAGAAATGATTTTAAGGGTGGATATGACAAGCTCCCTAAAGAAGCATTAGAGGCAATAAAGCACCTTGTTGATGAGGTTGAGTAAGGACAAATTTTATAAATTTACGGATATTGAGGGTGTTTTTCTACGGTAAAAGCACCCTCAAGCTTTTAGAAATGATTAAAACATTGAGACTCTGTCTCAAACTCTGCAAACCTTTGAAAAGGTTTGATCTAAACTTTTAATAAAATACCATGACCGAGTCATGGTATGAGGGTGTCGACAAAGTCGACACCTAAGTCGAAATCAGGATTTCGACTTGTTCAAACAGAAGAATAAACAGACAGG
>CAKQPE010000125.1 GCA_934256695.1 uncultured Eubacteriales bacterium
GGCTCTGCCCATTTGTAACTATTCACAAATCTTATATCAGTTTTTAACGTTTACACAAAACTTGAAACGGTCTCTGTTTTTCGGAAAAATATAATAGATTATTACAAAAATACCATGGCTTTGCCATGGTATTTTATTGAAAGTTTTACTCAATTTTTTTCAAAAAATTGTCAGGGTTTGGGGTAAAACCCCAATGTTTTAATTTTTCGCACATTCGGGACAGGTTCCGTAAAAAACAATCTGTTCTTCATCAATTTTAAAACCGCTTATTTTTTCTACTTCTTCACGCATGGTTGTTTCTGGTGTATAATATACATCGAACACACGACGGCATGAGGTACAGACAATATGCTGATGATTTGAAATATCGGCATCATAGTTTGAATGTTCAAAACAGAGGTTAAGTTCTTTTATAAGACCCGCTGATTTAAAACTGTCTAAAGTTTTATAAACGGTAGCAAGGCTTATAGAAGGATTGTCTGTGAGGAGCATTTTGTGTATATCTTCTGCCGAAGGGTGGCTCTTTGTGTTTTTTAGTGCCGAATAGACAGCAAGCCTTTGCGGAGTAACTTTTAATCCTTTTTCTTTTAAAATTTCTGCAAACTGCTTCATAGACATTCTCCTTACTAATAATTATTCTTACTTAATAATAATAATTTTTTTAGAACTTGTCAAGATATATGTAAAACTTATATAAATTTAAAATGATTTTTTGGAGGTAAAACCATGAATATTATTCTTCACGAACCTGAAATACCACAGAATGCGGGAAATATAGCCAGAACCTGTTCTGTTACAAACACGGTACTGCATTTAATAAAGCCCCTTGGCTTTTCGGTAGAGGACAAATATCTTAAAAGGGCCGGATTAGATTATTGGAAGGAACTTGATATAAGATATTACGAAAACTTTGAAGATTTCAAAGAAAAAAATCCTAATGCCAAAATATGGATGGCAACGACAAAGGCTAAGAAAATATATACAGAGGCTGTTTTCGGTGAAAACGACTATATAATGTTTGGAAAAGAGTCGGCAGGAATACCGGAGGAAATATTATTGGATTACAAAGACACATCTATAAGGATACCTATGTTTGGGGAAGCAAGAAGTCTTAATCTGTCGAATTCTGTGGCAATAGTGCTTTATGAAGCATTAAGACAGCAGAATTTTGAAGGATTGAAGCTATACGGACAGTTACACAGACATACGTGGTAAAAGATTAAGACCGTGGGTGTTGACAACACCCACAATTTTTTGTAAAAAATGATATTTTTTAAGTATTGCCTTGAAAGAAGGCTTAAAAGCAGCAATTTGAAAAATATACACAAAAATTCTGTTTTATGTTTATTAGTCAAGGTGTTTAATTAAACTTTAATATTTATATAAAATAGGTGATAAATTTGTGAATTTTTTTACAAATTCACAAAAAACACGACAATGGAAAGAAAAATAACTGCAATTTGCTAAATATATTCTGCCAAAAAAACGAAAATAGGTTTTTTATAGGTTGGATTGTATTTAAATATAAACATAAAACCGATGATTTGAATTTATAATTTAGAAAAAATGAATAAAAGATTAAACGAAACTTGAAAATTGACAAATTAAGAATATCAACATATTATATACGTGCGTTAAAAAATAACGATTATATTTTTGTTAAGTAATGATTTTGCTGCGCAGCTTATTATTAAAAACAAAATATATTTTTTCTGTAGGTATAAAAATAAAATACGGGCAGGAGTGCTGTGCATTAGGGAGCAGGGTGTTTTTGTTCGGATATTTTTGTGCAGTGCAGATGGGGAATTTTAAAATCTAATTTACTAAGGAGTTATGTGTGTATGTTATTGGCGATATTCTTAATCGGTATAGCGCTTCTTATGCTCTTAATCATTAAATTTAAGGTTAATCCATTTCTTGCGCTTATCTTTATTTCTATGGTTATCGGCTTTGGTGCAAAATTAAGCCCTGGCGATATATCATCAAACATAGCAAGTGGTTTCGGTAATACTATGACAAGCATAGGTATAGTTATTGCCCTTGGTATTATTCTTGGTCAGCTTCTTTACGAAACAGGCGGTACAGAAGAAATTGCAAGCCTTGTACTTAAAAAAGTTGGTATGAAAAACTCACCTCTCGCTCTTGCGATTACAGGTGTTATCGTAGCTATTCCTGTTTACTTTGATGCTGCTTTCGTTATTCTTGTTACAATAGCAAAACAGCTTTCCAAAAAGACAGGTATTCCTCTTGCAAGATTTGTTACAGCTCTTGCAGTAGGTCTTATTGTTGGTCACTGTGTAATTATTCCTACACCTGGCCCTATGGCTGTTGCCGGCAACGTAGGTGCTTCTGTTGCATCATTTGTTGCTTATGGTCTTATCTTCGGTTTTATTGCAGCTCTTGTAGGCGGTGTATTCTTCTCAAAGCTCACAGCTAAGACTTTCTTCCCATCTCACTTTGTAGATGCTGATGAAAGTGTTGAGGTTGGTGTAGAAGGAAACTCAGAAGAAAGAGCATCAGGTGTTCTTGCTATCGGTCTTATTCTTCTTCCTATCGTACTTATCCTTGTTGGTACAATAGTAAGCACAGCAGTAGGCGACAGCAACCCTACATTAACAGCTGTATGCAAATTCTTAGGCGATAAGAACGTAGCACTTTTCATCGGTGTTGTTGTAGCTATATTTGCACTCAAGAAATACTTCAAACGTCCTCTTGACGATATTCTTTCAGAGGCTGCTTCACAGGCAGGTATGGTACTTCTTATAACAGGTGCCGGCGGAAGTTTCGGTGCTATCATCAACGCAACAGGAATCGGTGATTACATAGTAACAATTATGAGTAACTTCAATGTTCCTCTTATTATACTTGGATTTGTACTTTCTCAGATCCTTAGAGCAGCTCAGGGTTCTGCTACAGTAGCTCTTGTTACAACATCAGCTATCGTTGCTCCTTCAATTGCATCTATGGGTGCTTCACCTGTACTTGTAGGTCTTGCAATCTGCTTCGGTTCTGTAGGTCTTTCACTTCCAAACGATTCAGGTTTCTGGGTAATCAACAGATTTGCTGATTTCTCATTCCAGGATACACTTAAAGGCTGGACACTTCCTGGCTTTATAGCAGGTCTTACAGGTCTTGTACTTGTACTTATAGCAAGCTGCTTTGTAAACGTACTTCCTGGTCTTATGTAATTTATAATACGGAAAATTACGGGTGTCGATTTATCGGCACCCTTTTTTAATACTTCAAGACCTTGGGACTCCGTTCCAAACCCTGCGATTTTTTGAAAAAAATCGAGTAAAACTTTTATCAAAACGCAATAAATTGCGTTTTTCTGGGAAATTTTCTAAAAAGGATATTTCTAAAGTTTCTCATCCGTCATAGCTAAAGCTGTACCACCTTCTCCACGAGGGAGAGGGCGAACCCTTCCGTCAGGCTGAAGCCTGCCACCTTCCCTTTAAGGGACGGCTTAAATAACGGCAGGTTTATTAAAATTTTTAAATATATTTATTTTTATAGGCATAGTTATTGACAAAAGAATATAGGGTGTGATAGAATAATCCACGATAGACGAAAGTCTTTTTTTTATGCGTAATTTTGTTATCTTTGAGATGGAGGTGTAACTTATGAGAACCAAAATTACTTTAGCATGCACAGAGTGCAAGCAGAGAAATTATGAAACAACAAAGGACAAGAAAACAATGCCTGACAGAATGGAAATCAAGAAATATTGTAAATTCTGCAAAACACATACTTTACACAAAGAAACAAAATAAGTTTTGTGTATAGCAGCCTGAAAAGGATGTGGAAGAAAACATGGAAGAAAATAATCAGAATATTACGAACAACCCAAGTGAAAAAAACGAATCCAAAAAAGCAAAAAATGATTCAAAGTCAAAAAAACAGGGCTCATCTGGTTTTGTAGCTGACCATGTTGCGGAGTTTAAAAAAATAGTCTGGCCAAACAAAGGCGATGTCATTAAAAAGACCGCTACAGTTATAGTGACTTCGATATTCTTCGGAGCCGTTATATTCTGCATGGACACAGTATTCAGCCAGTTACAGAGCTTGCTTATTACTGTTTTAAACTAAGAGACATATAAAAAGGATGGATAGTATGTCTGAGGAAATTTTAAACGCTGAAAACAGCAGCCTGCCTGATGGAAATGAGCAGGAAGCCAGATGGTATGTTGTCCATACTTATTCCGGCTATGAAAACAAAGTAAAAGCCAATATCGAAAAGTTAGTTGAAAACAGGGGTATGCAGGATCAGATTTTTGAAGTAAGTGTTCCGCTTATGGACGAAACTGAGGAAAAGAACGGTCAGAGAAAGACTGTTCAGAGAAAGATATACCCAGGTTATGTTCTTCTTAAAATGATTATGAACGATGAGACATGGTACGTTGTAAGAAATACAAGAGGCGTAACAAGTTTTGTTGGCCCGGGAAGCAAGCCTGTTCCTCTTTCAGATGAAGAGGTTCTTGCAATGGGTATAGAAGACAGCTCATTCGATATGAACTTTGAACTTGGTGAAGGTGTAAGGGTTTCAAGTGGCCCATTTACCGATTCTACAGGTATTATTAAGGAAATTAACGAGGGCAAGCGTACAATAGTTGTTATGATCTCAATATTCGGCAGGGAGACACCTGTTGAGCTTGATTATACACAGGTTGAAAAGATTGTCTGAGTTAGTTGAGTATATTTAAATACTCAAATTTGTTAAATGTTCGTTTTGCGCGGAGATTATACTGCGCGTGGGAGGGAAATAAATCCCCGTTATTTACCACATTATAGGAGGTGCCGACATGGCAAAGAAAGTAACAGGTTATATCAAATTACAGATCGCAGCAGGTAAGGCAACACCAGCTCCACCGGTTGGTCCTGCTCTTGGTCAGCACGGTCTTAACATTATGGGCTTCTGCAAGGAATTCAACGAGAAAACAGCTCAGCAGGCTGGCCTTATCATTCCTGTAGTTATCACAGTATACGCTGACAGAAGCTTCACATTTGTAACAAAGACTCCACCGGCAGCAGTTCTTCTTAAAAAAGCCTGCAAGATTGAATCAGGTTCAGGCGTACCTAACAAAACAAAGGTAGCTAAAATTGCTAAAGAAGAAGTTATGAAAATAGCTGAACTTAAAATGCCTGACCTTAACGCTGCATCTGTTGAAACTGCTTACAGCATGATCTGCGGAACAGCAAGAAGCATGGGTATTGTTGTTGAAGAATAATTGATAAGCTGATAAAGAGCTTATCCAAGTGGGAGGGACTTACTCCCGATATTACCACATAAGGAGGACACAAAAGTGAAAAGAGGAAAGAAATATTTAGAAAAAGCAAAACTTGTAAACGGTGCAACTCTTTACGATGCATCCGAAGCAATTAATCTTGTTCAGCAGACATCATCTGCAAAGTTTGATGAAACTGTTGAAGCACATATTCGTTTGGGTGTTGACAGCAGACATGCTGATCAGCAGGTTCGTGGTGCCGTTGTTCTTCCACA
>CAKQPE010000126.1 GCA_934256695.1 uncultured Eubacteriales bacterium
CGATGGAACCTGTCTGTTTATTCTTCTGTTTGAACAAGTCGAAATCCTGATTTCGACTTAGGTGTCGACTTTGTCAATATCCTTATATATTTTAACATAAAATATATTTTTGTTCAACACATTTGATATACGGAAAAATGTTTAAATAAATTTTATCAATATAATATTGATGTTTTTAAACAGAAAAGTGATATTTTAAATATTATATGATAAAATACTGTTTAAAATAATTGTGCAAACTATTTTTATTTGATATTGAAAATATTTGCTTATTAAAAAACACAGGTGGGGATACAGACAGCAGTTTATGTTTTACGGAGGAAACAATAATGGAATTTAAACCATATGAACATAAAGTACACTATTATGAGACAGATAAAATGGGAGTTGTGCATCATTCCAACTATATACGTTGGATGGAGGAAGCAAGGGTTGACATGATGGAAAAATCAGGCTTCGGTTACAAACGCCTTGAGGAAGAAGGAATAATAAGCCCTGTTTTGGGAATTGAGTGTGAATATAAAAAATCAACAGATTTTGACGATACAATAGTTATTGCCGTTGAAGAAGAATTTTATAACGGTATAAAAATGACTATTAAATATACAATGACAAATAAGGCTAACGGTGCCGTAACGGCAGTCGGAAAAAGCAGACATTGTTTTTTGAATAAAGACGGCAGACCGGTTAATCTAAGAAAATTGTGTCCGGAGCTTGATGGTATATTCAATTCACTTTTGGTAAAGGAGTCTTAAAAATGATACCTATGCTTATTGAACAGGCAATAAATATAAAAATGAAAAGCGATATGCACCCGGCAATAATATCCGATTATGAGCTTGCTTATGCACTTGGACTTGCCTGCAGGAAACTTAAATTACAGCCAAGTACAGATTTAAAGCATATGAGGGAGGAAGTTATTAAAGGGTTTGAAAACTATAACGCAAAGAGTCTTGAGGACAAAAATTTATCGCATATGATTTCGGTATACGAGGTTGAAAATAACGCTCCAGAAAGTGATAAAATTGAAGAACTTATAAAAATGGGCTATGATGTATAAGTTTTAAGGCACTTTAATTAAATAAATTTAAAAATTGTATTGCCAAGAAGAAAATTTTGTATAATAATAAATCTAAATTTATATTTATAAATTAAAGACTTTTGGGTTTTACCAAAAGCTATGACTGACAATGAACTGCGAAGATAAATGTAGAAAGCGTAGGTTGAATCAAAATTTTTATTAAAACGCAATGTAATTGCGTTTTATGTTAAAGTTTAGGTCAAGCCTTTTTAAAGGCTTGCAGAGTTTGAGACGGAGTCTCAAGGTTTTATCTTTCAAAAAATTGCAGGGTGTGGGACAGAGTCCCACAGTCTTAGTATTTTTCAACGGAGGAATAAAAAATGGATAAAATAAAAATGACAACGCCTGTCGTAGAGATGGACGGCGATGAAATGACAAGAATTCTCTGGAAGATGATTAAAGATGAACTTATTCTTCCTTACGTAGATTTAAAAAGCGAATATTATGATTTAGGGCTTGAAAACAGAAATGCAACAGACGATAAGGTTACTGTTGAATCTGCCGAGGCTGCTAAAAAATACGGTGTGGCTGTTAAATGTGCCACAATAACACCTAATGCCGCAAGAGTAAAAGAATATAACCTTAAACAGATGTGGAAAAGTCCAAACGGCACAATAAGAGCTATTCTTGACGGAACTGTTTTCAGAACACCTATAATAGTAAAAGGCATAGAGCCTGTTGTAAAGTGCTGGAAGAAACCTATTACCATAGCAAGACATGCTTACGGTGATGTTTACAAATCGGTTGAAATAAAAGTGCATTGTGCAGGCAAGGCTGAACTTGTTTTCACAGACGAAAACGGAAACGAAACAAGAGAGCTTATACATAATTTCAAAGGTGCAGGTGTTCTTCAGGGACAGCATAACCTTGATAATTCAATAGAAAGCTTTGCAAGAAGCTGTTTCGGCTACGCTCTTTCAACAAAACAGGATTTGTGGTTTGCAAGCAAGGATACAATTTCCAAAAAATACGACCATACTTTTAAGGATATATTTGCCGACATTTACGAAAAAGAATATAAGGAAAAATTTGAAAAAGCAGGAATAACATATTTCTATACACTTATAGATGATGCAGTAGCAAGGGTAATGAAATCAGAAGGCGGTTTTATATGGGCCTGCAAGAACTATGACGGCGATGTTTTCAGCGATATGATTTCTTCTGCTTTCGGTTCTCTTGCAATGATGACATCTGTTCTTGTTTCTCCTTCGGGAATATATGAATACGAAGCGGCTCACGGAACGGTACAGAGACATTATTACAAATATCTTAAAGGCGAAGAAACATCAACAAACTCCGTTGCAACTATTTTTGCATGGACAGGAGCTTTAAGAAAAAGAGGCGAGCTTGACTCAATAAACGAACTTGTGGAATTTGCCGATAAACTCGAAAAAGCCACAATAAAGACTATTGAGGACGGAAAGATGACAAAAGACCTTGCTCTTATTACAGAGCTTGAAAACCCTGTTGTTTTAAACAGCGAAAACTTTATTAAGGCAATAAGAGAAACATACGAAGCAATGTAATTAAATAAATGACCGTAAAACTGTTGTAAAAGTAAAATCGTACAAACAGGTTAATGTAGAGGGTGTTTTTCTATCGTAAAAGCACCCTCAAACTCCCTTAAAATACTCTTTGATTAATAAAAGACTGTAGGCTCTGCCTACACCCACAATTTTTTGTAAAAAATTGAGTAAAACTTTTAATATTTAAAAACATTTTATATAGGTGAATATTATGCGTAATACAACTCTTTGTTATATAGAAAAAGACGGAAAGTATTTAATGCTTCACCGTACAAAAAAGAAAATAGACGAAAATAAGGATAAGTGGATTGCCGTTGGCGGAAAATTTGAATACGGCGAAAGCCCCGAGGACTGTGCTTTAAGAGAGGTTAAAGAAGAAACGGGACTTGACCTTAATTCATATAAATACAAGGGCATAGTTACTTTTGTGTCTGATGAATGGGGCACTGAATATATGCACTTATTTTTGTCCGATGATTTCAGCGGAGAATTAAAGGAATGTGACGAAGGAGAACTGATGTGGGTCGAAAAAGAGAAAGTCAATTCCCTTTACTGCTGGGAAGGAGATAAAATTTTTCTTTACCTTATAGAAAGCGGCTGTCCGTTCTTTTCTCTTAAATTAAATTATGTTGGGGCAGACCTGACAAAAGCCGTTTTAAACTCGAAAGAACTTAAACTGCCGTTTAAAGGGGAGATAGAATATTTATGATTAAAAAATATATTTTCGGCATTGACCTTGGCGGTACGGCAATTAAGTTCGGATTTTTTGATGAAAAATGCAGACTTTTGAAAAAATGGAGTATAGCTACCGATAAAACAAACAATGGAGAAAATATACTGCACGATATTTCAAAGGAAACAGAAAAATGTATATCTGAATATAAAATAAAAACAGAAAATATTGTTGGTACAGGCATTTCCGTTCCGGGGCCTGTTGATGACACAGGTCTTGTGAGAGGCTGTGTAAATATAGGCTGGGGATATAAGAAAGTCGGAGAAGAACTGGAAAAACTGACAGGAATAAAAACGTTTGTGCTTAACGATGCCAATGCGGCCGGTATGGGAGAGGTTATAAACGGTTGCGGAGGAAAGTACAAAAGAGCCGTAATGATAACCATAGGCACAGGCATAGGCGGTGCGGTAATAGAAAACGGAAACATTGTTTCCGGCAGCCGTGGAAATGCAGGAGAAATAGGTCATTTCAAAATGAGTACGCCTGACGGAAGCAAATTGCTTGACATGGAATATTTTGCTTCTGCCGTAGGAATAGTACGGTTTGTAAATGAAAAAAGAAAAGATTATCCGACTTCGCCTATAAACAAAATTAAAAATATAGAAGTCAGGGATATAGCGAATTTTGCAAAAGAAGGCGATGAACTTTCGCTCTTGGCTTTTGATATGGCAGGAAAATATATCGGTCTTGGTTTAAGCTATATTGCGGGAACAGTTGATCCGGAGATTTTTATTATAGGCGGAGGAGTATCACTTGCCGGTGAAATAATAATAGAACCTATAAAGAAATATTTTAGTCAATATGCTTTTAATACAGAAAAAGAAATACCGTTTGCTGCGGCGTCATTGGGAAATGATGCGGGAATATACGGTGCGGCGGAATTTGTAACTGCGAATATTAAGGAGGAACAACTATGATAGACGAGCTTTTGGAATACAATAAAAAATTTGTTGAAAGCAAGAAATATGAAAATTTCAAGACAAGTAAGTATCCCGATAAGAAAATAGCCATACTTACCTGCATGGATACAAGACTTGTTGAACTCATACCGGCAGCATTGGGAATAAAAAACGGTGACGTAAAAATGATTAAAAACGCAGGCGGCATGGTAACAAATCCTTTCGGAAGTGTTGTAAGAAGTCTGCTTATAGGAATAGTGGAACTGGGTGTAGAGGAAGTAATGGTAATAGGACATACGGACTGCGGTGTTGCCGGAATAAATGCCAAGCTGATGATTGACCACCTTCTTAAAAGAGGAGTAACACAAGAACACATAGATATGATGCGTTACTGCGGCGTTGATTTTGAAAAATGGCTCAGTGGTTTTGATACAGTAGAAGGTTCTGTAGCGGAGACAGTTGATGTACTGAAAAATCATCCGCTTATGCCGGCTGATGTTGTTATACGTGGGTTTGTTATAGATACGGAAACAGGTGAAGTTAAACCAATAGAAGAATAAGGTGGCTGTGGTGTTGCCAACAGCTGCGTTTTTTTGAAAACCATGAAACTTTTCTAAAAAAAGCCTTTAAAACTATAGTGTTTTAAGGGCTTTTTGGGTTAAAATCATTTATAATTTTTTTCCGCACTTTGGGCAGTATTCAAAATCGGAATTTATTTCGTTTCCACAGTAAGGGCAGTTTTTTATTTGACTGAAATTATCGTCTATTAATGTGAGAACATCATCGGTAATAGGTACGTTTTCGCCCCTTGCTATGGCATTGCCTGTTTTTTTATCCAGACTGTAAAGAGCCGAACAACAGTCGGTACGTACAAAATACTGTTTTCCGAATTTAAATATCGGTATAAAGAATATGCTAAGACAGTTTGCGGTCATTATAATTTCGTAATTACATATGTTTGAGCATTTTTTGCATATTCCGCTTAAAGAATAGGGAATAATTTTTTTAATTGGCATTATGGCAAGAAAGAAAAACATTTAAACTCCTCCGAATTTTATTTTATAATAATAAATACGTTAGCATAATTTTTGTGTTTTAACAACAGAAATTTATCAGACTGAAATCATAACCCCTCAGTCACTGCGTGACAGCTCCCCTTTCATGGGAGCCTTCCCAAATCGAAAGCCGTCCCTGAAAGGGAAGGTGGCAAGCGTAGCTTGACGGAAGGGTTTTAAAGCCTTCTCCCTTGTGGAGAAGG
>CAKQPE010000127.1 GCA_934256695.1 uncultured Eubacteriales bacterium
CGGCTTTAAAACGGCGGTTTTTAGGCTCCCATGAAAGGGGAGCTGTCACGCAGTGACTGAGGGGTTTCTGTCCACTGGCAACTGACTGCTAAATTTATATTTTATGATATTCAAAATTCCAAATCCTATACAAAACATAATGTTTCAAGTTTTCGTAGTCTGATAAATATAAATATATAAACCAACAAAACCAACCCAAAATAAATTTCGAGTTGGTTTTGTATCAAAAATTTTTATTCTTTTATAAATTCCTTTAATCGAGACACTGTTTCATCGTCCATATATGCTTCTATTAAAGTACCTTCTTCTGTGTGTTCTTCCGATACTATTTCGCTTTTACCATAAATATTGTTGAGTAAACCTCCCTTTGAATATGGTATAAGCACCTTAGTAAGTCGGCGGAATGATTTTAATACTCTTTCTGTTTCGGCAAGAAGCCTCTGTAAATCTTCTTCGCTTTTTGCGGAAATATTTATCTGTGAAATACTGTTCTTATCCTCAGGCACATGAATATTTTCACAAGCATCCATTTTATTAAATACCGTTATAACAGGCTTGTCTCCGCAGCCAAGGTCTTTAAGGGTATCATATACAACCTTCATGTGAACATCAGCAGACGGATCGGATGCATCTACCACATGAAGAAGTACATCTGCATACTGCAGCTCCTCCAATGTTGCTTTAAACGCCTCTACCAAGTGATGTGAAAGCTTTTGTATAAAGCCTACCGTATCGGTAAGCATTATACTGCTTCCTCCCGGAAGCTGTGCCACACGTGTAGTTGTATCGAGAGTTGCAAACAGTTTGTCCTCCTCAAGAACACCTGCATTTGTAATGGCATTTAATATAGTAGATTTTCCTGCATTGGTGTATCCCACAAGAGATACTATTACAGAACCCTTCTTCTTTCTTTGGTTTCTCAAAAGTTCTCTGTGGGTTCTGATTTCTTCCAAATTGCTTTTAAGCTCGCTTATTCTGTCTTTTATATATCTTCTGTCTGTCTCCAGTTTTTTCTCTCCCGGTCCTCTTGTGCCTATTCCGCCACCCAAACGTGACAGCGATGCACCTAAACCGGAAAGACGTGACAATCTGTATTTGAGCTGTGCAAGTTCCACCTGTATTTTTCCTTCGCTGGACATAGCTCTTTTTGCAAATATGTCCAATATAACCATAGTTCTGTCCATTACCTTAGTCTGTAACGCTTCTTCAAGGTTTTTCATCTGTGCCGGTGAAAGCTCATCATCACATACGACACCCGTTGCCCCAAGCTCCGAAACAAGATTTCTTAACTCCTCAACTTTTCCTGTTCCGAGATAAAGCCCCGGATTTATCCTTTCTCTTTTTTGAATAAGTCTCCCTATTTCTTCTGCTCCGGCTGTGTCTATAAGACGTCCCAACTCGTCAAGACAGGCTTCTGTATTACTGTTGTTCCCATTTACATCAATACCTACCACAACCACACGTTCTTTTATATCTTCTGTTGAATGGAGCTGTATTTTTTCTGCCATATATTAATCACTCCGTTTTTTATTTTTAGTTAAGCAACAAAAACGCCTGTAAAAATTACAAGCGTTTTTTATATTTTATTCTATTATATACTAAAATAAAAAATTATTCAAACTCAAATTCAACATCTGAAAGTCTGTCATAAATTTCCTGCATAACATCCTTTTCTTCAGCCTCACCCAGTGCAAGGAATGTTACCGAAAGACGTACATAAGGCTCAACCTCGTCCCAAGGCACTGTTGAAATAAGTTTTTCCCTCAAAAGCCACTGGCTGAAATCTTCTGCCGTTTTAAACTTTTCTCCGCCTTTAATGCCTTTAGGTGCTTTAACATACATATAAAATGATGCTTTTGGTTTTTTTGCACTGAAACCAAGTTTTTTAAGGGTTTCTGCAAGCATTGTATGTCTGCGTGAATATTTTTCTGCCGTAGCAAGTGTAATCTCAGGATGCTCAAGAGCATATTTTCCGGCAAGCTGTATTGCATGGAACTGACCCGAATCATTGTTGTCCTTAACAGCGGCAACAGCTTTTACAACTAACGGATTGCCCACCATAAATGCCATTCTCCAGCCTGTCATGTTAAATGCCTTGCTTAATGAATGAATTTCGATACCCACTTCCTTTGCTCCTGGTATGGAAAGGAAACTTAAAGGCTTTGTTCCGTCAAAAGTAAGTGCTGCATAGGCTGCATCCTGAATAACAATAATTTTATGCTTTTTGGCAAATCTTATAACTTTTTTAAAAAATGCTTCTGTTGCAAAAGCACCTGTAGGATTGTTAGGATAGTTTATATAAAGTATTTTTGCTCTCTGTAAAATTTCTTCCGGAATATTATCAAGGTCAGGAAGAAAGTTATTGCTTTCAAGAAGCGGAAGATTATATGTCTCTCCTCCGAGCCATCTTGTCATTGTTCCCAAAACACCGTAGCCCGGTACAGTAACAAGTGCAACATCTCCGGGATTAATAAATGCCTGAGGAATCATTGCAAGAGCGGGTTTTGAACCAATAGAATGAAGAACCTCCGTCTCATAGTCAATTCCGGATACACCGTAAACATCTTCCATATATTTTGCCGCAGCTTTCATAAAAGGTTCACGGCCGTTATCTGTGTATCCTCTGTTTTCCCACTTTGCAGCTTCTTCGGCAAGTGTTTTTACAACACCTTCGTCAGCCATAGCATCAGGCTCGCCTACGCCAAGGTCTATAACCTCCATTTCCGGATGAGCAGCTACAGCCGCACGTCTTGCTCTCTTTATTTTTTCAAATTTATATAACACGGTATCTTTACCGAATTTGCTGCCGCCTATTCTTTCGGCAATAAGTTTCTGAATATAGCTTTCTGACATTTTATAGTCCTCCTTTACTTTAACCAGATTCCGTCAAATGAATATCTTGCCGGACCTGTCATATATACATGATTATCGGATTCTCTCCACTCGATTGTAAGATTTCCGCCTAAAAGCTCTACTGTAGTTATTCTATCACATACTCCGTTTAAAACAGAAGCTACAACAGTTGCACAAGTCCCTGTTCCGCAAGCCCATGTCTCACCTGTGCCTCTTTCCCATACACGCATTTTAAGGTAGTTGTCGGAAACCTTTTCCACAAACTCAACATTTACTTTTCTCGGAAAATGTTTGTCAACCTCAATTACAGAACCGTATTTTTCAACCTCAAAATCCTTTACATTGTCAACATAAGTAACGGCATGAGGATTTCCCATTGAAACACAGATAAACTTAAATGTCTTGTCAAGAGCGGTTATTTCTTCACCTATTACAGGATATTTTTCACTTACAACCGGTATCTCATCTGCCTTTAATATAGGTTCTCCCATGTCTACCGTAACTGTGTCAACCGTTCCGTCCTCGCCAAGATGAAGTTCAAGATATTTTATTCCCGCAAGAGTGTTTATTGACACCGATGTTTTATCTGTAAGTTTTCTGTCATAAACATATTTGCCCACGCATCTTATGGCGTTTCCGCACATTTCGGACTCAGAACCGTCGGGATTGAACATACGCATTGTAAAATCCGCATTGTCTGCCGGACAAATAAGCACCAGTCCGTCAGAACCAACACCGAAATGTCTGTCACTTACTTCAATAGAAAGTTTATTAGGGTCGTCTACCTTTTCTTCAAATGTATTTATATATACATAGTCATTGCCACAGCCCTGCATTTTTGTAAATTTCATGTCAATACCACCCTTGCCGTATAAATTTTCATATGAATAAATTACATAACTTTCATTAATTAAAATGATAATAAATTATAGCACGAAAATTGCATGATTTAAAGAAACAAAATAACCTATTTTCCTATGTTTTCGGTAAATAAATTAAACATTCTTTATCATATGTTTAGGTTAGATACAGGTGGTTTTTGGGTGAATATTATGTGTATTTTTATTGTAATTATTGTAAAAATATAAATCCAAAAGCCGTCCGCTAAAGCGAACGGCTTAGACTGTAGACAAAGTTATTTTATAAAGCGGAAGGGTTCGGGAAACGAACAAGTTTCCCGACCGGAATCCGCAGTCGGAATTCATTTCCGACGAGGAAAACAGCGGGTTTCAAGGCTTTTAAGCCGATGGAACCTGTCTGTTTATTCCTCTGTTTAAACAAGTCGAAATCCTGATTTCGACTTAGGTGTCGACTTTGTCGACACCCTCAGCCGTCCGCTAAAGCGAACGGCTGAACCTATTCTTATGAGCATTCCTTATCTATGTCATAAGGATTAAGCTTTTGTTTAAATTTAAATACTTTTCTGAACTTAGACGAAATTCGGTCAAATATCATATAAAGTATCGGTACAACTACCAGTGTAAGGAAAGTTGACATTGTAAGGCCACCGGCTATAACAAGTCCCATTCCTCTGAATGTTTCACTGTTGGAACCCGTAGAAACAATAAGCGGAACCTGACCGAGAATTGTTGTTAAGGCTGTCATAAGTATAGGACGAAGTCTTGTAGGGCAGGCAGTAAGCACAGCCTCCTCCAGTCCCATTTTGTCTCTGTTTCTCAGTGTGTTTGTATAGTCGATAAGCACAATACCGTTATTAACAACTATACCTACCAGAACCAGACAGCCTATAAGTGCCATCATGTTTATTGACTCTCCGAAAATAAAGAGCATAAGTATTGCACCTGTAAAGGCAAGCGGTATTGTGAACATAATTACAAACGGATTTATAAGAGATTCAAACTGTGCCGCCATAACCATGTATACAAGAACAATGGCAAGTATTATAACCAATCCCAAAGATGAGAATGTATCGTTCATCATCTCGTTGCTTCCGCCCATTTTTACGCTGTATCCGTCAGGCATTGAAAGCTGTGAAAGTATGTTTTGAATGTCGTTTCCCACACTTCCGCTGTCTCTGCCGTATACATCGCATGAAACGGTAACATATCTGCTCTGGTCTTCTCTTGATATGGAAGAAGGAACATCGTCCATTGAAATTTCCGCAACAGAAGAAAGAGGTATTAACGTTCCGCTTCCTGTTGATATGGACATATCCTCTATATTAACAAGATTTGATACACTTTCTTCCGGATAGGATATTATAACATCATATTCTTCACCGTCTGTTTTAAGGGTTGTTGCCGTATATCCGCTGACAGTGTTTTTAACCTGACTTGCAATATCCGAGCCTGTAAGGCCGTACTGCCTTATTTTGTCTTTATCTACCTTTATGGCAAGCTCAGTATCCGTATCCTCAAGAGAACTTGATACCTGTCTTACGCCTTCTACATTCTGCATCTGCAAAGCAATTTCATCGCTTATTGTCTGCAATGTATCCATGTCATCGCCGTAGATTTCAACCTCTACGCCGCCGCCCATCATAGAACCC
>CAKQPE010000128.1 GCA_934256695.1 uncultured Eubacteriales bacterium
ACTAAGCACTATTGATGAGAACATCATTACTGCTGCACCGCCCAGTACAGACTGCGGCATTATTGAGACTAAAGCCGCAAGCTTAGGACAAAGTCCGCAAAGTATAAGAAAAACAGCTCCTGTGGATAATGCAAACAGATTAACAACCTTTGTCATGGCAACTAAACCAACATTCTGACTGAAAGATGTATTAGGCAGTACGCCGAATAAAGCGGCAAATGAAGATCCGAGACCGTCACACATTACGCCACCGGCAAGCTCCTTATCGGTTGCCTCTCTGTTAAGTCCGCCTTCCATTACACCGGAAATATCGCCTACAGTTTCTACAGCTGTTACGATAAACATAATAAGTACAGGAAGTATTGCACGTAAATCAAAAACAGGTTTTACCGGCATAAATACAGGTATCTCAAACCATGCTGCATCTGCAACCTTTCCCCAGTTCAGTACCCATGCTTTTGTATATTCCACACCGTCTGCGTTTATACCTGTTGTAGGAAGTATAAATCCCATTATAATTGCCGCAATATATCCTGCAATAATACCAAATAATATTGAAGATGAACTTAAAAATCCTTTTGACTTGTGTTTGAAAAACAGGATTACCGCAAGAACAAAAAATGCAAGCAATATGTTTTCCATAGAGCCAAAGTCTGCTGCCTTGTTTCCGCCTCCAAACGAATTAATGCCTACGGAAATAAGACTTAAACCTATAGACATAACAACCGTACCTGTTACTACCGCAGGGAAAAACTTACGGAGCGGTTTCAAGAAAAAACCGAGAATAGTTTCAAAAATACCGCCGAATATAGATGCCCCCATAATAGCACCATATGCCACTACGCCTCCGCCCATAGTAGCAGCAACACTGTTAAATACACCTATAAAGCCAGAGGAAGTACCCATTATAATAGGCACCCTTCCGCCTATAGGGCCTACACTGAAAAGCTGTACCAAAGTTACAATGCCGGCAACAAGCATTGCATTTTGAAGAAGGCAAAGCTGTAAGCCTGCAAATTCTTCGCCTGCCAAACCGCAAGCTCCGGTAATAATCAAAAGTGGTGTTAAATTGCCTACAAACATTGCTAAAACATGCTGCAGACCAAGAGGAATTGCCTGCGAAAGAGGCATTTTAACATCCATTTTAAATGCTGCATCAGATAATTGAAAAATCTTTTTCATTTAATTTAATCTCCCCTGTTTATTTATCTTTCTTTCGGCATGGACATAAGAATTTTTTCCGGTGTTATAGGAAGTTCTCTGTGCCATACCCCTGTTGCTCTGTATATTGCATGAGCAATGGCAGGTGCCGGTGTATTTATTACAATCTCACCGATTGATTTTGCCCCAAAAGGTCCGGTCGGCTCATAACTGTTTTCAAACTCTACACGTAAATGTCCCATATCCAAACGTGTAGGAATTTTGTACTGCATAAAACTTGATTCAATAGGACGTCCGCTTTCGGTATATGTAATATTTTCAAACAAAGTATGTCCTATACCCTGTACAATACCGCCTTCTGCCTGAATACGGGCCAAAGCAGGATTAATGGCAATACCACAGTCTACAACAGATACATAATCTAATATTTTAACTTCTCCTGTGTATCTGTCAAGCTCTATCTCAACCATACCTACCATATACGGTGGCGGCGAAACCGGAGATGAGTGAGAAACGGTGGCAACTGCCGCAATATCATTTGCTATTTGTTCTTTTACGCTGATTTCTGATAATGAAACACTTTCGTCTGTATTGATACGTTTTGCTTTTCCGTTTTCAAAAATCATTTCGTCTTTATCACAGCCAATCATTCCTGCTGCTATGGCACAAATCTTTGTTTTTAACTCAGTGCAGGCAAGCTCAACTGCCTTACCTGTAATGTATGTTGTAGATGAAGCATACGAGCCGGAGTCATAAGGAGAAGCATCTGTATCCGCACCAAATACCGCAACATCATCTACAGAACAGTCCATACATTCGGCTACCATCTGTGCAAGAATTGTATCACAGCCGGTTCCCATGTCGGCAGCACCTATTATAAGGTTAAATGTGCCGTCATCAGCCAGTTTTACCGTAGCAGAGCCAACGTCAAGATTAGAAATGCATGAACCCTGCATTGCCATTGCCACTCCGGCAGTACGAACCTTTCCGTCACCTATTTCACGAACAGGATATTTTTCGTTCCAATGGAATAATTCTTTACATTTAGCCATACATTTGTCCAATGCACAGGCATTTGCGATTTCTCCGTAATATGCCGGCATTTTCATGCCTTCACGAAGCATATTTTTTTCTCGTATTACCGTAGGATCAATACCAAGGTTTTCGGCAAGCTCATTTACCATGCTTTCCAGAGCAAAAATACCCTGTGTAGCACCGTATCCACGATATGCACCGGCTGCCATGGTATTTGTATAAACTACATCATAGCCAAAACGGAAAGCCTCAAGCCCGCCTGTATAAAGCGGTATTGATTTGTGACCGCTAAGACCTACAGTAGTAGGTCCATGTTCACCGTAAGCTCCTGTATTGGAAAGTGTATATAAATCAAGACCACGTATATGTCCGTCTTTATTAGCTCCCAGACGAACGCTTACTTCCATTTCGTGACGAGGAGAACCTGCAATCTGGCTTTCCTCTCTTGTAAAAATCATCTTTGCCGGACGGCCTGTTTTAAGTGTAACAAATGCCGGATATACTTCGCTTACAGCAGTCTGTTTTGCCCCGAAACCACCGCCGATACGAGGTTTTTCTACTCTTATTCTGCTTTTTGGAATACCCAATGCTCTTGAAAGAATTCGGCGGACATGGAAAACAATTTGTGTAGAAGATATTACATGCAGTCTGCCATAACGGTCAAAGCTTGTATATGTACGGAATGTTTCCATCATAGCCTGATTGAATGCACGCATATGATATTTGTGTTCTATTACTTCATCACAGTCTGCCATTACTGCATCAATATCACCGTCTCCGCTTAATTCGCTTGCAATAATATTTCTTTTTGGATTTCCTCCGACTTCCATTGGCGGAAACCAATCATCTTCGGGATGAACCAGTATTTTATTGTCCTTAGAGTCATGGAAATCCAATATAGGTTCTAAAATCTTATATTTTACTTTAATAAGTTTCATTGCCTTTAAAGCTGCCTTTTCGTCCTCGGCAGCAATAATGGCAACTACATCACCTACACAACGTACATGGCGGTCAATTATAAGTCTGTCATATGGGGAAGGCTCGGGATATGTCTGACCTGCTATAGCAAAACGCTGCGACGGGACATCTTCCCAAGTATAAATATCTACAATTCCCGGAATTTTTTTAGCAACAGAAACATTTATTTCTTCGACTATTGCATTTGCGTGAGGGCTCCTTAAAAGTTTTACTGTCAAGGCTTCCTTAGGTGTAATATCGTCTACATAAACAGGCTTTCCCAAAAGAAGCTGCATGGAATCCTTTTTTCTGACTGAGCGATTAATCGAATTATATTTTTTATGCTCCATTAATCCATCTCCTTTACTTCTTTTTTGCTGTTAAGAAAATTTCTTATTCCTCTGAGCTGTCCTTCATAGCCGGAACATCTGCATAAATTGCCGGCAAGATATGCTCTGATTTCGTCATCTGTAGGGTTTGGATTTTCTCTTAACAATGCAATGGTATTCATTACAAATCCGGGATTACAGAAGCCGCACTGGTCTGCACCCTGGTCTGCAATAAAACCGACAAATTCAGATGCTTCTTCCTGTAAACCTTCTAACGTCTGTATTTCATGCCCGTCAGCTCTTGCCGCCAATAAGGAACAGGACAGAACAGGAGTACCGTCCATAATTACAGTACATAAACCGCAGTTGGCTGTTTCACAGCCTCGTTTTACACTGTAGCAGCCATGATTTCTCAAAAAATCAATGAGAAGCAGGTCTGGTTCGATATGTTCGGCAATGTTTTTTCCGTTTACTTTTATACAAATTTCCATTATTGCTCCTCCATAATTTTCTTGAATAATCTTTGGCTTAATACACCTATAAGGCGTTTGCGGTATTCTGCACCGGCACGAACGTTGCTGCCTGTCGAGATTTTGCTTTCCGCAAATACGGAAAATGTTTTAATACTGCTCTCGGTCAATCCGTCTGAGAATATTCCTTCTTCATCTAAAAGCAACAAAGCCTTGCTTGGTCTTGCTCCTACCGATAAACGATATTTTCCTTCTATACATGAAGCAGCACAGGCAATTACAGGAAAATCCGTACTTTGGTTGCGAACTGACAGATAAGCAAACTGCCCTGCTTTCTTTTTTATAATAATTCTGACTATAATATCTCTGTCGGGTTTCATATTTATAAATTCATTTAAAGGAATTATTCCGCCGTGATATAACTCAACATAAGTATCCATAGCGAGAAAAACTGTGCATACATCGGAAAAACCAAAACGTCCCCAAATACTTCCGCCTATTGTTGCAAGATTTCTAAACTGTACTCCGACAATATCTTTTACGGCATTTTTTACAGCACCCTGTGTATATGTGTTCAAACTATGGTGAAGCTCTAACTGTCTGAGAGACACCATTGCACCGATTGAAAATTCTTCTGCATTTTCTTCGATTTTATTTAATCCCAAATCACAAATGTCTATTGCTGTCTGAATATTGATATTCATCATTTTTAACCATAACATACCGCCTATAATACGGTTGGTTTTTTTCTGATTCAGCTCATAGGCTTCTTCCAGATTTTTTACACGTACATAATTCTTAATTGTTACCATAAAAAGCTCCTCTTTTTCGATGCTCCGAATAAACGACCTTATTATTATAATAAAACAGATTGTTTTTGAAAAGATGTTTTGTTATAATGACGTTATATTATTGAAAATATAACGAAAACATCTGTTGAATATAAAATATCAAAGGAGGTTTATACTTTTGAAAGCAATAACAAAAATAACTTTTTTTGATGACAATAACGAAAAATTTTTTGGCGAAGGGCCTTGCCGTCTCCTTAGAACTATTGAAAAAACAGGCTCTCTGCGTTCTGCGGCTATTACTGTAGGGCTTTCGTATACAAAAGCCATTCGTATGGTTAATAATGCGGAAAAATCTTTGGGGTTTTTGCTTATTAAACGCATAACAGGCGGAAAATCCGGTGGAGGAAGTGTGCTTACTGCCGAAGGAAAGGAATGGATAGAAAAATATGAAAGCTACAGAGATGCCTGTATACAAGCCAACAGCAAGCTGTATATGGAAATCTTTTCAAAATAGTGGAAAGAAAAAATTGCTTTTAATAGGCGGAAAAGAAAATGAAAGAAATAATCTCATGGAGGAAATTTTAAAAATCAATAAATTTAATAAAGAGTCTATA
>CAKQPE010000129.1 GCA_934256695.1 uncultured Eubacteriales bacterium
GTATTCAAAAGCCGCCGTTTCAATTTCTTCCAGCATAACTTTCTTTCCGAACCGTTTTTCTATGTCTTTTATGTACTCCGTACTGTTTGTCCTCATAAAAGATATTAATTTCTTTCCTGCACATATGGTTATTTTTTTATACATGGCAGATGAAAAAGCATTTATTACCTCTCTTAATATCTTTCCCGCAACATATTCGGCAGAAGGCGTTATTCCCCTTCCTTGGCAGGTATAGCACTGACTGCTTATAAGACTAAGCACAGGGAGACTGCCTTTTTTTCTTGTCATCTGCATAAGCCCAAGCTCCGTCATGCCTACAACCGTTGTTTTCAGCCTGTCGGTTTTAACTGCATCCTGAAGCTTTTTAGTAAGTATCTCTCGGTTTTCTTCTTTTTTCATGTCAATAAAATCCACTATTATCATTCCCGAAAGATTTCTTAATCTTAACTGACGGGCGATTTCTTCTGCCGCTTCTATGTTTGTTTTAAGAAAAGTTTCTTCTGTATTTTTCTTTCCTGTATACTTTCCTGTATTTACATCTATTACAACACAAGCCTCTGTCTGTTCTATTATTATAAAACCGCCGCTTTTAAGCCATATCTTGTTTGTAAATAGCCTGTCTATTTTGCTTTCTATATAGAAATTATCGAATATCGGTATTGCACCTTCGTACAGCTTTACTTTTTCGCCGTTAAACTCCGGTATAGCTTTTATGTTTTCATAGTCTTTGCCGTTATTGACAACAACTTCATCTATATCCGATGTAAAAATATTTTTCAGATTTTTAATTACGAAGTCTTCTTCTTCAAATATAAGTGCCGGCGGTTTAATATGCTTTGATTTTGATTTTAAGTCTTCCGCCTTTTCGTAAAGATAACTTATTTCTTTTTCTATCTCATCACGGCTTCTGCCTTCGCCTTCCGTTCTTACTATTGCAGCACAGTCCTTCAGTCCCAGATTAGTTACTATATCAAATATACGGTTTCTTTCTTCTGTATTTATTATTTTCTTTGAAATACCTATGCTATCTTTATCATTAAGCATTATAACGGCAAATTTCCCCGTAAAAGAAAGCTTTTCCGTAAGTACAACACCTTTGCTGCCGAAAGCATCTTTTTCCACCTGAACAACAACAGTGTCGCCGTTTTTTATACTGCTGTCGGATTTTAACGGAAGATAGCCGTTTTTGCCTATTCCTATATCCACAAAACAAGCCTGCATACCTTTTATGCAGTTTTCCACTCTGCCTGCATATATATTTCCGACAATACTTTTTCCCTTTCGGCTTTCGTAAAACATTTCCACAGGCTCGCCGTCATGGACAAGAACTATTCTTGTCTGAAAAAGTGAGTTGTCCACTATTATTTTTTTCAATTTTCACCCACTCCGTCCGTAAGCGGTACAAGTTTTTCTTCCGAATTTTTCATATACATTTCGTTTCTTCTGAACGCTGTTTTATATCGGTTGTATTCTTTATTTATGAATATGCAAAATCCCTCTGCCACCGATTCCGGTTTAAGATTTTTAACACTTCCCGCATTTACAAGAACCTTTAAAACTCCTTTGCCGTCTGCCGAAATATCCTCTGCACCAAGAATATCGGGCTTTATATCCGTTTCCTTGAAATTCTTCTTTGTTTTTTTCATAACCAATATTTCGTTCTGGTTAATAAAAGAAGAAAGATTGTTTTTTATATCCTCCGGCGATATTGTTTCATCAAAATAAATATCATATGAAGCGGCACAGACACTTGCCATTGTGTTTTTAACGCCTTCTTTAAGTTTAATAAGTTCTGTTATTACCAATCCTTCAGGAAGGGCATTATTTATCCTTTCTTTAAGTTCTTCGGGGTTTTCTTCTGTCTGTAACTGAAAATCACCGTATTCGCCTATGCTTGTGTATCCGAGACTTAAAGGCAAAGCAAAAGATATAAGCTGATGGGGATTAAATCCGTTTGAGTATGCAATAGGAATATCCGCTCTCTTTAAAGCTCTCTGGAAAACTATTACCACATCAAGGTGTCCTATAAATTTTATTGTTCCGAACTTTTCAAACTTAAATCTGTACTTTATATTATCGTTTGTCAAAGCAGACACCTCCTCCGAAAGATTTTGCACCGCAGTTCTGACATTCCTGTCGGCAGTTAGGTGTGGTTTCGGCTCTCATTGCACGTTCTCTTTCTTCCATAAGAAACCTCTTTGTTACTCCTACGGAAATATGATCCCAAGGGAGAACCTCGTCATAGCTTCTTTCTCTGTTGGCATAAAATTCCATTGAAAGACCTGTGTCATTAAAAGCCTGCTGCCATTTTTCAAAGTCAAACAAATCGGTCCAGCTGTCAAACCTGCACCCAAGCTCCCAAGCCCTGTAAATAGCCTTTGAAACCCTTCTGTCTCCTCTTGCCATAACGCCTTCGAGAGAACTCATCATTGTGTTGTGGTAAGTAAATCTTACCTGTTTTCTTTTTATTTTGTTCTTTACCAAAGCACCTTTTCTGCCGAAACTTTCATAAGTATCCTGTCCGTCCCACTGGAAAGGTGTAAACGGCTTAGGCACAAAGCAGGAAGCACTGGCATTTACAGTAACGGGACGTGGCCTGTCCTCCTTCGGTATCTCAAAGAATTTTTCAACTAGCTTATCACAAAGGTCTGCTATGCCTTCCAAATCCTCATCTGTCTCCGTAGGCAGACCAAGCATAAAGTACATTTTTACTTTTGTCCAGCCGCCGTCAAAAGCCAGTTTACAGCCGTTTAATATATTTTCTTCCGTAAGGTTTTTGTTTATTACGTTTCTTAATCTCTGTGTACCTGCTTCTGCCGCAAATGTAAGAGAGCTTTTTCTTACCTCCTGAATTTTCTGCATAAGGTCAAGTGAGAACGAATCTATTCTTAGCGAAGGAAGGGATATGCTTATTTCCTTTTGTTTATATTCGTCCAAAAGTCCGTTAGCAAGCTCAGGGAAACAGGTATAGTCGCTTGTTGCAAGTGAAATAAGTGATATTTCCTCGTGTCCCGATGTATTTACAAGGCTTTCTGCCTGTTTAAGAAGTGTCTGATAACGCTTTTCCCTTACAGGTCTGTATATAAAGCCTGCCTGACAGAAACGGCAGCCCCTTATGCAGCCTCTGAAAAGCTCCAGCGTAACTCTGTCGTGAACAACCTCTATAAGAGGAACAAGCTGTTTTTCGGGATAAAATACACTATCCATATCCGTTACAACAACCTTCTTAATTACTTTTCTTGCTTTCGGGTGGTTAGGCGTAATGGATTTTACCGTACCGTCTGCATTATATTCCACATCATAAAATTTAGGTATATAAATACCATCTATATCCAACATTCTTTCAAGAAATTCATTTCTGGTTTTTCCGGCTTTTTTATATTCCTTATAAATATCAAGTATTTCATCATAAAGGACTTCACCCTCGCCAAGGTATACCATATCAACAAAATCCGCCAAAGGTTCCGCATTGTATGCACAGGAACCGCCGCAGATTATAATAGGCTCGTCCTCTGTTCTGTCTTTTGCATAAATGTGTATTCCGGCAAGATCAAGCATATTTATTATGTTTGTATAGCAAAGCTCATACTGGAGAGTAAATCCTACAAAATCAAAATTTCTGAGAGAATCTTTGCTTTCGAGAGCATAAAGCGGAATATTGTTTTCACGCATTTTTTGTTCCATGTCCGTCCACGGAGCAAAGGCTCTTTCGCAGTAGGTATCTTCTCGTCTGTTTAAAAAATAATAAAGTATCTGCATTCCGAGGTTTGACATTCCTACCTCATATACATCAGGGAAACAAAATGCAAATCGTATATCAACCTTTTTAGGGTCTTTTTTTACTATATTCACTTCTCCGCCTACATACCTTGCAGGCTTGTCCACCTGAAGCAAAATTTCATCTGAAACAGTGTTATACATAAATTTTTATTCCTCCTGCCTAAAAAAGGGCATAATTAGTTAATATTATAATACAATTATTTCTTCCTTCTTTCAAGAGTTTTTAAGACCTTGGGGCTTTGCCCCAACACCCCACAATTTTTTGAAAAAAATTGAGTAAAACTTTTAGTAAAATGCAATTTCATTGCATTTTTCGGGAAAAATATGAATTTATATCAATAAAAATTTCCTCATCCGTCACAACTATCACTGTGACACCTTCTCCCCAATGAGAAGGCTTAAAAACCTTTAATCACACTCTTTGGATTTACACTCTCTCCGTTTTTTGAAATTTCTATATGCAGGTGAGGGCCTGTACTGTCTCCCGTGTTTCCCGAAAATGCTACGGTCTGTCCTTTTTCCACCGTTTCACCTTCTTTTACGAGTATTTTATTAAGATGTGCATAAACAACATCATACCCGTTATCCGTTTTTAAGCTCAGCTTAACGCCATAGCTTTCGGAAACGGTACAGTCCGTTACAACGCCGTTATATACAGCTAAAACAGGTGTATTTTCTTCTGTGGCTATGTCGATTCCACTATGAAACTGTTCGTTTTCTCCCGTAGGATTTTGTCTTTTACCGTAATCAGAGCTTATTGTTCCCATACACGGCAAAACCATTTCGTCACCCAAATTTATCATTATCCATATCAGGGCTAATTGTATTTTCGGCAATAACCGAATCATTATTTGCAAAATATACCTTTTCTCTGTAAACCTCGGCTTTTTTGTTTTCGGAATTAAAATTCAAAAAATCATTATTTTTTATTTTTTCAAAACAATGCTTTAAAAATTTTTCGGTATCAGCTATTTCATCTTTAGTTATGCTTTGGCTTACAGCACTTTTCAGCCTATACTTGAAATTTTTCATTTTTTCTCCATCAGCTTTTGAAACAGCAAGCACAAATACTATTATTATTGCACAGGTACAAATTCTGAAAAGCATACGGTTTAAAAAAGCATTTTCTTTTTTATCGGATTTTTTAAATGTATTTCGTCTGTAATTTATATTTGTCCTTCTCGGTAAATCCGGTTTTAAATTTTCTGTCAAAATTAACACCTCCCATACTGCAAATATACGTTTTGGGTACAGGTTGTATGACTAAGACTCTGTCTCCAAGAGTGACAGATAGGAAAAATGACAGTGGGCAGTTGTCAAAACTTACTGCCTGCCGTTAACTAACCACTGACAACCGAAACCTATTATATCAAACCTACTGTTTGATACATTCAACTTCGGTGACAGCTTTTAACAGCAAATTTATATTCAACATAAAAATACCGTAACTTTTGTTACGGTATTTCAGACTGTAGACAATGTTATTTTATAAAGCGGAAGGGTTCGGGAAACGAATGAGTTTCCCGAATGGAATCCGC
>CAKQPE010000130.1 GCA_934256695.1 uncultured Eubacteriales bacterium
TTGCGTTTTGATAAAAGTTTTACTCAATTTTTTTCAAAAAATTGTCAGGGTTTGGGGTGAAACCCCAAGGTCTTTTACATCTTGCTTACAGCAAGAAGAATAATAAGCATAATTAAGTTTATTAAAGTAAAAAATTTAATATATCCGCCCTTTTCTTTCGGCATTGTATTTACAAAAAATTTATACGATATAAGACTTGCCATAGATGCTATAAGTGTTCCCAAGCCTCCTATATTCACACCGATTAATAAGCCCTTCCAGTTATCCGTAAATCCCGATAAAAGCAGTGCGGAAGGTACATTGCTCAAAATCTGACTTGATATAACGGAAGTAATTATTTCGTTTCCGACTATTACGGATTTTATAAAGCTCCGAAATATTTCTATTTTCCCCATGTTTCCTATAAAAACAAAAAATCCGACAAACGTAAACAAAAGATTATAGTCTATCGTTTTCAATATTTCTCTGTCAACTATCGAAAATAAAACCACAAACAACCAAAATATTATTTTTACGGGTATTATCCTTCCAACAGACAACACCGCAAGCAAAAACAGCATAATATATAATACGAATTTTTTTATATCGATTTTTTCTTCCGAAAAATTAAGATTTATATTAATACTGCTTTTGTTTTTCTGAAAAATTATAACAGCAGATATAAATATAAACGAAACCACACTATACGGAAATACAGAGCAGAAAAACTCAGCTGCCGAAACTCCGTATTTTGTATAAATATATATGTTTTGCGGATTGCCTATAGGTGTAAGCATACTTCCTAAATTTGCCGCTACAGTCTGCATCGAAACAACAAAAATAAGTTTTTTGCTTAATCCTGCCATATCAAGTATTTCTATTGCAAACGGAACAAATGTTATAAGTGCAACATCATTTGTAAGTAGCATACTTGAAAAAAAGCATAGCATAACCAGTATAAGCTCAAGCTGTATGCTGTTTTTTACAAGCAAAAGCAGTTTTTCTCCTGCCGTTCTGAATACACCGAGCTTTTTTAATCCACCTGTAACACACATAAGACAAAACAAAAGCCCCAGTGTTCTGAAATCTATATAGTCTATATAATCTTTGTTCAAAGGTACTGCAAAGCCGGAAATAACAGCTGCTGTCCATGCAAAAACAAGCACAGGCTCTTTTTTTATAAATTTTTTAATCATAAATAATCTTCCCCATTGTTGTAAAAATTAAATTTAATTATAACTGTAAACCATTTCCGAAACAAGTTTTATGCTGCATAATGTCATCAAAAGTCATTTTAAAATTAGATTTCCATAAATCGGTATCGGTGGTAAAATAAAAATTGCAATAGTCAATATGTAAAAAAATTTATATTGCTTTTGTGCATTATTTTTAACAGTTTTATTAGAAAAACATTAATTATAATTAATCAACAATATTAACTTCTAAATTAATCCTTAAATTTGTCTATGTTTTTATATACTTTTTTACAAAAAGCTTTGCTTTTTTTCTTAGTATTTGTTATAATTAGTAATGTAAAAAGGATAAAAGAAGTTACAGGCAATATATTTTTTTAATTCTTTTTATAAAAAATTTATAAACCTCAAGGAGGAATTTTTTTATACCTGAGGTATAAGTTTTTCTAATACATCATTATTAAAACTTATAATCATGGTATCACTTACAACTTAATATTGTATTTGGACAGCTGTTGTCGCAATCATATTATTATATAGGTTTAGTAAATCAAATGGGATATTGTTTTACTAAAGATGAGAAGGGGAAATTTATATGAATTTAATTACAACAGCTGAAGGCTTTTTTGGTTTTATGTTGCTTTTAATGGCCCTTATATTTGGATATGAAAAGAAAAATCCAAACTCAAAGCTCTTTAAGGTTATTCCTTCTATGCTTTGGCTTATGATTCTTGTAGCAGTAGGTGCTACTATCCATTTATGGGATCCTAATGCAGAAGGTGTTTGTGCAGCTCAGAACATTATGTACACAACATTCCTTCCTATGATGCTTGTTATGTTCATGCTTACTTGTGACGTAAGAGATATTCTTAAACTCGGTCCTCGTATGATAGCATCATTCTTAATTACAACAATCTCTGTTATGATCGGTTTCACTGTAGCTTTCTTAATTACAAAAAGATGGCTTCCTGAAATGGGCTGGGCTTCAATCGCATCAGTTACAGGCTCATTCGTAGGCGAAACAATCAACATGAGATCCGTTGCAGCCGTATTCGGTGTAGAAGGTACAGACTTCGCTTATGCCGCTATGATGGATACAATCGGTTTCACAGTAGTTCTTTCAGTAGCTATGTGGATTCTTCCAAGACAGCACAAATGGAACAAAATCATGAAAGCTTCAACAGAAGGTATTGATGAAATCGCTATTAAGATCAACGCTTCTATGGAGGCTCATCCTGAAGCAAAAGAAAAACCTGTATTTGTTGACTACTGCAAACTTTTCGCAGTAGGTATGGTAGGAACAGCATTTGTAAACTTTGTTATTCCTTTCATTCCAACAGTACCTTTCCTTAACGCTACAGGCTGGAGAGTTATCCTTGGTTCATTACTTGGTATCGCTCTCGGTTTAACACCACTTCATTGGTTAAAAGGTGCAAAAGACTGTGCTAACGTATTCCTTTACATGAGCCTTTGTGTAGCTATGAGCTACTCTGACCTCAGCCAGTGTACAAGTGCTCCTGCATTTGCTTTAGCAGTTATCATAATGCTTGTTATCATGTACATCGTATGGCTTTCACTTTGCAAACTTCTTAAACTTGACTGCTTCACAGCAGCAGTTGGTTTCATGGCTAACTTCGGTGGTACATCATCAGCTCCTGCTATTGCAGCTGCTTACAACGAAAACTGGATTGGTTTCGGTATTCTTCTCGGTTTCTTCGGAGACCTTATAGGTACAGGTGCAGCTATAGCTTTCGGTTATTTCTTACAGTATCTTTCAATGCTTTAATTTTTTTAGGATTTAATTACTCAATGATTTTTATTTACAAAGCTGTTCAAATACAAAATTGTAAGTATACATACAGATTTTAAGTATACAAAAGGCGGTGTTCGGTTTTATATCGGGCATTGTCTTTTTATTTTCAGAAAAAATAATTGTACCTCTTTGCCGTTAGCTGTATAATAAAAATTATTAAGATTTTTATTTGCATCAAACGGGGTGATTTTATGAATATTTTCAAAAGATTTTTAAGCTATTATAAACCGCATTGGAAATTATTTGCTTTTGATATGATATGTGCAACCGTCGTCTCACTGGTTGATATATCAATACCGCAGATACTTAGGGACTTAACAAATAATATCTATCGTCAAAGCGAATATGTAATACTTGACTGGCTGCCGTATATATTTGCAACACTTCTTATTATGTATGTTTTACGTATGTTCTGCCAATATTTTATCGGTTCTTGGGGACATATTATGGGGTCAAGAATGGAAAGCGATATGCGGCGTGACCTTTTCCGAAAAATGGAAGAACTCCCCTATTCCTACTATGATAAGCACAGCACAGGTGATTTAACCTCAAGAATGGTTTCCGATTTATTTGATATATCGGAGCTTGCTCACCATGGTCCGGAAAATCTCTTTCTGTCCCTTATAAAAATAACAGGCTCTATTATACTGCTTTTTAGAATCAATAAAGAACTTACACTGCTCCTTCTTGTTGTAATAATAGCAATAGTTATTTTCAGCGGTCAGCTCAACATAAATATGAGAAAAACATTTATGGACAACCGAAAAAAAATCTCAGGCATAAATGTTAAATTTCAGGACAGTATAGAAGGCATACGTGTTGTAAAATCATTTGCCAACGAAAAATCCGAGGCGGAAAAATTCGCTAAGGCGAATAATGCCTTTCTTGAGTCTAAAAAAAATTCTTATAAAGTAATGGGAACATTTCAGGCAGGAAACGGTTTCCTCCAAGGTCTTTTATACATAACCGTACTTGTTGCCGGCGGATACTATGTGGCAGTAGGCAAACTTAAAGCTGCTGACCTTGCTGTTTATGCTCTGTATATAAATGTAGTTGTCTCTCCTATTAATATATTGGTTGAATTTCTTGAGACATTTCAAAAAGGCTTTGCCGGTTTTAAAAGATTTGTCGAAATTATAGATACCGATACAGAAATAAAAGACTCTCCCGATGCCGAAATTTTAAGTTATGTTAAAGGAAAAATAGAATACAATAACGTAGATTTTTCATATGACGGAAATTCGGAAATACTTAACAATCTTAATCTTACAATAGAGCCTGGCAAAACAGTTGCTCTGGTAGGTGCTTCCGGCGGAGGAAAAACCACTATCTGTTCTCTCCTGCCAAGATTTTATGATGTAACAGGCGGAAGTATAAAAATAGACGGAAAAGATATCCGTTCACTTACTCAGCAGTCTCTGCGAAAAGCAATAGGCATAGTTCAGCAGGACGTATACTTATTCGGGTCCACATTTAAAGAAAACATTGCCTACGGAAAAATAGGTGCCTCTGATGAAGAAATAATAGATGCAGCTAAAAAAGCCAATATACATGATTTTATAATGAGCCTTCCGGAAGGCTATGATACTAATGTAGGCGAAAGAGGCGTAAGACTTTCAGGCGGTCAAAGACAGAGAATATCCATTGCACGTGTATTTTTAAAAAATCCAAAAATACTTATTCTTGATGAAGCAACGTCTGCCCTTGATAACGAAAGCGAAAGATATATCCAAAACTCTCTTGATGAGCTTGCAAAAGGCAGAACAACATTGGTTATTGCACACAGACTCAGCACAATAGTCAATGCCGACAAAATATATGTTATAGAAAAAGGCTCTGTAAAAGAAAACGGTACACATAAAGAGCTTTTGGAAAAAAACGGCATTTATGCCAAATATTACAATATGCAGTTTAAACAGTAAACATAAAAGCTCTCATTATTTAAATCTATTAAATAATGAGAGCTTTTCGGTTATATACTGCCGATAATAATTAATCTTTTTTTCTTAATATGCTCTGATAGAAAAACTTAGTAACGCTTATTGGCATCAGATATAAAATTATCTGTAGTGCCGATAAAAATATCAGATCTTTTAAAGGAGTAAAACCTCTTTTAAAATTCTTATACCTTACATAAATAAATCCCTTTGTATTATTCCAATTCTTACGTCTTAAAAAAGTATCATCAGAAAGCCTGTAGTACAGCAGACTTTCCGGAATATTTAAACATTTGGCACCGCTTAAAATCATTTTTACAACAAAATCATAGTCCTCACACCGTATCATATTGCTGTAAGCACCACATTT
>CAKQPE010000131.1 GCA_934256695.1 uncultured Eubacteriales bacterium
TTCACTGACTTTTTGTTTCCTAAAATTACTTTTTCGCTCTTTCGAGCTTTGAATTAACTTTGGGTTTTGGTTTGTTTCATATGTTATTCTTTTTTCAATGTTCACAGTGCGATATTTATTATACGAAAGGTACAGCGATTTGTCAACACTTTTTTTAAACTTTTTTAAATTTTTTTATTTTTATTTTACAAAGTCATTAGTGTTTTCACTGATACCTTTATGAAACCTTTAAATTCCATCGGTTTCATCGAACCTATAAAGTATACCACAAATTTTATCTTTAATCAACAACTTTTTTAAAAACTTCTCCTATACTCATATGAAGCACCAAATCAGCCCTTGAATCCACATTTGTAGTTGATTTATTTATCAGAACAAGCTTGTGTCCCCTGTAATAATTTATAAGTCCTGCCGCCGGATATACGGCAAGGCTTGTTCCTCCTATTATAAGTATATCGGCATTTGATATATAACGAACGGCTTCTTCCATCAGATTCATATCAAGGCCTTCCTCGTAAAGCACAACATCAGGTCTTACAACACCGCCGCACCTGTCACACTTAGGTACTCCGTCAGAATTTATAATATACTCTATACCGAATTTTTTACCGCATTTTATGCAATAATTTTTATATAAAGTTCCATGAAGTTCCAGAACATTCTTGCTCCCTGCCTCCTGATGAAGGTTATCAATATTCTGTGTTATAACCGCTTTAAGCTTTCCTTCCTCCTCCAGTTTTGCAAGTGCATAGTGTGCCGCATTTGGTTTTGCATCGGTATAAATAAGGTTTTTCTTGCAGTAATCAAAAAACACTTCCTTATTATTTTCAAAAAATGTATGGCTCAGTATTGTCTCCGGATTAACACCGTACTCGCTTATTGTTTTGTAAATTCCTTTTTCGCCTCGGAAATCAGGTATTCCGCTTTCGGTAGAAACTCCCGCACCGCCAAAAAACACTATATTGTTGCTTTCTTCAATCCAGCTTTTAAGTTTTGCAATATTATCCATTTTTAAACCTCCTTAGCCCAATTCAGACCTTATCAAATCCTCCAAAGCCTGCATCTGCGGTGTTTTCCATTTATTTCTGTGATAGAGAATCTGTATATACATTTTAATCTGACATTCTTTTATATCAAGAATTGCAAGCTCTTTGTTTTCCACACTTTTTTTAACAGTATAATAAGGAAGAAGTGAAACACCCATATTTCTTTTTAGAAAATATATTATTGTTTCGGTATTTCCTATTTCAAGAAACGGATCCACACTTTTATCTATACTGGAAAGATACTCATCAAACGGTACCCTGTAACAAACGTCTTTTTCCGTAAGCATAAAAGGCTCTTTAAGCAAATCTTCCATTGTAATATTTTCTTTTTTTGCTATTTCATCATCGGCAGAAGCAACAAATGCAACATCATATTCTTTCTCATAGCTTCTTATCCATTCCTGATTATAATACTTTTTGTCAAAAGTAAAAAGCATATCTATTTCGTTATGATTAAGCATATCAAAAAGCTGAAATGTAGCATCTGCCTTAACTACCGTTTCAACCTCAGGATAGAGTTTATGAAATTTATACAGTATTTCCGGAAACACAGACATTGCAAGGCTTTCAAGCATACCTATACGAACCTTTCCTACAGGCTTTGACGGTTTTACGGCTATCTTTTTAGCCTTGTCTGCTATGGCAACAAGCTCATTTGCATATTCAAAAAACTCTGTGCCTTTTTCCGTAAGTCTTATGCTTTTTCCTATTCTGTCAAACAATTTAATATTAAGCTCACTTTCCAGCTGCTGAATTTGAACCGTAACTGTTGACTGATTATATCCAAGCTGTTTTGCCGCCTTTGTAAAACTTTGAAGCTCTGCGATTCTTAAAAAAGTAACTATATTTCTCAGTTCCATGTTATCACTTCCATTAATTTTTTTAAACTATATTATGAAATCCATTTATTTTACAAATACATACCCCAATGATATAATGTCTCATATAAAAATAAACAGTTAATTTTTACAAATGAAAAAATATAAAAGGAGAATATATTATGGATAAGCAAACTTTCAAATTCGCATTTAACCGTACACTGCCCGTACTTTTCGGCTATCTGTTTTTAGGCTTTGCTTGTGGGCTTTTGCTTTTTAATGCAGGATATAATTTCATATGGGTCTTTTTCATAAGTCTTTTCGTGTATGCAGGCTCGGGACAAATGCTTCTTGCAAGTCTTCTTGCCGTACAGGCACCTTTTGCAACTGTTGCAATACTGACACTGCTTTTAAACAGCCGTCATATGTTCTACGGTCTTTCGTTTATAGACAGATTTAAGAAAGCAAAAAAGTTCTACCCATACATGATTTTTTCACTTACAGACGAAACATATTCCATTCTCTGCTCAACCAAAACACCGGCTCATCTTGATGATGGAAATGTTATTAAGCTTATAGCCCTTCTTGACCACAGCTATTGGATTGCAGGATGTGTACTCGGTGCAATTATCGGTCAGGTACTTGCCCTTGATTTTAAAGGCGTTGATTTTGCAATGACAGCACTGTTTGTTGTAATATTTGTGGAACAGTGGCAGTCATTTAAATCACATATTCCTGTATATATAGGCATCGGCTGTTCACTTATGTGCATACTTGTTTTCGGAGCGGATAATTTTATACTTCCTTCTCTTGTATCTACAGTAGCACTTTTAATGATTTTACGCAACACTATAGAGCCGTATAAAGACAAGAATAAATCAACAGGCAGAGAGGCAGTGAGAGCATGAGTTTGACAACATATTCTATAATAGCCATAGCAGTTGCAGCCCTTTGTACTTTCGCAACACGTCTTGTACCATTTGCTCTTTTCGGCGGAAAAAAAGAAGTTCCCGCAACAATAACATATTTGGGAAAAGTACTCCCTCCCGCAATAATCGCAACACTGATAATTTATTGCATAAGAAGTGTAGATTTTACAGCATCGCCTCATGGTGCGGCAGAAATAATTGCCATAGTCGTAACGGCACTTCTTCATATATGGAAAAAGAACACACTTATTTCCATAGGCGGCGGAACAATACTTTATATGTTCCTTGTTCAATTTGTTTTTGTGTAAAGCCTTACCCCTAATACCAAACCATAGGGATTTTACCCCAAATCCCAACAAGCCTTTTATGGTTTGAGTACAACTTTCACTGTAAAACAGCTCTTAAACATAAGTTTAAGAGCTGTTTTATTTTTCACTAACAAAACCCAATGACCGTAGCATTGGGTTTTGTATTTTGTATTAAAATAATGTAATTTTCGGCATAATGCAAATATTTTACAGCTCGTGATTAAGTATCTTTCGTGCTGTATCCAAAAGAGAGTCAGATACATCGTTTACAAGTATAATATCATCTATAAACCCGAACTTTTCTTTGAACTTTGCTTTTATTATGTCATCAAAAGTAGCCTGACTTGCTGGACATGTCATACACTGCCCCATAAGCTTTATTCGCAGTATTTTTTCACTAAAACTTACTATCCTTAAATCACCTCCGTGATTTAAAAGATATGGCCGTATTTCCTTATCTGCAAAATTTTCCAAGTCTATAATATATTTTTCATCAGTCATTTCCGTCACCAAAGTGTGCTATAGCCTTTGCCAGTTTTTTCTTTTCTTCCATATTGCTCTGGCGTGAAATCATAATTCTCTGTGCCTGCGGACTGCCTGCCCCGTGCATTGATTCCGTAAGATAACCTACTGCTGCAGTGCCGAGAGTAAGGTTTTCTATAAGTCTCATTATCTTTATTCTGTCCTTAACAGACACATCTGAAACACCTTTGAAATATTTTTCTATATACGGCCCTGTAACAGGATTGTCAATGTCTGCCTCTGAAGGGGCAGTTACCATCAATCCTCCGGCTATATCCTGTGCAAGACGAGCAATTTCGTAAGGCAGTCTTGTTACATTCTGCTTGCATACATTGGCAAGAAGCAGATCTATAAGACAGTTTCCGCTTTCTGTCATAACACCTTCGCATGAACAAGCAATACCACATGAATACAGTGTTTCGTTAAGGTGCACCATTTCTATAAGCTTGTCTTTAATATGGCTTGCCTTAGGGACACCGTTTATATCTGCCGCAACTGCCGCCGCACCTATAAGTACATCACCTACACCTACCTTGCAGCCGCCATAACTCTGTCTGTGGTAGCCTGCAAAACGCTCAACAAGCATTGATGTAAAATCAGTTTCACCATTCATAAATATTCTGTCATTAGGTACAAATACGTTATCAAAAACAGTAAGGGCCTCTACTCCGCCGAAAGTTCTGTTTCCCGTATCCATAGGAGAGCCTTCCAATTTACGTGTATCACAGCTTTGTCTGCCGACTACCATAAAAAGTCCCTCGGCATCAAGCGGTACGGCAAATGAAAGGGCATAGTCCTTGTCATCAGGTCCCATAGCCACTGTAGGCATAACAAGAACCTCATGAGAGTTGCATATGCCTGTTTGATGAGCCTTTGCACCACGGACAACTATTCCGTCCGGGCGTCTTTCAACTACTCTTAAATAAAGGTCTAAGTCTGCCTGCTTGCTTGGAGAAAGGCCTCTGTCGCCTTTGGGGTCTGTCATTGCACCGTCTACAACAAGATCCTTCTCCTGACAGTATTCAACGAATTTTTTAAATCTTTCATGGTACTGTGTACCGTATTTTTTATCTATTTCAAATGTTGTGCTGTATACTGCGTTTATTGCGTCAAGACCGACACACCTCTGGAAACAAGCTGCTGTTTTCTGTCCGCAAAGTCTCTGCATTTTTACTTTTTTGACCAAATCCTCAGGATTTTGGTGTATATGTGTAAAACGATTTATTGTCTCGCCTGTCAAACTGCTTTTTGCCGTCATAAGGTCTGCATATCTCGGATTATTAGCCAAGTCATATGTCATTCTTACCGAGTTAAGTGATGGCTGTAAAATAGGATTGCCCACTGCCGTTTCATATTCTTTGCCAAACATATAAATACGCATTTTTATTTTTTTAATGCTTTCTATGTACTGCTCGCCTGTCATTAGTGCCATGAAAATCAATCCTTTCCGTTTTGTTAATTTAGTTAATAAAATTTTTAACAGTATAATTTTATCATTTTGCCATTCCATATACAAGCCCTAATGTTTCCCACCGCTGACTGTTTGATAAATATAAATTTATCTAAGACCTTGGGGCATTGCCCCAATACCCCACAAGCCTTTGAAAAGGCTTGACCTAAAC
>CAKQPE010000132.1 GCA_934256695.1 uncultured Eubacteriales bacterium
GTTGATATTGATATAACCTATATACTCCTTAATCTCAAGCGTTTTAAGGCAGAAGATGTTACGGAAAAGCTTATGGGAATATTCCGAGAGGCGAAAAGAGAAGGGGAAAGGTTGAAGGAAAGATATATAGATTGGTATGGATATATAACAACATCATTACTATATGATGAAATAAAGGAAGAACTTTCAAAAGAACACCCTAATATAGCTAAAGTAAATAATCTATTTGATAAAAAAATGGAAATTATTTTACTCAATATTGAAAATTATTTTTTAGACTTCATTGATCTGGTTAAAAGCTGGGGACCGTATGATATTAAGCGAAGATTTTCGTGGTCGCAGGATTTACAGTATATATTTGATGGTAGGGTAATAGATTTTGATGATACAGGCAATATGGCATATGGTGTATTGGCAAAAGCATCGGGAATGTCAGATAATTTAATGCAAGTAGGTGCGGGTGGATATAATCTTTGGGAAGCTATAGGTGGAACAAGTTCAATAAAAGGGTTATTAAAAGGTGATGAAGAAGCTATTAAAAGAATTGAAAAAGGTTGGGAATATGAAAAACATTGGTTGAGTACGTATTTTGACGATCCGAGAGATAATGCAGCAGTTAAGCTTGGTATTGAATACTATTATAAGTTGTAATATGGAGTTATATATAAAATGAAATTAAAAAATAAATATTCTTCTAAAAATAAATTATCTTATATTCTTTTAATAATATTTGTTATTTTTGAAGTCTTATCATCAATTATTTCATTTGCACTGGTATTTTTAGCTGATTTAAGCATGGAAGATATAGAAAATTATAATGAATGTATATCTACAGATATAGTTTTTATTATTTTAACATTTTTTGTATTTGCAATACCGATTATATCTACAATAATACAATTTTTTTTAAATAAAAAATCTTTTAAGGATCAGTTAATAATATTGGTTATTACAATGATATTTTTTAATATTGGTTATATTACTGATTTAATACGTAATATAGAAATGATTTTAAAAAATTTAGCTTTTAAGATTTAAACGAAGATTTTCATGGTCGCAGGATTTACAGTATATATTTGACGGCAGGGTAATAGATTTTGACGATACGGGAAATATGGCTTATGGAGTATTGGCAAAGGCTTCAGGTATGTTTGATATATTAATGGAACTTGGAGCTGGATTAATAAATGCAAAAGAAGCTTTGGAAGGAAGCTGGTATAGTAATAAAGATGTATTTGAATTAAATAAGAATTTATTAAGAGAGTTATCTTGGTGGAAAACTTATGGTGATGACCCAAGAGATAATGAAGCTATTAAGCTTGGGGTAGAATATTATTATAAACTTTAATGATAAAAGGCTGATTAAAAATGAATGATATGAAAAATAAAAAGATTTCACAAACCCAAATATTGTCGTATATTATGATAATAATATTTATCATTATCGAAATTTTATCAATATTTGCTTTCGGAGAAACTATTTTTGCATATTTATTTCTTATTGCAAATACAGAGACACCAATAGGTAAAGTTATTATTGACATAATTTTTATGCTTATAATAAATATTTTAATATGTGGTATACCGATTGTAACAACAATAATACAATTTTTTTGTGACAAAAAATTCTTTAAGGTTCAATTAGTTACGTTGGGTATTACAATGTTTTTGGAAAATATATATTATATTTGCGATTTATTAGAGAATTTAAGTATAGTTATTAAAAACTTATTTTGATGACCCAAGGGACAATGCGGCAATTAGGCTTGGCATTGAATACTATGACAAACTTTAAAAGGTGATTTGCATGGAGAGAAAGAAGTTAAGTAATTTTAGTTATAAAAAAGTATTATCTTTTGCAGACTTGGCTTTTTTCTCTCTTTTATTTATAAATACTACATTAAATTTGATTTTAGATATGTTTATTAGAGAATACAAGCCATATTTTTTACCGACAAATATAGAAAACTGTTCAATAATATCATACATACTTAATTTAGCAGGTATAGCATATATTGGATTTATTGAAATAATTTGTATAATAATTCAATTAGTCGGAATAGTTTTTATAGGTGATTTTGGCAATGAAGGATTTAAATTATCAACATCAATTATAGTTCCGATTATTACACAAGTATGTCCTGTTATAAATACAATTATTCGGTTTATTATTAATAAAGATTTGGCAAAAGTTCAATTTGTATGTATTTCTGTTATGGTATTAATAAATTTTGTTTTTTTATTTTTATAATGGATTTTGATGAAAAAGGGAAAATAGAACTAAGAAATATATAAACAAAAACAGCCTCCTGATATTATGGAGGCTGTTATACTATTCAACTTCGTATTTTCGTTTTCTGCCCAGTTTATAGGCTGTAAGAGCAATGGCTGTTTCTTCGCCGGTAAGTTTTCTTTCGAGAGCTGTTTCAAAATAATGTATAAGCTCGTCCGTATCTATTCTTAAACTGTGCTTTTTCTTGGAAGAAGATTTTTTTATATCTTTGACAGAAAACTCTGTAGGCTGAGGGAGTTCGGTAAAAATACGTTCCAATATTCGGGCTGTGTATTCGGCATCGTTTAATGCATCATGGAATTTAAGGTCGGTATTTATACCGAAATATTCTGCCGCATTTTTAAGACCGATTGTTCCGCCTGAAGTTGAATTAAGCAGTTTAGCAGCTATAGGCTGAATATTTATATATTTATTCGTTATAAGATTTACATCACATTTAAAATATTTTATGTTTCTAAGCAGAGATTTTATATCATCACTGCCCCATGTATAAAGTACATAATCATTATTTGATTTGTCATCGGCAAAAGCAGCAAAGGAAGAAAATGCATCTTGAAAATATGGGCAGTCGGCAAGAATTTCATCGGTTATGCCTGTTATTTCTTCTACTATATTATTCATTTTTGTATAAATCTGTGGTTTTATAAGGCAAGTAAAGCGGTCGGTTATTTCCATTGAGTCATTTAACTTTACTGCACCTATCTGTATTATTTCAAAGGGACATTCTTCAAGAGAATTTCTGTTGCCTCGTTTACTGCTTGCCTGATTAAATTCCAAGTCAATTACTATATGGTTCATAAATACCTCCGTTGCAGCGAAAAAACGCATATAAACAATTATAGCATTATTTGTGCTCTTATACCATAGTGCATATATTTAAATTTGGCATAAAAAGATATGAATATACGTTATTTTGTTGAAAAATATTTGTAAACAGGGTATATTTTAATAATAAAGGAGGAGATAAGAATGAGATTTGAATTTAACGAAGATGAGATAAAAGATGAACTTAACAGAGTATATATTGAAGAAGATGATGTACTGCTTATAGGTGAATTTATAGAAGGCGAAGGAAAGAGCTATGTTCTTACGGGCAGTGCGGTAATAGATGGTGAGACGTATCATGATTTTGAAACTGAGTTTGAGTTAACAGAGAAAATTAATCCACAGTCGGCAGGAGACATAATGAAAGCAGAGTGGGATTGGTGTGACTATATTTGTTAAAAAACAAAAACATATGAGACTGTAAAGGATTTAACTTTAGCAAACTGCCATGACTGTTGTTGTTGCAGTTTTTGCTATATGATATTGTTTTTTGGACAGAAATTATTGAACTAAGACCGTGGAACTCTGTCCACACACTGTGATTAAGGAAACGTAAAGATAGATGCGGCGAAACCGATTTTCGAAGGAAATTTCCTGAAGGAGAGGGCGTACTAACGACAATTTTATACTTAACCTAAAAATACCGTGACTTGTCACGCTATTTTACTAAAAGTTTTGATCCAACTTTTTCAAAAGTTGGTCAGGGTTTGGGTTGAAAACCCAAGATATTAATTTATTTGTTCACTTGAACAAATAAAACAGTGACGGTTGGATATTTTAACATTTAATTAAAAATATTATATACAAAAGAAATTAATACTTTAATTGGACTGGTTTATATATTGTAAAGGGGAATTTGAAATGCTTAAATTGGAAACTTTTGATTACGAAGAATTGGTTAAGCACCGTGGAACTAAGAAGCGTGGATTTTTTGAAATAGGAATGAAGCCTGACGGTTCCATGATGAAAATTCCTTATGCAATAATTGTCGGCGCACAGGACGGGCCTACACTGCTTATGGATGGCGGTATTCACGGTGATGAAGTTGAAGGTGCAGATGCTATTGCAAGAGTTTTCAATGAGCTTGATCCACAGAAGATAAAAGGTGTTTATCTCGGTATTCCGCACCTTAACCTTGAAGGCTTTAATATAGGCAAGAGGGTTGCAAGCTCTATTGATTATACGGCGGCAGATATGAACCGAGTTTTTCCGGGTGATGACGTAAGCGGAAAGATAAGCACAACTATTATAGCAAAGTATGTTAAACATTTTGTTGAATATGCAGATTACTGGGTAACATTCCACAGCGGCGGAAACACACTTTATCTTGAACCTATTGCCTGCTATACAAACCCTAAGAGGGACGAGGTTTTCGGAGACCTTACACTTAATATGGCAAAATGCTTCATGACAAAATATTTATGGCTCTGCAATCCAGGAGGAGCAAAAGAAGGAAGCACAGCTACAATGAGAGGTCTTTCGGAAGTTAAAAAGATTGCATATATTTGTCTTGAAATGGGCGGAAACACTTGTATTTTAAAAGAAAGAGAAAAGATTTACAATATGTGCCATGATGGCATTATAAATCTTATGAACTATATTAAAATGACAGACGGAGAAGTACCTACATTCAGAACAGATACGATTTCCATTGATATTGATTACCTCCACATTACAAACGGCGGTATTTATCACCCGACAAAATACATATCTGACAGAGTAAAAAAGGGTGAACAGTTGGGATACGTTACAGATATATTCGGTGAAGTTGTAGACGAAAGACTTGCTCCTTATGACGGAATAGTTGTAGGAACATGGACACCGCCTGTTATTCAGCCGAGAGAGTGGAGCTGCCTTTTAGGAAAGATACTGGAAGAATAACATAAATGATAATTTAGATTTTATAAACACCAATTCTGAAATATTTTGGAATTGGTGTTTATTTATATATAAATTTATCGGACTGATTAAAACCGTGGGACTCTGTCCCACACCCTGCGAT
>CAKQPE010000133.1 GCA_934256695.1 uncultured Eubacteriales bacterium
ACACTCTTTGGAAAATGTGCTATTCTTTTAGATGTTCCAATTAATATTTTGCTTTATAAGTAGGAGGATTTTTAAATGAAAAAAGGTACAGTAAAGTGGTTCAACGCAGAAAAAGGTTTCGGATTCATCTCTGTTGAAGGCGAAGACGATGTATTTGTACACTTCTCAGCAATTCAGGCTGACGGTTACAAAACACTTGAAGAAGGTCAGCAGGTAGAATTTGAAGTTGTTCAGGGTGCTAAAGGACCACAGGCTGCAAACGTAGTACGTATATAATCGATTAGAAATATAGTCAACTGTACAATTTTGGCATTTGGATATATAGATAACAGGTTATACCAAAGAGCTTTCCCCAAGGGGAAGGCTCTTTTTCTTGATAAATTTACTTTTGTGAGAAATAGACAAAAATAATTGTGTTTTTAAATTTTAAATATAATTTCGTTTGGGAATAATGTATATTAAAATTTAAATTTTTTGAAGAAAAAAATTGATAATATTATTTTACTATGGTAGAATACCTAAAGTCAGAGATTGTTGAATTAAATAGATTTATGTTGGGAGTAATAGACAGATGATAACAGAAAGAAAAGACATTCGTAACGTAGCAATTATAGCCCATGTAGACCACGGCAAAACTACACTTGTAGACGAACTTTTAAAACAGAGCGGTACTTTCCGTTCAAATCAGGTAGTACAGGAAAGAGTTATGGACTCCGGCGATATTGAAAGAGAAAGAGGAATTACCATTCTTTCAAAGAACACTTCTGTTCATTATGAAGGAGTAAAGATTAATATTGTAGATACACCGGGACACGCAGACTTCGGCGGTGAGGTAGAACGTGTACTTAAAATGGTAAACGGTGTTGTTCTTGTTGTTGACGCATTTGAAGGACCTATGCCACAGACAAGATTCGTTCTCAGAAAGGCTCTTGAACTTAACCTTCCTGTTGTTGTATGCGTAAACAAAATGGACAGACCTGAAGCAAGATGCCATGAGGTTGTTGACGAGGTTCTCGAACTTTTCATGGAGCTTGATGCAAGTGACGAACAGCTCGATTCTCCGTTTGTTTTTGCTTCGGCAAGAAATGGTGTTGCAACACTTGACCCTGATAAGCCTGGTACAGATATGAAGTGCCTTTTTGAAACAATAATTAACCATATTCCTGCACCAAAGGGCGATGCAGATGCACCTTTACAGGCACTTATAACAACTATAGACTACAGCGAATACGTAGGCAGAATCGGTATCGGTAAAATCGAAAACGGTACAATACACGTAAATGACGAATGTGTAATTGTAAACATACATGACCCTGAAAAAAATGAGAAGGTAAGAATAAGCAAGCTTTATGTTTATGAGGGACTTGAAAGAGTTGAAGTAAAAGAGGCATCTTTTGGTTCTATAGTTGCGGTTTCGGGTATTTCGGATATTCATATAGGTGATACAATATGCTCAGTTGAAAAGCCTGAACCACTTCACTTTGTAAAAATTTCAGAGCCTACAATATCTATGAACTTCTCTGTAAACGACAGCCCGTTTGCAGGTACGGAAGGCAAGTTCATAACAAGCAGACATCTTAGAGACAGACTTTACAAAGAACTTAACACAGACGTAAGCCTTAGAGTAGAGGATACAGATACAACAGAGGCATTCAAGGTTTCCGGCCGTGGAGAGCTTCATCTTTCAATACTTATCGAAACAATGAGACGTGAGGGATACGAATTCCAGGTTGCAAGACCACACGTACTTTTTAAAGAAATAGAAGGCGAAAAATGCGAGCCTATGGAAACAGTATATATTGACGTTCCTGAAGAATTTGTAGGAAGTGTTATTGAAAAGCTCGGCTCAAGAAAAGGCGAAATGACAGATATGTACCCATCTAAGGGCGGATATACAAGAATTGTATTCTCTATCCCAGCAAGAGGCCTTATCGGTTATAAGGGCGAGTTCCTTACAGATACAAAGGGCAACGGTATTATGAACTCCGTATTTTCTGGATACGAACCATACAAGGGTGAAATATCAAAACGTGCTCAGGGTTCTCTTATTGCATTTGAAAGCGGCGATGCAGTGGCATACGGTCTTTTCAATGCTCAGGACAGAGGCAATCTTTTCATCGGTGCAGGTACAAAGGTTTATGCAGGCATGATAGTAGGCAGAAACTCAAGAGCAGATGATATGGAAGTAAACGTATGCAAGAAAAAACAGCTTACAAATATGCGTACATCAGCTTCTGATGAGGCTTTAAAGCTTGTTCCTCCTATTGAAATGAGCCTTGAACAGTGCCTTGAATTTATTGCAGAGGACGAGCTTGTTGAGGTTACTCCTAAGAGTCTCAGAATGAGAAAGAAAATTCTTGATTCTCAGCAGAGAAAGAAAGCAAGAAACCGTGCTCAGCAGGCTGAACAGTAAAATAAATACAGAAGATAGTTTAGTGTATATATAAAAGGTTTGGGTGTGCTATGGAAGAAAGTAAAAAAAGCAGTTCTTTTATAAAACAGGCAGCCATACTTGCGGCAGCCAGCATGATTGTACGTTTTATAGGCTTCCTTTACAGAGTGCCTATGACAGCTATTATAGGTGATACGGGAAATGCCATATATTCGGCGGGATACCAGGTTTATAACTTTCTGCTTATACTTTCTTCTGCCGGCCTGCCGGCGGCTATAGGCAAAATGGTGTCCGAAAGGCTTGCGTTAAAGCAATACAGAAATGCCCACAGGGTATTTATAGTGTCCCTTTGGTTTTCTGGTACAATGGGCTTTATCTTTATGGCTCTGCTTATAATATTTGCTAACCCAATAGCCGTTAACATATGTAAAATACCGGGAGCGTATTATACACTTATAAGTCTTGCACCTACAATATTTATAGTAGGCATAATGTCGGTTTTGAGAGGATATTTCCAAGGCATGAACAATATGGTGCCGACAGCTTTTTCTCAGATAGTGGAACAGCTTTTTAATGCGGTTTTCAGTGTTCTGCTGGCATTTATATTTGTAAAATACTCCGTTGCTCTTTCTGCGGCAGGCGGAACGGCAGGAACGGGAATAGGTGCTTTGGCAGGGCTTATTGTAATGCTCCTTGTTTACTGGCTTAACGCCAAAAAGATAAGAAAAAGATATTCAAAAACTGTTGTGGGATACGAGATTGAAACATCGGGAAGGATACTTAAAATTCTTCTTTCCACAGCAGTGCCTATAATTATCGGTACGGCAATATACAGCATTACAAACCTTGTGGATATGTCTATGGTAATGAGCAGACTTCTCCAGTCGGGAGCTTTTACGGCAGAAGAAGCAGAAAAGCTTTACGGACAGTTACAGGGTAAGTATGTTGTTCTTTCAACTTTGCCTGTTGCCATATCAACATCAATAGCCACTGCGGCTGTACCTAATATAGCGGCTTCAATGGCATTGAAGGATAAAAAATCAGTAGAAAAGAAAATAAATACAGCTATTAAAATTTCCATGATTATATCTATACCGGCGGCTATAGGAATGGCAGTCCTTGCAGACCAGATACTGCTTATGCTGTTCCCAACAGTTCCGGAGGGTGGTTCACTTTTACGAATAGGCTCTATATCCATAATATTCCTTGCACTTTCGCAAATAGTAACGGGAACATTGCAGGGAATAGGCAAGGTAAAGATACCGGCAATAAATGCTTTCTGGGGAGCTGTTACAAAAGTTATATTCAATTATGTGCTTATAATAATACCGGCAATAAACGTAAAAGGTGCTGTTATATCAACAATAGCCTGTTATGTGGTAGCGTCGCTTTTGAATTTATTTGCACTTAAAAGGATAACAAAGATGAGACTCAGACTCATGGATTTATTGTTTAAACCGCTGTTTGCTTCTCTTGTTATGGGTGCGGTATGTTTTGGTGCATACAAGGGAGTATTTATGGTAATAAGCAGTAATACTTTGGCAACAATAGTTGCTGTGCTTATAAGCATGGCTGTATATTTCTTTGTTATGATTTTTATAAAAGGTATACTTAAAGAAGATTTATATATGCTTCCTGCCGGAGGAAAAATTGTAAGAATATGTGAAAAGTTTTCGCTTATATAATAAAAATCAAATAAAAGCTTTTAATAAATCCCATGACTGATGTTATGGGATTTTTAAGGTTAAGGGACGGCTTATTAACGACAAATTTTTAATTAATTTCAAAATACCGTGACTTGTCACGGTATTTTACTGAAAGTTTTGATCCAACTTTTAAGGAACCGCAAAGATAGATGCGGCGGCGAAGCCGATTTCCGAAGGAAATTTCCTGACCAAGAAAGTTGGTCGGGGGTTGGGGTGAAACCCCAAGGTCTTTGAATAAAAAAATTATTTTTGTCCAAAATATAACTGAAAGAAGGGATATTATGGACAAAAAACAATATTTGATTATAATTATTATGGTTTTGTGTGCTGTATCGGGTTTTGGCGGATATTTTACAGCTCTAAAATATATTGAACATGAAAACAGTAATATTATAAGCCGGAATGAAAAGACAGATACAGAGGATTTGGTGGTTTCATCACAGGATAATTCTATTAATCCTTCCACAAAAATAGTTTATGAATATTATTATGCAGACAAAGGTACTACAAAAGTGCGTGAGGATACACCGCCGTATTTTATGCTTGGTCTTACTCGTGAGGATATGATTGAATATTATACCGATTGGAATATTGTTTATTTTTCGCCAAAAGAAGTTGTTATGCGAAAAACGATTTACGAAAATGATATGCAACAGTATATAATAGGTGAAAAAGATGGATACATTACTGTTTTTTATGAGGAAAACGGTGAGAAAAACGGTATAAAAGAAATTACATCAATAAATATAAATGGTTTTTCGGATGAAGAAAAGGAAAAAATTAAAGCCGAGTTTTCGGTATCAGGTGATTATAACCTAAACCGAGTTTTGGAAAGCTACGGAAGTTAAATTCATAAGTTTTTAAAAATTGCTATAGACAAAAAATTAACAGTGTGGTATTATATAAC
>CAKQPE010000134.1 GCA_934256695.1 uncultured Eubacteriales bacterium
TTTCAATATTGTCCGAAAATATATCTTTAAGAACACTTTTGTCATCGGCAAAACATTCGGTATAATCTGTGTTTTTATATTCCTCAATGCTTTTATAAATTGCTTCTTTTGCATATTCGTTAAATGAAAATAAATTTGAAAGCGGTATACAAAGAATAAGCATAAAAATTATACGGCATACAAAGCCTGTGTATTTTTCACTTTTTTCGGTTGATATAAATTGTATAAACATAATAAATATCAAAAACACTGCTATGGTTTTTATATATGCTCTTAAAGGTTCAATCATTCCATTTTGTCTCCTCAAAACACTGCTCCCAATATTACAGAAGAATATATAAACATAAAGGCTGAAAGAAAAAGTACACCTATAAAAAGTGCAAAATACTCTGCTGCCGCATTTAGCGTTTTAGTTATTCTTTTTTCTGCTACAGGCTCCGTTAATGCCGCCGTTATTTTAAATATCAAAAAAACTGCCGTAAGCCTTATTACCGGAGAAAGTGCAACAACAAGTGCTATTATTATACTTGCTGCCGCAACCGTATTGCCTACCGCCGATCCGGCAGCATAAACTGTCTGTGCCGAGGAAGAAATAATATCTCCTACAACAGGTACTGCCGAAGTAATATTTTTTGCGGTTTTCATTGCAAAAGCGGAAGATGCACCTGTTGATAGCCTTTGAACAGACAAAACAGCCGTAAAACATATCCCTATAGCTTTAAGGCAAAGACTAAGAATATATTTGAAAAATCCGCAAAGAGAAGAAATCATATCCTCATCAAAAACATTATTTATTGCTTCAAGTCCGGCACAGACAGATATGGAAGGTACCAATACCATATTTAAAAAAAATGATATTACAGATGAAAAACCGATTGATGATGCTGCTAATGCCGAAACGGAAATACTCCTTCCCGTCATGGTACTTATCGCCGCATAAACAGGAACCATTGCAGTATTCATATCTCCGAATCTTTTTATGTTATCCCTTACAACATAAGTTTCGGACTTAAACGAGTTTATTATTATCAGAATAACAAGCATATAGCATACAAAAAATCCTATCTCGCAGACACTCTTTTTACCGAAAGAAATGCTTATACTTTTTAAAATTCCACATATCAAAACTATACCGACTATTTTTTTGCATGATGCAATTTGATTTGATATATCGGAAAAAAATTGTCCCAATACAATATCAAATATCTCCCAAAATGAAAATGTTCCGTCAATAAGACTTTCAGCTGTTCCTTTTATGCTAAGTCCGTATGTATTTTGTGCCGCTTCATCTGCCTTTGATGTATCAAAATACATATAGTTTTTGACTGTTTCAGTATTATCTTCCGCTTTTACACTGTGAGGACAAAGTACCATAAGCATAAATATAATAAATATTTTTACTGCTGTTTTTATAAAATTTTTCATATAAAATCCATCACCGTTTTCAGAAGTGCCGTTACAAAAGGTATACTCATAGCTGCTATAAATACTTTTCCGGCTATTTCTATTTTTGTTCCTACTGCATGTTCTCCGGCATCTTTGCATATATCAGAACCTATCTGTGCCAGATATGCTATACCTGTTATTTTAAGTATTACGGAGATATAGCCGTTTTCTATACCTCCTATTGATGCAATATCATAAATCTGAGTTATAACGGAAAATAAATGTCCCATTATTTTTATAAGTATTATTGCCCCTGCACTTATTGAAACAATGAGTGCAAACTGAGGACTGTCTTTTTTTAAAACAGCCGAAAGAATAACAGTACCTATGCCGAACAAAACTATATTTATTATCTCCAACAAAACCCACCTCTTTTTTAAAACCTTGAGGTTTCACCACAAACCCTGACCGACTTTTGAAAAAGTTTAAGTCAAGCCTTTTCATGGTCAGAATTTTTGCTACGCAAAAACGACTTCGTCGCCCTGTTTCTTCGGGTTCTCTAACCGCCGCATCACTGCCAAAGCGGTTAATTGATTGCAGGTGTGGACAGAGTCCACGGTCTTTATAGGTTAAACATGGTTTGAACCGTTGAAAAAAGCCTGTCTATGTACTGTATTACCCAAAACAGCACCACTACAAGCCCAGCAAGAGTGGTAAGCATTGCCTGTTCTTCCCTCCCTGCACGTATAAGTACCTGATTAAGTACCGCAATAAGTATTCCGACTGCGGCTATTCTAAAAACTATGCTTATCTCCACTTAAATCCCTCCGTAGATTAAATAAGTAATATACATATCAGTATTCCTCCTAATATTCCGCATGAATTATAAAGACGTACTTCTTTTTTTGATTTTTCAACAGCGTTATTTTTAATGTGCTGTATATTTTCCAAAATAATCTCAGCACCTTTTTTCTGGTTTATTTTATATGCACAGTCAAGATTTTTTGCAAAAGAATAAATACATTCCATATCATCAGATTCAAAAACAAGATTTTTCATATTCTTCTCAACTGCTTTTCGCAATATATCCTCAGCACAAGATTCCGATTTTGTTTTTGAAATTTCAAATGCCGTATTAAATATCATTGCCACAGGGCCATTTACCCTTTTTGATATATCCTCAAAAACAATACTTAACGGTAAAGATGTATTTACCGTATCATTAATAAAAATGTTTATAGCTTTTTTTAATTCTTCTAAATCATCAAGACGAAATTTGCTTTTAAATGACAAAACGGCTCCTGCAAACCAGCTTGAAATTATTACTGCCGTTATTCCTATAGCCTTAATAATCATCTCAGCACCTCTTTTGCAACAGTATTTCCTTCTAAGTCCTTTATAACAGCTTCTATTTTTTTGCCGTATTTTTTTAATTCAATAAATCTTTTAAACATATTCATACATCTGCTTTCCGCAAGCCCCGTTCTTTTTAATGCATCATTCATATCATACCCGTGTATTGTGCAAATAAGTTTTACTCCGGCATATAAAATAGTTTCTGCCGAACGTATGTCACTGTCATTGCCAAGCTCGTCCACCGCAATTATCTCAGGGGACATACTTCTTAAAAGCATAATCATTCCTTCTTTTTTGGGACAGCCGTCCAAAACATCTGTATGCGTTCCCACATCATTGCAAACCGTTCTGTTCCATAGTCCGGCTATTTCTCCTCTTTCGTCAACAACGGATACATTCTTTCCTTCATTACTTATAATCCTTATAATATCTCTTAAAAGGGTTGTCTTTCCCACTCCCGGAGGAGAAATTACAGCAGTGTTTAGTATGTCTTTTCCGTTATACAGATACTTTACAATATCTTTTCCACAGCCTTTTATCTGGCGGCAAATCCTTATGTTTATACCGTAAAAATTATCTACAGCCGTTATTTTTCCGTCGTTTACAACTGTTCTGCCACAGAGCCCTATTCTGTGGCCGCCTTCTATTGTTATAAATCCGTTTTTTATTTCTTCTTCAAAGGCATATAATGAATATCCGCTTAAAATTCTTACAAAATCATCTATATCTTTTCCTGAAGCCGAAAAACTTTTTCTTTCCGAAAGAGAAAGTGAGCCATCTGACTGAAGAAAATATTCATCTCCACACATTTTTATTAATGACGGCTGACCGTTTCTGAATCTGATTTCTTCAAAATTATTAAAATTTTTTTCATCTGTTTTGCTCAGTACATCTCTTATCCGCCCGCCTCCGCAAAACACTATTTCTTCCTTTAATGACAAGGATTACCCCTCCTTTTTTAATAAAATATGTCTGTCAAACTTAAAATATTCCATGTAATATAATTTTTATGTTTATTTTAGTCTCAAAATATGATATTATTTTCAAGTATCTCATTATTTGTTACATTTTAGTAAATCTTTTTGCTTTTATTGGAGGAATTATATGTATACAATACTTCTTTTGAGCAATAGTATAAAATTAAAGGAATCAATAAAAATTTTAACAAACGAAAAAGAAACAATATTGCTGATTGCAAAAAACAGAACTCAGGCAGATGAAATAAGTAAGGTTTATTTGATAAATATGTTTATAGTAGCTGCTGATGAAAGTGTTGAAAATATAAATTTTATAAAAGAAATAAAATCAGAGATTATTTATAAATATACTCCTATTGCATACATAACTTCTCATGCAGAAATAGAATTTCTTAAAGATATTATATTCTGTTATAAGATAAATCTGCCTTTATGCGAAAGTTCTTTTAAGATACTTAAAAACATAATATGCCATGATATGGCTTTTTATATGAGTGTAGTAAACCACGATAATTACATAGTTTTTAACAATACCAGTATGTATCTTAAATTAAAAGCTAAAGCCATATTGTTTTTTGAAGCCTTCGGCCATGAAAGCATTGTTTACACTGTTGATGGAGCCTTTACCATTCCATTCACACTTAAAGAAATCGAAATGCTCATAAATGACAGTTCTTTTGTACGCTGCCACAGATCTTATATAATAAATACGGATAATATTTATAAAATAGAAAAAACAAATTCTGTATGGGAAGTATTTTTCTGTAACTGTGAAAAAACAGCATTTATAAGCCGAAATAACAAGTCAAACTTTATATCTGTACTTGAAAAACAACTGTTCAAAAGTGTAAAATAAAAGACATTGAACCGATATTTAAGATTGACACTTTATTTAACCGGTGATAGAATTTAATTTATCACTTTAAAGTGCAATAAATTAAACTGCGGTTTGGGAAGGACTGAATAAATTGTTTGAAAAAATAGGTATAATAGGTCTTGGACTTATAGGCGGTTCTCTGGCAAAAGCATTTAAAAACCGTGTGGGAACAAAAACCGTAGCCGCCATGAACCGAAACGAAGATGTATTAAAAATCGCATATGACGAAGGCGTAATTGATATGTATTCCACAGAAGTAAATGAAATATTCAATGACTGCGACGTTGTTTTTATCTGTACTCCTGTAAACCATATATGCCACTATGCTGAAGAACTTCTTCCTTATATAAAGAAAGATTGTATTATATCGGACGTAGGCTCAACAA
>CAKQPE010000135.1 GCA_934256695.1 uncultured Eubacteriales bacterium
TAACGCACAGTTTATTCCTCTGCTTGATGCCAAAGAAGAATTTATGCTTATCAAAAGCAGCTTGTTGTAAATGTAATTCCATATTATATAGCATACTATAAGCACTATAAGCATGTAAAATGCCTCTCTCGGCGTAACAATCAGTATGTCACCTATTAAGTAAGATGAATACTTTGAAAATCCTCCGTTTTTGGAAAGTATAACTATTCCCAAAGCAACGGACATAGATGAAAAAACGCTTATTATTGTGTCTGTTGAAGCCGTCTTAAATGATTTTACCCTGCTTATTACAAGCCCCAGAAATATTCCGAAGGCAACCATGCTTAATACAGGGTTTTTAAGTCCCAGAAGTATTCCCATTGCTATTCCCGTAAAGGCACTGTGTCCCAATGCGTCCGAAAAGAAAGCCATTTTGTTGTTTACCGCCATTGTACCTAACATCGCAAAAAGCGGCGTTATTATAATTATCGCAATAAGTGCGTTTTTCATAAAATCATAATGTATAAATTCAAAAGGCAGTAAGTTCATCATATTGTATATAAAATCCATTTTTTCCCACTCCCGTTAATTATATCCAAATGCCTTATTGAAAGCTTCCGTTTCAAATACATCATCAACACTGCCGTCCTCCACAACCGTTTTGTCTATAAGCACTGCCCTGTCGGCATATTGTTTAATAAGATTAAGGTCATGTGAAACAAGAAGTATGGCTATATGGTACTCATCTCTTATGGACGTTATTTTCTTGTAAAACAAATCAAGTCCCGACTGGTCAACACCCGAAACAGGCTCGTCCAGTATGAGCAAATCCGGCATAGGCTCAAGAGCTGTAAGAAGAAGCACTCTCTGTATTTCTCCGCCGGAAAGACTGCCCAAAGGTCTGTTTAAAAGATAACCTATTTTCAAACTTTCCAGTCTTTTTTCTATATCTTTAATACGGCTTTTTTCTCCTCCAAGCCATATAGGTCTTTTAGCCACAGTTGAAAGCATAAAGTCAGCAACACTTACAGGTGTACTTTTGTCAAAAATAAGCTGTTGAGGGACATATCCTATCTTTGGCTTTTTTATTTCCGTATTCATATGGCTTTTGAAAGTTATGCTTCCCGTATATGGTCTTTCGTTTATTATGGACTGTAAAAGAGTAGTCTTTCCCGCACCGTTTCTGCCTATTATAGCAGTCAGCTCACCGCAGTGGAGAGTAATGTTTATATTGTCTATTATTTTGTCTCCGTGGTTTGTTACGCAAAGGTCTTTAATGTCTATACAGCAAAGACCGCAGTTGTTGTGACTTTTCATTTACTTTTCGCCTCACTTATTATTTCAATATTTTTTTCCATAGCCGATAAATAATCATCGGAAGAAACCGTATATGTCATTGGGTCAAGTACATATACCGGCACATTAATTTCACGTCCTATTGTTTCCGCAAATATTTTTCCGCTGTCGTCTGCCGTAAATATTGCTTTAACATTCTTGTTTCTTGCATTTTCCGTCATATTAACCATGTCTTTTGCCGTAGGCGTCTGGTTTTCGTCAATTTCTATTTCGTCAGTAATATTTCCGCCGTTTTCTTCAATAAGATAATGAAATGCTTCATTAAAAGAAATTACATTAAATTCTTCCTCTGAATTAATATCTTCTTCTGCTTTCAGTTTTTCAAGTTCATTTATGAAATTTTCTGTATTTTCTGTAAGTATTTTTTCATCTTCCGGATAATATTCAACTAAACCTTTTAATATATTTTCCGCCTGAATTTCAGCCATGCTTACACTCATCCATAAATGGCTGTTTGTTCCGTGGTCGTGTTCTTCTTCATGGTCGTGTTCCGTTTCATGGTCATGTTCCTCATGTTCTTCATTCAAATGGAACTTATTTTCCCCGTTTTCGTCAAATATTCCTTCAGATGAATCTATAACGGAAATATGTGTATCACTGACAGCCTTTTCTATAAAACTGTGTTCCATTCCGGCACCGTTTATAATAAGTACTTCCGCACTGCTTAAAAGCCGCATATCCAGTGACGTAAGCTGATAATCATGTAAACAGCCTGTCTGCGGACGTGCCATATTTTTTATTTTTATGTCCGTACCTTCCGTTATTCTGCTTGAAATCAGATAAATGGGATAAAAAGACGTAAGCACCGTATCCTTATTTTTTTCTTCTGTTTTACGGCAGCCGGCAAACGAAAACATCATTACTGCCGAAATAAAAAGCAAAACAGCCTTTTTTATTTTATTTTTCATTTTTTCATCTCCTGATTTTAAAAACCAAATGCAAAAACTGTTGACTCTGTCCACACCTAATCCCATTTAAAAAGGGTTGACCTAAAATTTATCAAAATGCAATTTCGTTGCATTTTCGGAAAAATTATGTTTTAAGGTGTCACGCAAGTGACGGATGAGGTGGTAATATATTTATTTTTTTGTTTCATATTAAAAATTAATCAATATTTCTTTTCTGTAACCCCAATGTTTTAATATCTTTGGTCTTTAATTTTATGTTTATTTGTTTTTGTTGTCAATAAATTATTGTAGCATATTTAAATATGTGGTATAAATATAGACAGATAATTTTTTATGGTTTTATTTATCAATAAGGAGACTTCAAGTGGCTGAAATATATACTATACGTGAATATAATGGCAAAAAGCCTGTAATACCAAAAAGCTGTAAAATATTTGAAAACTGCTCAATTTACGGAAATGTCGTTTTTGGCGAAAACTGTGTTGTTATGCCAAACTGTGTAATCCGTGCCGAAAGCGGAAAAATAACCATAGGCGATGGTACAAACATTCAGGACTTAACCTGTATTCATACAGACACATATGACGGAGCAGACGTGTATATCGGCAAAGAAACCACTATCGGCCACAGAGCATTACTCCATGCCTGTACTATAGGTGATAAAGCTCTTATAGGCATGGGTGCAACGGTTCTTAACGGTGCAGTGGTTAAAAACGGGGCAATGGTTGCCGCAGGTGCCCTTGTTACCCAGAATGCCGTTATAGAAGAAGGAATGTTGGCTGTAGGTGTTCCGGCTAAAGTAAAACGCCCTGTTTCCGATTTTGAAAAAAAGGATATTGAAGAAACCATAGAAGAATACAGACTAATATCAGAAGAATACTTGAAGGAGGACTAAATAATGGCTTATTCATTTAAACCACAGGGAATATGTGCGGGACAAATTAATTTTGATGTAAAGGACGGAAAGGTAACAGGTGTTAAATTTTTCGGCGGCTGTCCGGGAAACCATTTGGGTATCGAAAATCTTGTCGAAGGAATGGATATTGACGAGGTAATAAAAAGATTAAGAGGTTTAAGATGCGGTATGCGTGAATCATCATGTCCTGACCAGCTTGCCGTTGCACTTGAAAAATACAAAGAAAAAATGGCAAATAAATAAAGACCGCGGACTCTGTCCACACCTGCAATTTTTTGAAAAAAATTGAGTAAAACTTTCATTAAAATACCATGACTTTCGTCATGGTATTTTGGGTTTAAATATAGATTTATAGAATACCTTGAGACTATGTCTCAATCTCTGAGAAGAATTCCATTCTGGAAACTCACTCGTTTCCCGAACCCTTCCGCTTTACAAAATAACTTTGTCTACAGTCTGAGGCCTTGGGGCTTTGCCACAAGGTCTTTATTTATTCAAAACTCATATGGCGGATTTCCCGAAAAATCAGCAATTACACCATGTGGATTTTCAAGATAAAATACCTCAAATATAGGATTTGTGGCAGTTTCGTACTGGCTTTTTACTATAGGGTTTTTAATGCACATTTCTTTTGCTTTCATGTTGTTTTCAAATACTGCTTTTCCGTTAAGTCTTATCCACGCATATGTAGGACTTGAAACGGAAATTTCTATTTCAGGGTTTTCCTGCATATCTTTGTAAACATCTTTCTGATTGTTTGTGCAGAACCAGAGCTTTCCGTCCATTTCATCTGCAAACATAAACGGTCTGCATTTTGCCCTTCCGTCTCTGCCTACTGTTGCCAAATACTGTACAGGATTTTCTTTGAGAAATTTAACTACTTTTTCCATTTTTAATACCTCCGTTAAATAATTATATATTTTTATATTGCCTTTTGTTTTCTATGCTTATATAATAAAGCTGTATATCCAAACTGTAAAGTAAGTACTATTATGTGCTGTAGTTACCAAAAAGATACTATTGTGAATTTAGGAGGTTTTTCAAATGAAAGTTGATATAAATTCCCTGCCGCCATGCCCTGTAGAAACAACCCTTACACTTATAAGCGATAAATGGAAGGTGCTTATACTTCGTGATTTAATGAACGGAACAATGCGTTTCGGCGAATTAAAAAAATCAATCGGTCATGTAACTCAAAAAGTTCTTACATCACAGTTAAGACAAATGGAAGAAAGCGGACTGCTCACCAGAAAAGTTTATGCGGAGGTTCCTCCCCGTGTGGAGTATACATTGACAGACTTAGGCTACAGCCTAAAGCCCATACTTGACGCCATGTGGACATGGGGCGAAAACTACAAAAAGAGTCTGGTTTAATACCTTAATAATTCACTCCAACCGAAAAACCTCAATGATTTTTTTGTCATTGAGGTTTTCTGATGTAAATATAAATTTATATAAGTAAAGACCTTGGGGCTTTGCCCCAATACCCCACGATTTTTTGAAAAAAATCGAGTAAAACTTTCATTAAAATACCATGACCTTCGTCATGGTATTTGGGGTTTAAATAGATTTATAGAATACCTTGAGACTATGTCTCAATCTCTGCAAGCAACGAACCGTAAAGTATGTACCTCGAAGAAAATGGGGCAATCACAGACCGTTTTAAGTTATGTTATTAAGATTTTGATTTTCTAAATCTTTGTCGAATAAAATTTTGCATTGATTTTAAACCGTAAATCCTGTACCTGTTGCCGTAAACATTGCAGTAGCCTATTTCCGGAGGCACATGGAATG
>CAKQPE010000136.1 GCA_934256695.1 uncultured Eubacteriales bacterium
GGAAGGCTCCCATGAAAGGGGAGCTGTCACGCAGTGACTGAGGGGTTATGATTTCAGTCCGATAAATTTATATTTATAGATTTAAAATCATTGAAAATTAACCGATTTTGTGATACTATCGGCATATGAATAAAATATAATCTTCGGGGCAGGGTGAAATTCCCTACCGGTGGTAAAAGTCCACGAGCTTAAAGGCATGATTTGGTGCAATTCCAAAACCGACGGTACAGTCCGGATGTGAGAAGATAAAAGGTATTTTTTGATGTGCTTAAAAAGCCCCGTATTTATTTGCGGGGCTTTGTTTTTTGTTCAAAAATACCTCCTGTCCTGATAAAAAGGAGAAGAATTGGAAATGGAAAAATATTATCTTGGTTTTGATGCAGGAACACAGAGCGTAAAGGCGGCAGTTTATAATCTTAATATGGAGTGTGTGGCAGAAAGCAGTTCACCTACTGAGCTTAAGTACCCTCATGCCGGCTGGGTTGATATGGACGCAGACAACTATCTTCATGCGGCAGAGAAAAGTATTTCCGATTGTATAAAAATAATGAAAGAAAAGAACCTTGATGTAAACAATATCCGTTCTGTTTTCGGTGACGGAGTAATACTTGGTATTGTAGGTGTAGATGAAAACTGCAATGCCATAACACCGTACATAAATTATCTTGATTCCAGAACACAGTCCGATGCGGAAGAAATTTCGGCACTTAATCTTGATATTTGGGCTAAGGAAACAGGAAACCCACAGCCAAACTGTATGTTTCCGGCACTTTTTGCCAGATGGTTTCTTAAAAATTCGGAAGAATTTAAAACCAAAGGAAAGAAATTTCTCCATAACGCACCTTATATACTTTCCCATATTGCAGGCCTAAAGGCAGAAGATGCATTCATAGATTGGGGTGCTTTATCCGGCTGGGGATTGGGATATGACATAATAAAAAAAGAATGGAGCCAGAAACAGCTGGATATACTGTCCCTTGATAAAAAATACCTTCCGAGGATTGTTAAGCCGTGGGATATAATAGGAAAGGTGACAAAAGAGTTTTCGGAAAAAACGGGACTTCCGGAAGGAATACCTGTATGTGCCGGAACCGGAGATACAATGCAGAGCATGATTGGCTGTGGTGTGACAGAGCCTAACAAAGCAGCTGATGTAGCAGGAACCTGTGCAATGTTCTGTATAGCTGTAGACGGAATAAAACCTGAACTTAGCCGACCGGAGACTAATCTTGTTTTTAACAGCGGTACAATGGAAAACACATATTTTTATTGGGGATTTATAAGAACAGGTGGTTTGGCTTTAAGGTGGTTTAGGGATAATGTATGCGACAAAATCGGTCAGGGAGAATATTTTGATATTTTAAATGAAAGAGCGAAAAATGTTCCCGTAGGTTCAAAAGGAGTGCTTTTTTTGCCATACCTTACAGGTGGGTTCGGAGATATTGCCAATGCAAAGGGTGGATTCTTGAATATGACAATGGATACCGATCAGGCGGTAATGTGGAGATCTGTTCTGGAGGCAATAGGCTATGATTATATAGGTGTAACTGATATATACAGAAAAGCAGGTGTTGACCTTGATGTAATAACAGTTACGGAGGGCGGAAGCCGTTCGTCACTTTGGAATCAGATTAAGGCAGATATGCTTAACTGTGACGTAGTTACACTAAAAACGGCACAGGGAGCTGTAATGACTGATGCGGCAGCAGCGGCATATGCTGTTGGGGATATTGATGATTTAAAAGCTGTATTTGAAAAAAATCTTGTTATAAAAGATGTTTACAAGCCGAAGAAAGAAAACACCGAGTATTACAGAAGGGTGTACGACCTTAAAACACAGCTTATAAACAGTGATATGAAAAAGGCTTTTGAAACGCTCGGAGACATTGAAAAAGAAAAAGTATGAAAATCACCGCTGTTCTGGTATACTATAATAAGACCTTGGGGCTTTGCCCCAATGCCCATGAACTTTTGAAAAAGTTCAATCAAAACTTTTGACAAATCCAGTGACATTGTCACTGGATTTTAGAAAAAATATAAAGAAGATTTTAAAACATACCTGTATTATTTTTCCGAAAAACGCAATGAAATTGCGTTTTGATGAAAGTTTTACTCAATTTTTTTCAAATGGTCAGGAAATTTGCTTCGCAAATCAGGCTTCGCCTGTCGCATTTATCTTTGCGGTTCCTTATTGTCAGGGTGTGGGGTGAAACCCCACGGTTTTAATACCTTAAAGAATGGTGGAAATATGATTAGAATAAAGAATGTAAAATTGAAATACGGCGAGGATAAAAACTCGCTTTTGGATAAAGCCTGTAAAAAAATAAGAATACAAAAGGAAAATGTCGAAAGCTACAGCATTTTCCGAGAATCTCTGGATGTAAGAAAAAAAGATAATATATTCTATATCTATACATTGGATTTGAAGGTAAAAAATGAATCGAAAATATTGAAAACAAATAAAAACCCCGATGTCACAATGGCAGAATATATAAAATACGAATATCCGAAAGCGGATATAAAACCAAATACCAGACCTATAGTTGTGGGTTTCGGTCCGGCAGGAATGTTTGCGGCACTGATACTTGCACAAACAGGATTTAAACCAATAGTTTTTGAAAGAGGCCGTGACGCAGACAACAGACTGAAGGATATAGAAAAACTCCGTACAGAAGGCATACTTAACCAAAACAGCAATGTCCAGTTCGGTGAAGGCGGAGCAGGCACTTTCTCCGACGGAAAACTTAATACACGTATTAAAAATCCAAGGTCAAGAAAGGTTATGGAGGAATTTGTCCTTAACGGAGCACCGGAAGAAATTTTATATGCACATAATCCGCATATAGGCACTGACCGTTTGGTTGGTGTTGTAAAAAACATACGTGAAAGAATAATATCCCTTGGCGGAGAAATTCATTTTGAAAGCTGTATTACCGATATAAAGACACAAAACGGCAATGTAATTTCTGTTGTTGTAAATAATGATAAAGAAATTCCTTGCGATGACGTTATTCTTTCCGTAGGTCACAGTGCAAGAGATACCTTTGAAATGCTTTACAAAAAAGATATAAAAATGCTTCAAAAGCCTTTTGCCATGGGTGCAAGAATCGAACATAAACAAAGCATGATTAATAAATCTCAGTACGGTGACGAGAAAAAGGCAGAGTATTTCGGTCCGGCAGAATATAAACTTACTTATACGGCATCAAATAAGAGAGGCGTTTATACATTCTGTATGTGTCCCGGAGGATATGTTGTTCCGGCAGCAAGCGAAGAAAATATGTCTGCCGTAAACGGAATGAGCTATTATGACCGTGGCGGGGAAAATGCAAACAGTGCCTTGCTTGTGCAGATTTTCCCAGAGGATTTCGGAACAGACCACCCATTGGGCGGAATGTATATGCAAAGAGAGCTTGAGAAAAAGGCATTTGAAATGGCTGGAGGCAGATACAAAGTTCCGGCACAGTCGGTAGGGGATTTCCTTAATAAAAACAGTGAGCCACAATTTGAGCATATAAAAACCACATATAAGCCAGACATAACTTTATGCGATTTGGATAGACTTTTTCCGGAATATATGACTGATGCAATGAGGGAAGGCATTGTTGCTATGGGACGGAAAATAAAAGGCTTTGATTCGCCAGATGCATTGCTTACCGCACCGGAAAGCAGAAGCTCATCACCTGTAAGAATAGAAAGAAATGCAGATAATTTTTTCAGTGTTTCGGCAGAAGGACTTTATCCTTGCGGTGAAGGGGCAGGGTATGCAGGCGGAATTGTTTCGGCTGCGGTAGACGGAATAAGTGCGGCGGAAATGGTTGTTAAAAGATACAACAGATAAAAAATAAAGGAGAAATTTCAAATGGATTTTTATTTTACAGGAGAACTGAATAAGTTAAAGGAATACATAGATATTGATTCAATACCTTTTATATCAAGCCAAAACAGTATTGATAAGACAGAATTTAAATTTTTTACCGATACGGTGCCTGAAGCAAAAGAGTTTCTTACGGAAATGATTGCAGACGGAAATTTTGATCCGGAATATGATGAGTTTGGCGAAAAGTATGTTTTTGTTGTTTCGTCAGATATAAATAAGTTTAAAGAAGAACTGAAAAAGGCGGAAGATATTGCCATAACAGCACCGTTTTTCCCTGTGGATTGGGAGCCGGACGGTTCTAAAAAATATGTTTTGGGTGATGTTTTGTATTTTGAAAATATGTTGGATTGTGCAAAATTTGTACTTGTGCTTATGAATACAATAGCAAAGAGAGGGGCTTTTGATATAAATCCGCTTATTATAGGTTCGGAATTTTTAAGCACATCTGAAACGGTGAAGGTAATAAAAAGCTGTTCGGACAAAGAAATAAAGAATGTGGAAAATTTAAAAAGCACACTGGCTGTTTTCTACTGCAACAAGGATACTGATGGTATTGAGTATGCAAAAGAACATGCAGACGATATGTATAAATTTCTTGTGGAAAAGACAGGCACAAAAATGCATATAATGCAGCTTTTTTATGTAACAGACCAGACGGAACTTGAATACTTCTACTGGGAAGGAAAATGAAAAAATGTGGGCTTTGCCCACACCCATGAACTTTTTACAAAAAGGAATTATACTGAAATACTTCAATATAATTCCTTTTTTAATGCTTAGAATTTTAATTTTAAATGTTATAGAAATTCTTAATAGTTTTTCTTAAAAAGGGTTTTAAAGCCTTCTCTCTGGGGAGAAGGTGGTAAGCGTAGCGAGTTGAATGAGGGACAAATCCTTTAATCAAAGTTTTGACAAAACGGATTAAATTTAATTTTTTCCAAATGGAAAAGTGGGATTTGCAGGAACT
>CAKQPE010000137.1 GCA_934256695.1 uncultured Eubacteriales bacterium
GGCACATGGAATGTGCGGTCTTAAAGAGATTTTTGAAGGTGCAGGGAACTTTTTCGATAAAAAAGTTCCTGCAAATCTCACTTTCCATCTGGAAAAAATTAAATTTAATCCGTTTTATTAAAACTTTGATTAAAGAATTTACCCCTCATCCGCTTCGCTTTGCTCAGCACCTTCTCCACAAGGTAGAAGGCTTTAAAACCCTTCCGTCATTGCTTTGCAATGCCACCTTCCCTTTCAGGGACGGCTTTAAAACGGCGGTTTTTAGGCTCCCATGAAAGGGGAGCTGTCACGCAGTGACTGAGGGGTTTCTGTCCACTGCCCACTGTCCACTGACTGCTAAATTTCTATTTTAATCACCACGGTTTTAATCCTAATGCCTTAACATTGCCAATGTATGTCTGTGGGTGATATAATCAAGATATATATACTATACTTAGAGTTTATAAGTACGGAGGTTAAATATGCGTGAAATAAGTACGGAAAAAATAACGGAAGCTGTAAAAAATATGTGTATATCTGCAAACTGTAATTTAAATGACGATGTATACTCGGCACTTAAAGAGGCTGAAAAAACAGAACCTTCTCCTGTAGGCAGAGAAATGCTTTCACAGCTTATAAAAAATGCCGATATAGCAAAGACAGACTGTGTTCCTATCTGTCAGGATACGGGACTTGCCGTTGTATTCGTAACAATGGGACAGGACGTACATATAACGGGCGGCTCTCTTGAGGGAGCAATAAACGAGGGTGTACGCCAAGGTTATACAGAGGGATATTTGAGAAAATCCGTTGTAAAAGACCCTTTCATAAGAGTAAATACAAACGATAATACTCCTGCAATAATACATTATTCAATAGTGGAAGGCGACGGTTTTAAAATAGAAATAGCACCGAAGGGAGCCGGCAGTGAAAACATGAGCAAAATATTTATGATGAAGCCTGCCGACGGAATAGAAGGAGCAAAGAAGGCTATTATAGACGCAGTTGAAGCGGCAGGCCCTAACCCTTGTCCGCCTATGATAATAGGTGTAGGCTGCGGCGGAAACTTTGAGACAGCAGCACTTCTTGCTAAAAAAGCACTTCTCCGCCCTGCGGGAAGTCATTCCGAGCTTCCGCATATAAAAGAAATGGAAATTGAACTTCTTGACAAAATTAACCGTACAGGCATAGGCCCTCAGGGATTAGGCGGAAGAACAACAGCCCTTGCACTTAATATAGAAACTTTTGCAACACATATTGCCTGTATGCCTATAGCGGTAAATATAAGCTGTCACGTTACAAGACACGCAGTATGCGAGCTTTAATAATGTTTTTTGTTTGGATTGATTTGGAGGAATAACAATGGAAATTAAAGTAACTGCACCTCTTACAAAAGAGGAGGCTTCAAAGCTTAAATCAGGTGATATTGTAAAAATAACAGGCACAATCTATACAGCAAGAGATGCGGCACACAAAAGAATGATAGAGGACTACGAAAAAACGGGAAAGTTTCCTTTTGATATGGAAAATGCCGTTATATATTATGCAGGCCCCGCACCTGCAAAGCCGGGTCAGCCTATAGGTCCGGCAGGCCCTACAACAAGCTACCGTATGGATTCCTACGCACCTTATCTTATGGACAGGGGCGAAACGGGCATGATAGGAAAAGGTGCAAGAAACAGTGATGTTATTAATTCCATGAAGAAAAATAAAGCCGTTTATTTTGCCGCTACAGGCGGTGCGGCGGCTCTTATATCAAGCCATATTAAATCGGCAGAGGTTATAGCATATGAGGATTTGGGTGCAGAAGCCGTAAGAAAACTCTATGTTGAGGATTTTCCGGCAATAGTTGTTATTGATACGGAAGGAAATAATTTATATGAGACACAGAAGGCAAAGTACAGAACTCTTTAATTTGATTTTTGTTTTACTTATAGTAATATTTGCTTTTTCGGGCTGTTCTTCAAACAATGCCGACAATCCTTCGGAAACTGTTTCGGGTTCTGTTTCTGTAATTGAAAAAACAGAAGAAACAGCAGAAGAAGCTGAAGAAATACACGAGCCGGTAATAAAAACGGCACTTATTGACTTTACTGGAGATTTGATGGTACACAGCTACCAGTATGAGGAAAGCTATGACCCTTCAACGGGAGCTTATGAGTTTGACCATAACTTTCAGGCTGTAAAGAAATATTTTTCTTCTGCCGATTATACGGTGGGAAATCTGGAAACCGTTTTGGGCGGAGACGAAATAGGGGCACAGGATTATCCGTGCTTTAATACTCCCGATAGCTTTGCACAGGCGGCAAAAAGCGCAGGCTTTGACTTTTTTACCACAGCCAACAACCACTGTGCCGACCAGGGTACAGACGCACTTATGCGTACTCTTGATTTCCTTGACTCAATAGGCATAAAGCATACGGGAACAAACCGTTCACAGGAGGAAAAGGATAAGATTGAGATTACTGACATAAACGGAATTAAATTTGTGTTTCTTTCCTATACATACGGTACAAACGGTATGAAATACCGCAATGATTACAACGTAAATATGCTTACGGAAGAAAATATAAAGACGGATATTGCAAAGGCGAAAAAACTTAATCCCGATTTTATAGTTGTTATGCCTCATTGGGGCAACGAATATGAAACCCATCAGAACGAAGAACAGGAAAAGTGGGCGGATTTAATGTTTGCAGAAGGTGCGGACATAATAGTTGCAAGCCACCCTCATGTTCTTCAGCCTATGGAAATGCGGACAATAACCGATTCAGATGGAACTAAAAGACAGGGATACGTTATGTATTCAATGGGGAATTTTATATCTTCCCAGACAACTGTACCGAGAAACGCAAGCATAATACTTAATATTGCCGTAAAAAAAGTTGATGACCAAAAAGCCCAAATAACAAAGGTTTCGTTTATACCTATATGGACTCAGTTCAGAAACGGAAACAATGTAAACGATTTTGTGGTAAGAAGTGTTTACGATGTCCTTACCGATCCCGACAGGACGGCAAAGTACAGGGCAAAGGATTTAAACAGAGTAAACGACATTCATTACGAGACAACGTCACTTCTTCTTAATAAAGATATTCCTATTGAAAATATACAGGAGGAATATACTTTTTATGAGTTGAATGAAAATGCCGATAATACCGAGGAGGCTGGTTTAAGTGCTTAAAGGAATATGTGTGTTTTCAAAAAATATAAAAAAGGCAGTTGAGGCAGGCTTTGACTATGTTGTTCTGCCGGGTGTTGAAATAGCCAAAATGACAGATGACGAGTTTAATCTGCTTTTAAAAACAATAAACGAAAACAATATAACCGTTTCGGGATACAATGCATACTGCAACGGCGAAACCCCTATTGTGGGAGACGGATTTTCGCCTGAAAAAGCAAGAGATTATGCCAAGCTTATGTGCCTGAGGGGACAGGCTCTCGGAATAAAAAATATAGGTATAGGTGCGCCTTTTGCAAGAAAACTTCCCGAAGATTATGATATGGACAAGGCTTTTGAACAGGGAGCGGAGTTTATAAAAATAACGGCACAGGAAGCGGAAAAATACGGTTTTAACGTCCTTGCGGAAGGTTTAAGCAGATACTGCTGTGATTTTGTTCATTTTCTTCACGAGGCATACAGACTTATGAAAAAGGTTGATATGCCTAATGTAAAAATGGTTGCTGACTTTTACCATATGAAGCTTAACGGTGAGCTGCCAACAAGGGCATATACTTTTCTTCCAAACTGCCTTGATGTGCATATAAGCGGCTGTGATGATGAAATGAAAAGGCCTTTTGTGGGATACAGTGATAAAAAAGAGCTTGAGGCAATAAGCAAAGTCCTTAAAACAGAAGGATATGATATATCCGTAACCCTTGAGCCTGACGATACGGATATTGATTTTGAGAAAAAGGCAAAGGAAGCCTTTGATGTAATGGACAGTGTTTTTTAAACAGGAGACAAAATGAAAACAATGCGTTTGGATAAATTCCTTTCGGAATGTGGTCTTTGCACCAGAAGCGAAAGCAAGGTACTGTTAAAGAAAGGTGCAGTAACAGTAAACGGCGAGAAAATATTAAAGGGCGAAACAAAAATAGATCCAGAAAATGACGAGATAACATTTAAAGGCGAAAATGTGGGTTATTCAAAGTTTGAATACTATATGCTACATAAGCCGGCGGGTGTTGTTTCGGCTACAGAGGACAAGAATGATAAAACGGTTATTGACCTTGTGCCAAAGCCCCATGCAAAGGATATTTTCCCCGTAGGCAGACTGGACAAGGATACGGAAGGACTGCTTATAATAACAAATGACGGAGAAACGGCACACAGGCTGCTTTCGCCTAAAAAGCACGTTGACAAAACTTATTTTGTACGAACAAACGGGAAAGTAACCGAGGAGGATAAGGAAAAGTTCAAAGCCGGTGTGGACATAGGCGAGAAGGATTTAACTTTGCCTGCCGATTTGGAGATATTAAAAAGCGGAGACATATCGGAAAGCCTTATTACCATACGTGAGGGAAAGTTCCACCAGATAAAGCGTATGTTTAAATCTGTGGGAAAAGAAGTTATTTATCTTAAAAGGCTTTCAATGGGAAATATAAAGCTGGACGAAAGCCTTGAAAAAGGACAGTGCAGAAAGCTTACAGAGGAAGAAATAAAGAAGTTGTAGAACCATTGCTTTGCTGCATTATAGATAAGTCTTTCCATCGGTGGGGGAGATGTCACGTGAGTGACAGATGCGGGGTAAAACCTTTAATCAAAGTTTTAATAAAACGGATTAAATTTAATTTTTTCCCAATGGAAAAGTGGGATTTGCAGGAACTTTTTTATCGAAAAAGTTCCCT
>CAKQPE010000138.1 GCA_934256695.1 uncultured Eubacteriales bacterium
GGATCGGGACTGTCTTTAACAACTTTATTTACTGTAATTGTTCCGCCAAGCTCCACAGCACCTTCGGAAACAACGATTATAGTGAACATTTTCCCGCGTGAAGCTCTTTCATGTATTTTCTGTACTATGTTGTCAAGGGTATATGGTATTTCCGGAATAAGTATAACATCGGCGGAACCGGCAATGCCGCCGTGAAGTGCAATCCAACCTGCATTTCTGCCCATGACCTCAACTATAATTACTCTTTGGTGGCTTTCGGCTGTAGTATGAAGTCTGCCGAGTGCTTCTGTAACGATATTTACGGCTGTATTAAAGCCGAAAGTTACATCTGTAGCCTGAAGGTCATTATCTATTGTTTTGGGAACGCCTATTACGTTTACACCTTTTCTGGCAAAATCTCTTGCGCTTGTAAGTGTACCGTCACCGCCCAATATGGCAAGGCAGTCAATACCTTCTTTTTTTAAATTTTCTACAGCAACATCTGAAACATCTTTTCTTACCGTAACACCGTTTTCGGTAACGGCATAATCGAAAAGGTTATCCTTGTTGGAACTGTAAAGTATAGAACCGCCTTTATGCATTATTCCTGTTGTATTTTCCAATGTAAGGGGAACAAAGTCGTTTTTATAAAGACCTCTGTAACCCATTTTATATCCTATAAGTTCATAACCGTATTTAAGTATACAAGTTTTTGTAAGTGTATATATTACTGCATTAAGTCCCGGAGCATCTCCGCCGCCTGTTAAAACGGCGATTTTCTTTTTAGCCATATCTATACCCCCAAAAAAGTTATTATGATAAAAAATTATACTACATTATCGATGAAAAATAAAGTCCTTGGAACTTTGTTCGATATACTATAAAAATTGATATAAACTTTATTAACATAAAAACGCCGTGTAAACGGCGTTTTTAATAAAAGTTTTGCTCCGGCTTTTTCAAAAGCCGGTCAGGTTTTGGGGTGAACCCTCAAGAACTATTATACGGTTCTGAGCATAGGAAGTTCGTTGTTTATTCCTTTTGACATCAAAATCTGATGAAGGTCGATTATGCCGTTGTTAAATGTTGCGGCACATGAAGCAAGGTACAAATCCCACATACGTGTAAACTCGGTACCCATCTTCTTTTCGATTTCAGCCCTGTGTTCGTTGAAATTGTTTCTCCAACAGAGAAGGGTACGGTTGTAATGACGGCGGAGGCTTTCTATATCAAGTGTGTAGAAATTATATTCGGCCATATCATATATAATTTCTCTAAGGCTCGGTATTGTTCCACCCGGGAATATATATTTCTTTATCCATGCATCACCGGGATGCTCTTTTAATGCACTTATGAAGTGGAGAAGGAAAAGTCCGCCGTCTTTAAGTACAGAATGAACGCATTTAAGGAAAAGATCATAGTTTTTTCTGCCTACGTGTTCAAGCATACCTACGCTTACCGCACGGTCAAATTCAAGACCGCTTTCCGGCAAGTCGCGATAATCCATTATTTTAACGGTAAGAAGGTCACTTAAACCTTCAGCTTCGATTTTTTCTCTAAATCCCTTTTCCTGTTCTGAACTTAATGTAATTCCGCAGCCTTTAATTTTATATTTTTTGGCAGCACGAATAAGCAATGCACCCCAGCCGCAGCCTATGTCAAGAAGTGTCATGCCTTCTTTAAGCTGAAGCTTTGAAAGTATATGGTCAAGCTTATCTTCCTGTGCCTCATCAAGAGTTTTGTTTTCGTCTTTGAAATATGCACAGGAATAGTTCATGCTTTTATCAAGCCAGAGTTTATAAAAATCGTTTCCTATATCGTAATGAGAGGAAACCTCTTTTTTCTGATTCATTTTTGACACGGAAGTTTTGATTATGTTTTTGAGTGCGTGTTCATCTGTGCTGAAGTTGCCCATATTGCCGAGGAAAAGATTAAGTACATAATAAAGGTCTTTATCAAGCTCAATATCACCACGCATATATGCCTCGCCAAGAGCAAGAGATGTACTGGTAATAAGCTCTGTTTTTTTTATGGGATTATTGAATTTTACATTAAATAAAGGCTCACCTTTGCCGATTTGTGCTTTTTTGCCTTCGCTTTCAACGGTAAAACATACGGTTATAAATTTGCTTAAATAATCTACAAGAAAATTCTCTTTCATTTTAACTTTCCTCCATAAAGAAAAAAATAAAAAAACGAATACATAGAAAATGTATTTTTTGATAAACAAAAAACAAATAATATTGTTTTTGTATTAACGAATAGTATATCACTTTAAGGTAAAAAAACAATATTATATTTGATAAAATTTAATTGACTTTTAATTAAATTGAAAATAATAAAAAATAATTTATGTTTTTGGATATACAAAAGAGAAAAGCAATAGTTAAATAAAAAATAATATTTATGGCTGCAAAAGAAAATGTTAAAATAATATCGATATTATTTATGAAAGATAAATCAATATAATAATTTATACTGAAATAAATAACAAATTTTTAGACAATAATTTCTTTTTTAACAATGTTGTGAAAAATACACAATAAAAAATTAAAAAAATTGATTTATATATAGAATAGCATTGATTTATCAAAGAAAAAAATTAACATATATTTTAGAAAAAATTTAAAATAATGATTGACGAATAAATATAATGAATGTACAATAATTGAAAATTAAAACATGACTTTTTAGTATATGGGTTAAAAGTAAGTTTTGAAAAAGGAGTTGTTAAAATATGTCAGTTTACTTGATAGATGAATTAAACAGATGTCTCAACTGTAAAAATCCAATGTGTGTAAAAGGTTGTCCCGTGCATACGCCGATACCTGAAATAATACAGATTTTAAAAGAGGGAAATCTTAATAAGGCAGGAGATATACTTTTTAAAAACAATCCGCTTTCAATGATGTGTGCCCTTGTATGCAATCACGGAAACCAGTGCGAAGGTCACTGTGTTCTCGGTAAAAAGGGTGTGCCTGTTCATTTCAGTTCAATAGAGTATTATGTATCCAACACATATTTTGATAAAATGATTATTAAATGCAAGCCGTTTAACGGAAAGAAGGTTGCTGTTATCGGTTCCGGTCCGGCAGGAATAACAATAGCCTTTAAACTTGCGGAGGAAGGCTATAAGGTAGTTATGTTTGAATCCAAAGAAAAAATCGGAGGTATGCTCCAGTACGGAATACCTGATTACAGACTGCCTAAAACAATACTTGAAAGATATCGCAAAAAGCTTATTGAAATAGGTGTACTTATAAGGCTTGATACTTCTATCGGCGGAACACTTGAGATAGGTGATTTGTTTAATGACGGATACCATTCTGTGTTTATAGGCACAGGTGTATGGAAACCTAAAAAACTTGGCATACCCGGAGAAAGCCGTGGAGATGTGCTTTATGCAATAAATTATCTTGCAAATCCGGACGGACATGACGTAGGCGAAACCGTAGCCGTAATAGGTGCGGGAAACACAGCAGTAGATGTTGCAAGAACCTGTCTCAGAAAGGGAGCAAGAAACGTAACACTTTATGCAAGAGGAACTGAAATCAAAGCAACAGCAGAAGAAGTTGCATATGCAAAGCTTGATGGAGCAGAGTTTAAATTCTGCCGTCAGATAGTCGAAATAAATGACGAGGGTCCTGTATTTAAACTCGTTCTTCTTGATGATGAAGGAAATAACATTGGTTACGCAGATGAGCTTGAACAGGAACAGGCAGATACAACAATAATTGCCATAAGCCAGAGTCCTAAGGACAAGCTTTTGCATACAACAAAGGGACTTAAAGGTTCCGAAAAAGGCCTGCTTATAACAGATGATACCGGAAAGACAACCTGTGAAAAGGTTTATGCATCAGGCGATGTTGTTCTTGGAGCAAGAACTGTAGTTGAGGCTGTGGAATTTTCCAAGAAGGTTGCACAGGCGATGGATACAGATATGAAAGCCGAAAACTGAATTTAATCATATGGAAGAATTATAAATGTTAAGGGTAAAAAGTTCCAAAAAGAGCTTTTTACCCTTATTTTAATTATAGCAGATACAAAACCGAGCGTTTCTAAACAAAATATATTATACACCGTAGGTTTAAGATTGATTGGTGCAATCAATTTTTAGATGATTTTTCTTTTTATGAAGAAAGCACTTTTTTTGCTTGATTTAAATAAAATAAAATAGTATTTTGAATGATATTAATTTTAATTAAAAAAATAAAACGTAATAAAATATTAAGCCAATATATATATAGAACAAATAAGCAGAGTTGACATTTTGCATATTTTTTAAATAAAATCAAATATAATTTTTACAAATATAGATTGACAAAAATTGTTGATATTTATAAAATATAGTTATATTTAAATATATAATTAAGTGATTTTATGGATATAGTTGCATATTTTGTCGAAATAAAATAAAAAATTATGTTTTTATACAAAAATTTATTTTTAATATTTTTTAATATATTTAAAATACCGAAACAAATGAATAATAATTTAGTGAACTATAATGTTTATAAATTTTAATTTTATGATTTAAAAATATTTTGAATTAAAGTATGCACTGAAGATAAAATAATAGAACAGAAAAGTTTCAGCAAGTACTTTTATTAAACTACA
>CAKQPE010000139.1 GCA_934256695.1 uncultured Eubacteriales bacterium
TCATCCGTCACTTCGTGACACCTTCCCCCAAGGGAAGGCTTTAAAAGCTTCGCAAATGGATTTCCGAAAAACGCAATATAATTGCGTTTTGATAAAAGTTTTTGTCCAGTTTTTTCAAAAACTGGTGGGGTATTGGGGCAACGCCCCAAGGTCTTCGATAAATATATATTTATATTTCTATTATACATAAATCATGCCCTGTACCGAAAAATCCGATGCAGGGCATAGTTTTAATGATTAGCTATATTATTTTTGCAAAACCTTATTATCTCAGAACACTTCTTCCAGTGAATCAAATTTAATAAGCATTATTCCCAGAGCAGCACACATAAGCGAAACTATAAGGGAGCCTGTTTTACCGCTGTTCAAAAAGCTCTCAATAATGCCTGCACCGGTATTTCCGTTTAGAAAAGCCGTATTCATAGCCACATATGTAAAACTCTGGAGCCACATTGCCGCACCTAAAAACACAAATATCAAGCCAAATTTTTTTCTGTTCATACAGTTCTCCCCTTTCTGTTTTTATCCTACTTTGTATCCTACTCCCCATACAGCCTTAACAAAATGCGGCTTTTTAGGGTCATGCTCTATTTTCATTCTTATTCTTCTTATATGTACAGCTATTACATTTTCCTCATATCCTGTTGAATTTACGTGCCAGATTGCTCTGTATATCTGCTCGGCAGAAAGTACACGTCCTCTTTGTTTCATCAATATATGAAGTATATTGTATTCTGTAGGGGTAAGATAAATTGACTTTCCGTCTACGGTAACTATTTTTCTTTCGTCATCAACTTCCAATCCGTCAAAACGGTATATATCTTCACTATCTTCGCTTTTTTCTGTCTCGACTACCTCAAAACCGTTTTCTTCAAGTATTCTTTTAAGTTTTTCCAATCTTTCCTCGTTGTTTTCTTCTATTGTAATATATGCCATTTTGCTGCCCTCCTGTCATATAAGACTTAATTGTGTCACTCACTTATGCCTAAAATATCCTTAGCCGCTTTATCGCTGAGATAATATGTGCTTGAGTTTGTAATATAATCTCCTGCCTTGCCGTAGTCGTAGTTCAGCTCAAGATAATAGTTGTCATTCAAACCATATCTTAATCCGCTGAAACTGTCCTGTGCATTTGATATTGAAGCGTCTATAATTCTCTGTATGGTCTCTTTGTCTGTTATGGTTTCGTTTACGCTGTCATCATAGTTACTGTGAACAATAATACTGTTTATAATATCTGTCGACATCTTTTCGTTTACGTCTATTCCCTGTTCCTCAAGAATACGTATTGTGTTTTCAAAAGAAGCAAATACAGGGAAATCATATGTAATGTACGTTATTCCATCATTATAGTTTTCCGGATTAACATTTTTCTCGGCAGCAAATTCTATGCAGCCCAAAGCCGTAGTCTCTGCCACATCACTTAATGTCATGTTCATAAAATCTTTTCTGTATGCCGCCAAGAATTCATCACTGTAATCTATTGTCTTGTCAACATATCCGTTTGAAAATTCAACAACTTTAAGATACTGAAGCATATTGTCAAACTGCGGTGAATAAAGCTGTGTAATTTCGGTTTTAAAGTCTTTGTCCTTAAACAGTTTTTCCAAAACATCTTTACTGCTTTCATAAGGTACACAAAGCTGTCTGTAAACATCTTTTCCGTTTGACATTCTGTATCTTACGGATAAATTTACCATTTTATCGTAATCCAAAGTACTTTCACCTGTCGATACTCTTTCATTTCTCATTACATCAACAGTTTCGGCAGAAACATAGGCAATATCGGTAAGTATTGATTTATCCTTTACCTGCATATTCATACCACGTGATGTAGAATTATATGAAAGATAGTTGTAGTCACTGTCATAATAATTGCATCTGTTCATAAATGACAATGAAGGAACTACCGCACCGCTTTCCAGCTTACTCTCGTTTGGAATAAACTTGTCATAGCCCAAAAAGTCAAATCTGAATATGCCAAACACAGCCAGAGCTATAACACCGGCATAAACAACGGAGCGTTTATCTTTAAATGCTGCCTTTAAATCCTGATCGTATATTGCCTGTATAACAACATGGCCTATTATTATTCCCGCCGCAATACCGAATACTGCCGCAATAATTGAGTGTCCGCTGGCATCGTCAAATATTGTACCGAAAACAACTGCAAACGGTATCATCATAAGACGCTTTATTGTTGTTCTTGTCTTTCTGAAAGCCATTGATTTCTGGCTTGATTCCGACGGTCTTATTTTATAAAGCATAAATGTTATTGCCATAAATATAACCGCAAGAACCAAAAAGTGCAGTCCGTATGTTTTGAATATCCAGCTTGTATGCTCATTCATATCCAATGCATCTGCAAAGTCTGTATAGAAGTTTACAATAATGCCCACAGGTGAAATCCATGTTTTTGTAAATACTTCGTCTGTATATGAACTGTATGTAACAAAATAGTTGTTGAACATATACATAAGAAGAAATCTTAAACCGTTTTCGTATCCAAGCAAAACTCCTGTACCCAAAACCGTAACGGGAAGGTTACCTGTAAGCATAACGGCTATTGATGTAAGCCCGTATACGGCAAGGTAAAGCAGAACATTCATGCCGAATACTGCAACTGCCATTTTAATAATATACGTATTTTCTATTCCGTAAGTTCCCCATATTACCAAAGAAATTACAAAAAATATAAAATACGGTATAACAAACATAAGCACACTGTTTGCAAATATTACGGAGAAACGTCTTTCTATTGTTACAGGAACACTTAAATACATATCCACTTTCTTTTTGCTGTAAAGATAAGAAAAACCGTGTATTGCCGCTATAACCGCAAACACTATAGTTGTCATAACCGTGAACGGATTTAAAATCATTAAAGATTTAAATACATCTGTAAGTCTTTCGGCAAGATACTGTTGTTCCGTATATTTTACAGTAGAGCTTAAAGATATAAAAAGCGATACAGGCAGAAGGAAGAAAAATCCAGTAGCAAAAAGCACTGTGTTCCATGTTCTTCTTCTTGCATTTGTTCTCAGATTAACCAAGAATGAGCTTTTTAATGTCATAGCCTGCCACCTCCGTTTCGCTTATAAATATTTCTTCCAATGAAAGCGGAAGAATTTCAAGGAATATTGTTTCAACCGAACCAAATATGTTGTTTATGCTTTCTTCCGTTTCTCTTACCGTATATGTATGGAGAGAACCTCTCACATCGTCTTTAACTATATTAAGTTCCTTTTCTGCCTTTTCTCTTTCGGCTTCATTCTTAAATACGACCTGTACCTTCTGTATTGAGCATTTCATATCCTCCAGATCCTTTGAAAGAAGAACACCGCCCTTGTGAAGAAGTCCCACATGGTCACATATATCTTCAAGTTCCCTAAGGTTATGTGAAGCTATAATAGGTGTAAGCTCTCTTTTTTCCATTTCACTTGCAAAAATACTTTTTATGCTTTGTCTCATAACAGGGTCAAGTCCGTCAAAGGTTTCGTCACAGATTAAATACTTTGTGTTTGAGCATATTCCCAGAAGAAGTATAAGCTGTCTTTTCATACCCTTTGAGAATGTATTTATCTTTCTCTTTGGGTCAAGACCGAAACGTGTAAGGTATTCATAAAAAGCACCTTTATCAAAACTGCTGTAAAGTGATGAATAATACTTTTCCATATCAACGGCATTGGCTGTCGAGAAAAAATACTGGTCATCAGATATAAAGAAAAACTTACTCTTTGCGGAAACATTGTTGTATACTTCTTCGCCGTCTATAATCACCTTTCCGCTGTCCGGCTTAATTACTCCCGTAAGCAAACGAAGGACTGTACTTTTTCCTGCACCGTTTGTACCTATAAGGCCAAATACATTTCCTTCTTTTATGTTAACGCTTATGTTGTCAACAGCTTTTAATCCGTCAAAGGACTTATTCATGTTAATAAGTTCTATCATAAGCTCAACTCCTTCCCCAAAATATAATCGGCTATTTTTTGCCTTTTAACGCCTACACTTTCTGCCTCAATACATATTTGGTCAACCTTCTGCCGTATCTCACCTACTCGGTAAGCAAGATAATCATTGTTTGAGGATACAAAATTACCTCTGCCCTTTACGGTGTATATAAATCCTCGTCTTTCAAGCTCAGCATACGCCTTTTGTATTGTGTTCGGGTTTATGGAAAGATCCATAGCAAGGCTTCTTACAGAAGGCATCTGGCTGTCCGGTTCAAGAACACCTTTTACTATAAGCGTCTGAAACTTTTCCGCCACTTGTTCATATATAGGCCGTGAGTCCTTATAATCTATAACAATCATGTGCTGACCTCCTTTCGGTTTTATTATTTATTGTTTTAGCTGTACTATATCAACTAATACACTTAATATAGCATATGTTTCCTGTTTTTACAATAACAAAATTATTACGATTTTATTAAGATTTTAAAAAAATACCGTGACAAGTCACGGTATTTGAGAATTAAATATAAATTTAGCAAAGACCTTGAGACTCTGTCTCAAACTCTGTGAGCCTTT
>CAKQPE010000140.1 GCA_934256695.1 uncultured Eubacteriales bacterium
TTTCGATTTGGGAAGGCTCCCATGAAAGGGGAGCTGTCACGCAGTGACTGAGGGGTTATGATTTCAGTCCGATAAATTTTTATTTTAATATATCTAAAGGGGCAGTTGTAGACTGCCCCTTTATTGCATATATATTTTTATAAAGTATCCAAACCGGCCTGAAGGTCTGCAATAATGTCGTCAACATTTTCAAGACCAACGGAAAGTCTTACAAGACCTTCCGGTATTCCTGCATCGGCAAGTTCTTCTGCCGTATATGTCGAATGAGTCATGCTGGCAGGGTGTTCAATAAGTGTTTCGGCATCGCCTAATGAAACGGCAAGTGTACATAATTCAAGAGAATCAACAAATTTTGAAGCTGCTTGTCTGCCGCCTTTTACTATAAACGACATCATTCCTCCAAAACCGTTAGGCATCTGTCTTGCGGCAATATCATGGCCTTCATGCGTTTTTAAACCCGGATAGAATACTTTTTCTATCTTTGGGTTTTTGTCGAGGTATTCTGCTATTTTCATTGCACTTGCACAGTGACGTTCCATTCTGATTTCAAGGGTTTTAAGTCCTCTTAATATAAGGAAGGCTTCGTTTGCGGCTATAACAGAACCGGTCATATCTTTTACACCTATGAATCTTGCATTCATAATGGTTTCTGTATCGCCTATAACAAAACCTGCAAGAAGGTCACCATGACCGTTTATATATTTTGTTGCCGAGTGAACAACTATGTCTGCTCCTTCTTTAAGTGGGTTCTGTAAATAAGGTGATGCAAATGTATTGTCGCAGATTACTTTTATATTAGAATTGTATTCATGCACCAGTCCCGAAACTTTTTTAAGGTCTGTTATTTTAAGATTAGGGTTAGCCGGTGTTTCGAGATAAACTATTTTTGTCTCCGGTTTTAAAGCCTCTTTAAGCTCGGCTTCAACAGAGGTATCTATAAAATCAACCTTTACACCCATTCTCTGGATATGGTGTGCAAGAAACTCATATGTACAGCCGTAAAGAGTCTTGTCTGCAACTATATGGTCACCGGCAGCAATTATTGACCAGATGGCAGATGTTATTGCTCCCATGCCTGAGCTGGTAACAAGAGCTGCTTCTCCGCCTTCAAGAACGGCAAGTTTTGTTTCAAGAACAGTACAGGTAGGATTAGCGGTTCTTGAATAAGCATAGCCTGCCTGTTTGCCTGCGAATATATCCGCACCATGCTGACAGGATTCAAACTGAAAAGTAGATGTCTGATATATAGGTGTTGTCAATGCTCCGAATGCATCTTTGAATTTTCCAACGTGGATTGCCTTTGTTGCGAAACCGTAATTTTTGTTATCAGTCATATATACCATTCCTTTCTTTTTGGGTGGACGTGATTTAAATTTATTTTTTGTGCATTTGGTAAATGGTTAATTTAATTATAGCCAGTGAAAAATAAAACAATAAGGACATTTGTCCATTTGCTGAATAAAATTTTATCGACATTAATTATTGACAGAAAAATAAAGAAATTATAGAATTTACTTGTCATAAACATAGGGATTTTTAAACATAATTTCAATTCAGAGAAGGTGTAATTTATGAATCACGATTTAATATATTGTCCTGAGGATTTCATAAGAGATATGGAGCACGTAAAATTCAAAAAAGGCAGTACAATTATCAAAGCAGACACTGTGCCAAACTATGTATATGTTGTTTTAAACGGATTTGCAAAAGTTATGTATCTAAACAGCAGAGGAAAATATATAATTGCAAGTCAATTTCTCAAAGGCGATTTTATAGGTGAAATAAATGCAATTTGCAGCCAGAAATTTATTTTCAGTGCTGTAGCCGAAAATGATATGGAGCTTATAAAAATTCCGGCTAAAATATTTATAGAAAGAATGAAAACAGATTTCAGACTTGTTCAAAGTATGGTTCAGAGCCAGAATAACCGTATAAATTATCTTGAGGCATATTCAATAGTAAATACAACATTTACGCTGTATGAGAAAATTCTTTTGTTTTTATGCTGTTTTCTTTCAAGAGACGAAATTAAAAAAAGCTTTACAAAGGATTATCTTGTATCATTTGTAGGTTCTGATATAAGAAGCATAAACAGAGTATTAAAAGAAATGAGACTGAAAAATCTTATTGAAACAAGAAACGGAAAAATAACTATAATCAGTCTTGAAAAGTTAAAAAAAGAAGCCGAAGAACATAATATAGATTATCAAATTGACTTTTTTTACGACTACATATTATAAAATTTTAGCATTTACGATAGTAAAAATTCAGTTAAAAGTGCATAAAAACTAAAATATATAACAATATTGATTATATATGTTTTTTGAAAAAGGACAAATGTCCTTTTTTATTTTGTTTAGAAGTTATAATATAAATTTAAAGTTAATATTATTTTTTGTAGTATATCGTGTAAATGGTTGAATTGGCTTTTGGTATTATAATAAAATTATTTTTAGTCGAGGAGGGATTTATATGAGCAATACCGCTAAAAAGAAAAATTGCAGTAAGTACGGAAAAAACATGGGAGCGACAGCTCTTGTACCTATTCTTATTTTTGTTCTTCTTTATGTCGGAACCGGCATAGTTTTATCCATTCAGGGTGTGCCGATGGCATTTTACCAGATGCCGCTTCCGATACCTGTTGCGGCAGGTTCTATAGTTGCGTTCCTCATGTTTAAAGGTAAGATAAATGATAAATTTGATGCCTTTGTAAAAGGCTGCTCCGATGAAAATATAATTATAATGTGTATAATTTATATTTTGGCGGGAGCTTTTTCAACAGTAGCCAAAGCTATGGGCGGTGTGGATTCTACCGTTAATCTTGGTCTTACAATCATACCTGTTAATTTTATGACAGCCGGTCTGTTTATAATATCAGCTTTAATCGCAACAGCCTGTGGTACATCTATGGGAACAATAAGTGCGGTAGTGCCTATTGCCATAGGTGTGGCAGAAAAAGGCGGACTCAGTATTCCACTTGTTCTCGGTGCGGTAGTAGGCGGAGCAATGTTTGGTGATAACCTTTCGGTTATATCCGATACAACAATAGCGGCAACAAGAACACAGAATGTTGAAATGCGTGATAAATTTAAAATGAATTTCTTAATTGCACTTCCGGCAGCTATAATAACCGTCATTGTACTTATTATTTTTGGAAAACCTGTTGATATAGTAAGAATGGGAGAACTTCCTTTTGAGATAGTAAAAGTAATACCGTATGTATTTGTTCTCGTAACTGCGTTAGCAGGATTAAATGTATTTGCGGTTCTTGCAGGAGGAATAGTCCTTGCCGGAATAATAGGAATAGGATTTACGGATATGACACTGCTTACTTTTTCCGGTGAAGTATATACAGGTTTTGTAGGTATGTCAGAACTTTTCTTAGGCTCACTTCTTATGGGCGGTCTTGTAAAGCTTATAACAGATGCAGGCGGATTGCAGTTTATAGTTGATAAACTAAGCAAATTTGCCAAAAACCGTACATCGGGTGAACTTACAATAGGCAGCATAGTATCCCTTGCCGATATAGCAATAGCAAACAATACAATAGCAATACTTGTAAGCGGTGAAATATCAAAACAGATTTCTGCCGAAAACAAAATAGATCCGAGAAAAACAGCTTCTCTCTTGGATATATTCTCATGTGTATTTCAGGGAATTGTTCCGTGGTCGGCACAGCTTATAGTATGCGGAAGTCTTGCGGGAGGTATAATATCACCTGTTGAAATGGTTCCTTATATGTGGTATCAGATGTTGTTATTTGTATTTGCAATAGTTGCGATTTTTGTTCCTAAATTTACAAATTCGATTATCAAAAATGATGTATGGGATTGGGAACACGGTATGTCATCAAGAAAATATGCCGAACTTTTGAAAGAGACTCAGAATGAGACTTTAGAAGTTGTAAATGAATTATAGATACATTAACAGCAAATTTGAAAACATTATTTAAAAATTAAATAATTACAGCCTACTCTTATAAAAATATTTAAGCAAATAACCGACCTCCATGGTATATGCGGTTTAAGTACACCGTAAAAATACCGTGGAGGTTTTTATATACGTGTTTTTAGTAACAGACAGAAAAAAGGGTCAGCCAAGTGACGTACTTTTATACTATAATTGGCTTAAATTTTTGAAGGTCTTTAAAAATTAATTAAAAATAAGGAGCTGATTATAAGTTTGAGTACAACAACCGAAAACTATGGTCTTAAAAAGCCGGAACAAGAGGATTTTTACAACATTGACGATTTTAACGAAAATGCGGATATTATTGACACACAGCTGAAAACTCTTTCTGATGAAGTAAAAAAAGCTGCACAGAATGATGAAGTGACGCAGGTAAACCAGAAAGTTGGCAGTACGGCAGACAGCGGCGGCAGTTCAACGGCAGGGAGCGTATTTGCAAAGCTTAACAAAGTTATAAGTGATATAACAACCCATATGGAGAGATGGACAAGCACAAGGGCAGGGTATATAGACAC
>CAKQPE010000141.1 GCA_934256695.1 uncultured Eubacteriales bacterium
TCCAAAAATCCCTCAAGAGAAGTGTCTCCGGAAGATTCAATATATTCTGCCGCCTTTGAGACAAGTTCTTCTATATTTTCAAGTCTCATTTTTGCCTCGTCTGTGCCTTCCAGTTCAAGCATATCTTTGTAGCCTGTCCTCTTTACAACAGATTCTATAAACTCGGCAGATGTCATTTCGGCTTTGTCTTGTTTGAGCTTTTCAACCATGTCATAAAAAAGAGCAAAGTTTTTGCCGCTCCTTCCGGCATTCGGGCTTATGGCAAAGGCAGGAAGTGATTCATAAAAGCTAAGACCGTTATCTGCCGCAAAGTCAGACGCTTTATCTATAGATGTTGTGCCTATGCCCCTTTTCGGTATGTTTATTACTCTCTTTACAGCCACATCATCAAAAGGGTTTGCCACTATTTTAAGATAAGCGTGAATATCTCTTATTTCTTTTCTGTCATAAAACCTTGTTCCGCCGCAAAGTCTGTAAGGAATACTTTTTCTAATAAACTGTTCTTCCAATGCTCGTGACTGGGCATTGGTACGGTAAAGAACGGCAAAATCCCTGTATTCACGTCCGTCCATTATAAGCTCATCTATTTTGTTTGCTATAAATCTTCCTTCGTCGTATTCATTGTCTGCACAATATCCTTTTATTATACTGCCTTGTTCATTTTCTGTCCAAAGAGATTTTTCTTTTCTTTCTTCGTTATTTTCGATTACGGTATTGGCAGCTTTTAAAATAGTTTTTGTTGAACGATAATTCTGCTCCAGTTTAATTACTTCCGTATCAGGGAAATCTTTCTCAAAATCAAGAATATTTCTTATGTTTGCACCTCTCCAGCCGTATATACTCTGGTCATCGTCACCTACAACACATAAGTTTTTGTATTTTGACGCAAGAAGTCTTACAAGCTCATACTGGCTTGTGTTTGTGTCCTGATACTCGTCTACCATTATATATTTGAATTTTTCCTGATAATAGTCCAAAACATCGGGAAATTCTCTGAAAAGACGGACAGTGTTGTATATAAGGTCATCGAAATCAAGAGCACAGCTTTCTTTAAGTTTTTTCTGATATTCCCTGTAGACTTCGGCTATTCTTCCGAGACGAATGTCTCCGCTGTTTTGTGCCATATAATCGGCAGGCGAAAGCATTTCTTCCTTTGCGGAGCTTATAGCCGATAATACACTCATTATACTGAAGCTTTTGTCTGTAAGGCTTAACCCCATTCGGTTAAATATATCCTTCATGACTTTTTTGGTATCATCGGTATCGTATATGGAAAAATTCCTGTCATATCCCAGTTTGTCAATATCACGCCTTAAAATTCTTACACATGATGCGTGGAATGTACTTACCCAAATATCCCGTGCAGTATCACCTACAACTGCTGTCACTCTTTCTCTCATTTCCCGTGCGGCCTTGTTTGTAAAAGTAATTGCAAGAATATTCCAAGGCTTTACGCCCTGTTCAATTAAATTGGCTATTCTTATTGTCAAAGCTCCCGTTTTTCCCGAGCCTGCACCTGCAAGGACAAGTACAGGGCCTTCTGTTTTAAGTACAGCTTTTTTCTGCATTGGATTTAAACTTTCAAAACTAATCATATCCAAATTTCTCCGTTTCTTTTAGTACATAAAATTAGGAAGCTATCAAAATAACTTCCTAATACATTGTACGATTTATAATCGCACTTTTATCAATCTTTTTTATTTTTTTCGTTTAAGCGGTCTATGGCAAGTTTATATCCGTCCGTACCATAAATCAATGCTCTGTTTACACGGCTTATAGTTGCTGTAGAAGCACCTGTTTTTTCGGCAATCTCTATATAGGTGCATTTACGGTCAAGCATTTCCGCAACAGCCATTCTCTGTGCTATTGCATTTATTTCGTGAACGGTACACAAGTCCTCGAAAAGCTGATAACATTCATCTACAGTGTTCATTGTAAGGATATACTCAAAAAGTTTATCCGCAAAACCGCTTTTAATTTTGTTATTCAATTCAAATCACCTTCACAATAAAAAAATTAATTAAACTATACTCCAATATGCACACATAAGTGCTACTGAATACATTTTAACATTTTAATACTGTGAAGTAAAGCAGTTATATAAATTTTTGTTAATATTTACACTTTTGTTTTAACATTAAACGGATATTTTAAAGGTTTCCATTATTTTGTCCCAACAGCTCTCGCATAAATCAACTTCCTGTTTTTCACCGTCTTTATGGGAAAAATATCCCCATTCTTTTTCTATATGGACAAAATCATTTTTATCAGGGTCAATACTTTTTTTGCAGCAGTCGCATATAATTTCCGTAACAACTTCTGTTTTAATCAGTCTTTCTTCTTTTTTCTGCATATCCCCCACCGCCTTGAATTTTTATTTATTGACATTCTAACACAAAATTTTATTAAAATATATATAAAAATTTTTCCTTTAATGCTAAAATATAGCGGAAAGGAACGATACCTATGACTGAAAATAAAGATTATATTTTAGATATGAAAAATTGTTGTCTTTGTCCAAGGAACTGTGGTGCAGACAGGACAAAAGGAGAAAACGGCTTTTGTCTTTCCGGCGAACTTCCCAAAGCCGCTCTTGCTTCTATACATAACTACGAAGAACCGCCTATAAGCGGAACAAGGGGTTCGGGTACTGTCTTTTTTTCCGGCTGCAACCTAAAATGTATTTTTTGCCAAAATTACACTATAAGCCAGCAAAACTACGGAAAGACAATTACAACCGATGAACTGGCAGAAATTTTTATAAACCAACAAAAAAGAAATGTCCATAACTTAAACCTTGTTTCGGCAGGTCATTTTATTGTACCTGTGAGACAGGCTCTTATAAAAGCAAAAGAAAACGGTCTTTCAATACCTGTTGTTTATAATTCATCGGGATACGAAAAAGCCGAGTCAATAAAACTTCTTGACGGGCTTGTTGATATATACCTTCCAGACATAAAATATTTTTCTGCCGAACTTTCAAAGAAATATTCTTTTGCCGAAAATTATTTTGAATATGCCTCAAAAGCCGTTGAAGAAATGTACCGTCAGGTTGGAAAACCTGTTTTTGACAAAGACGGTATAATGAAAAAAGGTGTTATTATACGTCATCTTGTTTTACCTAATTGCAGAAAAGATTCCTTTAAGATTCTTGATTATATAAAAAATACTTTTGGAGACAATGTATATGTATCCCTTTTAAGCCAGTATACGCCTATGTATAAGGCAAAGGAAACAAAAGAGCTTAACCGTAGGATAACTTCGTTTGAGTATAACAGTGTTATAGACTATTTCTTTAAAATAGGTTTAAAAAACGGATATATGCAGGAAAAAAGTTCTGCTGAAAGTACGTATACACCTATATTCGATTTAAGCGGAATTGATATAAAATAAGAAAGGACTGATTTTATGAACAAAGCAGTTGAAAGATTTTTAAAATATATTTCATTTGAAACAACGTCTGATGAATTTTCAACAACTGTTCCAAGTACCCCTTCCCAGATTGATTTTGCGGATATGATTGCAAAAGAATGTGAGGAAATCGGACTTTCCGACATACGTACAAAAAACGGTTATGTGTATGCCAGACTCCCTAAAAATGCCGATAATTTTCCGTCTATAGGTTTTATAGCACATATGGATACCAGTCCTGATGCTTCGGGAAAGAATGTAAAACCGAATATAGTAAAAGAATATGACGGAAGAGATATTAAATTCAAAAACGGAAAAGTTCTTTCACCAAATGATTTTCCCGAACTTAAAAACTATATGGGTCAGGACATAATAACCACTGACGGAAATACCCTTCTCGGTGCAGATGACAAGGCAGGCATTGCCGAAATAATGACGGCAGTTGAATATCTTAAAAACCACAACGAGATAGAACACGGTGACGTGTTAATAGGTTTTACTCCCGATGAAGAAATCGGCAGAGGTGCAGACGAATTTGATGTAAAAAATTTCGGTGCGGACTTTGCCTATACAATGGACGGCGGAAAAATAGGTGAACTGGAATTTGAAAACTTTAATGCCGCAAGAGCAAGAATAAAAATCCACGGAAGAAATGTTCACCCTGGCTACGGAAAAGACACCATGATTAATGCCTCATTAATCGGTGCGGAGTTCGCAATGCTTCTTCCGCCATTTGAAACACCGACAAATACCGAAAAATACGAAGGATTCTATCATCTTTGCTCAATAAAAGGTGATGTGGAAGAATGTGAGCTTACTTATATTTTAAGGGATTTTGACGCTGACGGACTTGAAAACAGAAAAAATGCAATAAATGAAGCTGCCGATTGTCTTAGGGCAAAGTTCGGAGACATAATAGATGTAGAAATACATGATGAATACCAAAATATGTACGAAAAACTTAGGGACAAAATGTATATAGTCGACCTTGCGGAAAAATCAATGATAGACTGCAACATAAACCCTATAAAACAGCCTATACGCGGTGGTACAGAC
>CAKQPE010000142.1 GCA_934256695.1 uncultured Eubacteriales bacterium
ATTTTTATGACTGTGTGAAAAGCTATGCTTTGTGCGGAAGTGATAAGTTTATATCTGACAGACTTAAAAAATTTTTTGCCGATATTGAAGTTTGGAAAAAGAAAGCTCCTTATATGTCCGTAGGTGAACTTATATGGGATATTTACAGTGTAACAGGATATTATGACTATACGGGTGCTTTAAATAACGGTGACATAAAACAGCTTAATCTTATGGCACTTATAGAGAAAGCAGATGAACTGGAAAAGAATAATTTTAAAGGTCTTTTTAATTTTATAAGATATATAGAAAGACTTCAAAAAACAGGTTTGGACTTCGGTGCGGTAAAAGGCGGAAGTGAAAACAGTGATGTTGTACATATAATGACCGTACATAAAAGTAAGGGATTGGAATTTCCCGTAGTCTTTCTTTGCGGTATGGGCAATAGTTTTAACAAAAGAGATTCTGCGGCACCTGTTCTTATGCATAGAAAAATGGGACTTGCCTGTGATTTTACGGATATTGACAAGCGTATAGAGAGAATAACCGTATCAAAGAAAATTCTTGCAGATAAAATGAAGGCAGAAAGTCTTGCAGAGGAAATGAGGGTTCTTTACGTTGCAATGACAAGAGCAAAGGAAAAGCTTATAATTACAGGTTCTGTAAACAGTATTGAAAAAAAGTGCAGTCAATGGGCATTTTATGAAAACGAAAGTGACATAAAATTGCCATACTATGCCGTAACAGGTGCGTCGGATTTTCTTGACTGGATATGTATGTGTGTTTCAAGACACAGAAACGGAGAAGAAATAAGGGAAGCAGCGGGAGTTGATTATACAGGCGGAAATGCAGAACTTTTCGGTGACAGCTCAAAATGGAAAATAAATCTTATTGCCAAAGACAGTGCCGTTGATGTAAATTACAAGAAAAAAGAAGAAATTGATGTTGAGCAAAAAGAAAAAAATAAATCGGCAGCAGATAATTTTGAAAAGATTATTCACTGGAAATATGATTACGAAAATATACCGGCAAATCTTTATGTATCGGAAATAAAGCGTATTGCCGAAAGTGAAAATACCGATTTAAAAGAAGAAATGCTGTATTATGACAGAAATTTTAAAAAGCCGGATTTCCTTACCCATGAAGAAAAACTTACATCGGCACAAAAAGGTACTGTTATGCATACTGTGCTTGAGAATATGAATTTTAGAATGAAATATACACAAAAAGAGCTGTCCGAATTTTTGTCTGAACTGGAAAAGAAAAATATTATTTCCGAGTCCGAGAGAAAGAGTGTAAGCATAAGTCAGCTTATTAAGTTTGTTGAAAGTGATATTTATTCAAGAATAATGATTTCTGACGAAATACATAAAGAGCAGCCGTTTGTAATGGAGGTCAGTCCGTATGAAGTGTTTGATGAAGAAAAATATAAAAATTATGAAGAAAAAATACTTGTCCATGGAATGATAGACTGTTACTTTAAAGAAAACGACAATATAGTGCTTATTGACTATAAGACGGATTATGTTGATTTTGGACATGAAAATGAACTTATCGAAAAATACAAAATTCAGCTTAAAATGTATAAAAATGCCATTGAACGGACAGAGAAGCACAGTGTAAGCGAAATATATATATATTCCTTGTATCTTGGCAATACAATAAAAGTTTTTTAACGAAAAATAAAGAATGCCGGACTTTTTTCCCGCAGTTTTTATTTTTGTATAAAAATATGATTAAAACAGATACTAAATATGCCGCAGACAGTTTCGGGAGGTCTTTTTATGAATAAATTTGTTTCCGGTATATTTCTTGGTTCTGCTGTTGCAGTTGCAGGCTATACTTTAATGTGCATGAGTGAATACGATAAAAGAAAAGCAGTAAGAAAAGGTAAAAGGATTATAAATAAGGCGGAAAATGCAATAGATGATTTTGCCCATGATATATGGTGAAATTTTTAAAATATAACTTTATTAAGGCTTAAAGAGATTTAAATACTTTTGTCTGCGGTTTTAAAAAATCCTAAAATCATACTTTAATCAGAATAAAATTAACAACTTATAATATTACAAATTATTTAAATATTTTTTATTTGCTGTAAATTAATGTAAAAATGTGTTAAAATTTAATAAATTAAATATAATTAAAATAATTTACAGGGAGGTATTTTATATGAAAAGAAAAGTATCTTTGGCTTTGGCGGCAGTTTTATGTATGGCGGTAAGTGTTCCTTCTTTTGCAGGTGTTAAATTTTCAGATGAAAACGATGTTCCTTGGGACGGGGCAAAGGCATATATAGCAAGTGTTGCAAATCTTGGGTTAATGGTTGGACAGCCTAATGGTGACGGAACAAACACATTCAGAGCAAGAGACAATGTTACATATTACGAGACAATTCAGCTTGCATACAACCTTGTAAAAAATACAGCCAGAAGTACAGATGTATACGAAAGCTATGTTGACAAATGGAAAACAACAATGGAAAAAGCCAATGTTCCGGCATGGGCTTATGAAGCTGTTTCTTTCTGCCTTGAGTCAAAAATAATACTCGAAAGTGAACTTTCGGGATATAAAAACAGTGACGGAACAAACAAAAATGCCACAAGAGAAGATGTAGCCGTTATTTTCGGCAGAATGGTTACAATTACATATTACAATAAAAGTGCGGAACTTAACTTTAACGATAAAGACAAGATTTCAAAAGACGCTCAGAAGTATGTCTCTGTTCTGTACGGGTATAACATTCTTCTCGGCGACAGCGACTCAAACTTTAACCCTAAGAAAAATATAAACAGAGCGGAAATGGCTGTTATAGTTACAAAAACAAATAATGTTCTTAGTGGTAAAGACGCAGATGCCGGAGTTGACACAACAGTTGACAGTGAGATAAGCGGAACCATAAACAATATAACAAACAAAAAAATCGTTGTTAATACAAGCAACGGAATAAAGGCATATGACTATGATTCCTCGGCAACTATTTTGTTTAACAACAAGACCGCAGGATATAAGGAAATACTCAGTGCAGTTGAAAACGGAGTGGAAATTAAAGTCTCTGTCACATTAAACAGCTCAGGCAAGATAGACAAAATATCCGCACAGGGTGAAACAAACACGGTTCTCGGTACCGTTGTGGAGATGACAGACAAAGGTATTATAATAAAGAGAAACGGCGGAGACAATGAAAAATATTTATGGTCAAAAGAATGTAAATTCTATTTCGAAGGCGAGAAAAAGACATTCGGTGAAATATCCGATATTATAGACGATTATAAGAACCTTGATGTTTCGGCTGAAATAGATGATGACAACCTTCTTACAAGAGTTGAAATTTCTATGCAGTCGGAAGGCGGAACGGTAGATGGAGCAATTAAAAACATAACAAGCGAAAAGGCTGTATTCTATCTTGATGACGGAAGTTCCAAGAGCTATAAGTTTGCAGAGGAGGTTTATGTTACTGTAGACGGTGACGAAAGCAGTGTATCAAAGGCAGTAAGACTGGCAAATGACAGCAATACAGGTCTTGAGGGTACGGCTTATCTTAACAAACACAGTCAGGTAACCAAGCTTGAGGTAAAGACAATAGATAATCTTTCCGGCATAGTGCAGAGTCTTGACGAAAACCACATAACAATAAAAACCGACAGCGGCATAGAAAAGAAATATGCAGTTAATGATAATGTTGACGTTAAGTTCGGAAGCGGTGCAACGGAAACTCTTGATGATTTAATGAGCATATATCAGAAGGGAGAAACAGAGGTTAAGCTTTCACTTAACAGAAATGACGAGGTTTCCAAAATAACTGTATATACTGATTTTGACGAGTATGATGTATTCAAGGGAACACTGAAAAATGTTACGGAAAAAGAATTTACAATAAAAACACACGATATTGGATATTCAAATTCAGCAAAGATAACAATAAACGGTGAAAAAGCTTCTGCCGAGGATTTATATAAACGTACGCAAAACGGCGAAATAATAAATGCCGATGTTGCGGTGACCGACGGAAAAGCTGTTATAATAACCGCAAATGTAACCGAAGCGTCCGGAAGAATAACTGCTATGGAAAACAATTCCATAACAATACTGGGAAACAGCTATACAACAACCTATACTCTGGCTGATGACAGTGAGGACAGCAGTGACCTTATAATAAGAATAGATAATTCAGATGAAAAGTATACTTTTAAAGAATTATACAGTAAATATTTCCTTTACGGAGATAATTTTGATGTTGACCTTGAGTTTAATGACGATTATCAGGTTGATAAAATTTATGCCGATACAGTTAAATAAGGTTTTTTGCTGATACTAAAACGTATATAAACTCCCATGACATATTGTTATGGGAGTTTCAGACTGTAGACAAAGTTATTTTATAAAGCGGAAGGGTTCGGGA
>CAKQPE010000143.1 GCA_934256695.1 uncultured Eubacteriales bacterium
GACTTGTTCAAACAGAAGAATAAACAGACAGGTTCCATCGGCTTAAAAGCCTTGAAACCTGCTATTTTCCTCGTCGGAAATGAATTCCGACTGCGGATTCCATTCGGGAAACTGACTCGTTTCCCGAACCCTTCTGCTTTATAAAATAACTTTGTCTACAGTCATTGAGCTTTTTAATTTCTGTAAATTATTTGGTTTTTAATGATGTCTGTTAATTTGTTTTTTTGTTGGTTTGCAGTAATATTCTTAAAACAATTTAATCTTATGTCTACTTTGTATACAGCCTTTTAATATTGCCTATCTTTTAAAATCAGAATTTAGCAAATCCTGCACCGTAATCCTTGCATTCTGAACCGCTTGGAGCACCGTTTACTATAAGACCTTCGTCATATAATCTTGCACCTTTGGCTGTTGCATCTTCAGCCCAGTCACGCATCCATTTTCCGTCTCCCCAGCCATATGAACCGAAAAGTGCAACCTTTTTGCCGGAGATATTAAGTCCCTGATAAAATGGCTCAAAATCACATTCCTCAAGAACTTCGTCACCCATAGCAGGGCAGCCGAGAGCTATTTTGTCATAATCGTCAATGCTTCCTGTAAATTCGGCAACATTAAAAAGATCGCACTCTGTACCGTCTGCTTTTATGCCTTCGCAAATTTCGTTAGCCATTGCTTCTGTATTGCCTGTTCCACTCCAATAAATTACTGCTGTTTTTGCCATTGTAAATTCCTCCTTGTACTTAGAAAAATAATTATTTTATCAAGCTGCTGATATAATTTTTTTAACAGGTATGCCTGATTTTGCCATGCTTAAAAATGTTGTGCGTATTTTTTCATAAGCCTCAAACATATGGACGGCTCCTTGCTCGTCTGAGTATACTTTCCAACAGCCGCACATTTTATAGTTTTTTCCGTTTTTGCAGATAAATTGGAAAACATCTTCTGTCGGATAACCAAGAAAAAATCCTATTTCGTGAGGAAAATCAGATTGAGAATATATTCTTTTTCTTAGAAAGTTAACCATATCCTCAAGACTTGATTTACATGGATAGCCGTATTTTTCCAAAAACATCTGAATTTTTTTGTTTGATAGTATTTCGCTGAGTTTTTGGCTGTTATATATAAATACGTTTAATTTTCTGCCTTTGCAGTAAAGAAATCTCATTTTAAGGCCTTTTTTTGATAAAAGCTTACAGTACATACAAAAATCGTCCCTGACAACCGATGCCTGTTCTATTGGTATTGAAAACATATTTGATGCTTTTATGTTGCTTATAACAGGTGATGCATGCAGAATAAGCTGTTCTTCAAAAAATGACATTTTTAACACCTCTTTACTATATACAGAATAATGATGGATATTATTAGTAACTACTAATCTATATTAGTAATTGCTAACTAAGTGAAATGATAGCATATGCTAACTGTTTTGTCAACGATATTATTTATCATTTTTTTTGCATAAATATTTAAAAAAGAGTAAATATATATAAGAAAAATATAGCTTGTTTATAATATTCTGCCGTTTTTCGGTATGCAATTTATTAATTATGAGGCCATAAATTTTATACTATTAAAAAATAAAGCTTTTTGAAAAAATTATTAAAAATTTTAAATATTTTTGTTGACAAATATAATATTTAATGATATTATATTTCTTGCGTCAGAGAAACGCACTTAAATATGCGCCTTTAGCTCAGTTGGTAGAGCAGGTGACTCTTAATCACAAGGTCCAGGGTTCGAGTCCCTGAAGGCGCATTATAATTACAGAATACAAAGCGGTATTTTGTGCATATAGTGCATGGGGTGCCGTTTTATTTTGGTCGTATGCCTTTTTGTATTTCTGTTTCAGGGAATGAAGCTCTCCCACGGGCAACCGAAACCGCTTATTACAGCTGATGGCTTCTGCTTTTTACGCAGAAGGTGTCGGCTTTTTTTATTTTACTTTTTAATTAACGGAGGTTAAAAACTATGCTTACAAGTCTTGGACTGCTGTTTCTTTTGGGAATGTTTCTCGGCTGGATTTTTAAAAAAATATCACTTCCACCGCTTATGGGAATGATTATTGCCGGAATACTCCTTGGACCTTATGTATTTAATCTTTTAAGTGATACAATGCTTTCCATATCTGCCGATTTGCGAAAGACGGCACTTATTATAATACTTCTGCGTGCAGGGCTGTCCCTTGACATAAAGTCATTAAAAAAAGTCGGCAGACCTGCCATTATGATGTGTTGTGTGCCTGCTGTATTTGAAATTTTGGGCTGTATAATAATATGTCCTGTTATTTTTGGTTTAAGCCCAATAGAGGCTGCTGTTGCCGGCTCTGTTATTGCCGCAGTATCTCCCGCTGTAGTTGTGCCAAGAATGTTAAAATTAATAGAAGAAAAATTCGGTACGCAAAAGGGTATACCACAGATGATAATGGCTGCCTCATCAGTCGATGATGTATTTGTAATAGTGCTTTTTACGGCTTTTACATCTCTTGCATCGGGCAAAAGCATATCTGCCGCAAGCTTTTTGCAGATACCTATATCAATAATTTTGGGAATAATGCTCGGAATAATATGCGGATACGTAATTGCAAAGATTTTTCGGTTTGTAAACATTGCCGTTACAAGCAAAATAATAATACTTTTAAGTCTTTCATATCTTCTTACGGCACTGGAAAACGTATTGGAAGGCACTGTGCCTATAGCATCGCTTCTTTCGATAATGTCAATGGGTGCGGTATTGTTCGGGGTTTTGCCTGACGATGCAAAGGATATTGCTTTGGGATTCGGAAAATTATGGTCAGGTGCGGAGATACTTCTTTTTACTCTTGTAGGTGCGGCAGTAAATATAAACTATGCCGCCGCAAGCTTTATAGGTGCTGCGGCAGTAATTGTTTTTGCCATGATTTTTAGAATGGTTGGTGTACAGGTTTGTTTGTTTAGGACGATACTAAATAAAAAAGAGCGTTTATTCTCTGCTTTTTCATATCTTCCGAAAGCAACGGTACAGGCGGCAATAGGCTCTGTTCCGCTTGCAATGGGACTTGCCTGCGGCAAGACGGTTCTTACTATAGCTGTATGGGCAATATTCATAACTGCTCCGGCAGGTGCGGCACTTATAGATTTCTCTTATAAAAAGCTTCTTGAAAAAGAGATATTATAAATAAAGGCTTTCGGTGTTGAGATTGACATAAGGGTTTTCTGAAATTATAAGGTCTTAATATACAATATTTTTTTAATGTTTTGTTTCCTATTGAATATTTTTATTTTTTCTATTAAAATAATTAGTGGGTGTAACTATTTATCGGCGGGGAGGATATTGTGTATGAAAAAACTTCAGAACAAAAGCACCGTTTTGCTTATACTGCTGTTGTTTGCCGGTATAGTTCTTGGCGGTTTTATAGGTGACTGGCTCGGTTCGTCATCTGTGTTCTCATGGCTTAATTACGGGAAGTCATTTGGTCTTACATCGCCGTTTGTTCTTGACTTGGGAGTAATGGTTCTTCAGTTTGCCCTTATGGTAAAGATAACTATTTCAAGTCTCATAGGTTTTATAATTGCGGCTGTTATATACAGGTTTTTATGATGTGTATACAGACCCTAAAAGGGGTTTAATATTTTTACAAAAACAAGGAGACGGTTATTTATGTATAAAATTATTCTTGCTTCTCAATCTCCACGAAGACGTGCATTGCTTGAAAGACTTGGATTGCCTTTTGAGGTTATTCCGAGCGGTGCAAAGGAATATATGGAACTTGAACATTCACCTTATGAATGGGTAAAGGTTCTTTCACACAGAAAAGCACTTGCCGTAGCCGACAAGGTACAGGGACCGGCTGTGATTATAGGTGCTGATACTATTGTAACTTATTTGGGAAAAATACTTAACAAGCCTGAAAACAATGAAGAAGCGGCTTCTATGCTCCGTCTGCTCAGCGGAAAGCTGCATACTGTTTATACAGGTGTAACTTTATTTTTTATTGACGAAAACGGAAACATGGAAAATGAATCATTTGTTGATGCAACTGAAGTAAGCTTTAATTCTATATCAACAGACGAGATAGAAAGCTACCTTGCAACAGGTGAATATTCAGACAAAGCCGGCGGATATGCTATACAGGGTAAAGCATCTATATTTATTGATTACATAAAAGGCAGCCCTGACACTGTAATAGGACTTCCGTTATCTATTCTCTATACTACACTTAAAAAACACGGTATAGACATAACATCATACTGGAAATAAAAATAAAAGCCTTCTCTTTTAAGAGCGTTGACATAGGAAAACAAGCAGAAATCCAGTAAAATCAACGCTTTTAAGGGCAGAGGGCAAACAGGTTAGCTCAAAAATTGAATAACCAAGCGTCAAAAGGGA
>CAKQPE010000144.1 GCA_934256695.1 uncultured Eubacteriales bacterium
AGGGACAAGACGGAAATAGGCATAGCCGATAAAGATAAGGTTCGTCCTGACTGCTATGAGCCTATGTGCAATCCTATTTTGCAGGCAAAAATACTGAACGAAGAAAAAACAGACCTTAATGTTATGATGGGACTTTGTGTAGGCCATGATGCTCTTTTTATTAAATACAGCGACGCACCTGTAACAGTCCTTTTTACAAAGGACAGGGTAACGGGACATAATGCAGTTGTGCCCCTTTATCTTACGGAAAGCTACTATAAAAAAGTAATAAAATAATTTGGAAATTTTTATGAATACGGAAATAATAGATGATTTATTGGAAAAAGAAGTCTACATTATAGATTTTCTTCCCGAAACAGTTCCGAAAAATTGCGGCGGAAGCTATTTTGATGTGGAATATTATATTCTTAACAGCAAAAACAGCAAAATAATAAAAGACAGGTTTCTGCTTGTTATATTAAAAATAATGTGCTATTATCATGTTTCGGTTTTTTGGAACGGATTTGTCGAAAATCCCACACCGGAACTGATAGAAAGTGCCATATCTGAGATTATGGAAAATCATTCGGGAACGTTAAATATTCTTATTTCCCATAATGAATATGCACTTTTGGTATTTGACTGGGATTGTTCATACCTTGCATTATATAATCCTTCGGATAAAATGAAAGACCTTTTTGAAAAAATATCCGTTTCGGAAGGATTGTTTTTCAGAAAAGCAGAGGATTAAAGAATTATATAGGCTTAACCCTTCCGTCAAACCTGCGGTTTGCCACCTTCCCTTTCAGGGACGGCTTTCAAGTTGGGGTCGGCTATCCTGAAAGGAGAGCTGTCACGAAGTGACTGAGGGGGTGTTTTTAAATCTGTAAATTTACAATTAACGTAAATATGTGGTATATCACGGTTTATTCTAAAAGAGTTAGAGGGTGCTTTTGCCATAGAAAAGCACCCTCAATATTAATCCGTTTTTATAATTTTATTTTTTCAGCTTAGATATTTAAGTCAGAGTAAAATTAATTTGAACAATGTTTAGCAGGTTTCACAGCAGTTTCCGTTTGTCGGTGTGTCACCGGAAATATCACGGCAAGGTCTGTAGTTTACCTGTGGTGCAAAAAGGTCTGTAGGGAATTTAAGACTGTCGAAGAAATCGCAAGGACTCATTGTGTCCGAAATATCGGAACATTCGCAAGGCATACAGTTGCCGTAAGTGTTGACTGACATATTTGAAAGTCTTAAAAGTTTGACTACAGCGAATAGACCTATTGTAACATCAACTGCTGTAGGTGCAACTGTAGGACAGGAGTTGTCACAGTCACAGCCGCAGTTTGTGCATGAGTTGCAGCCACAGCCACCGCAGCAAGAAGAACCACAGCCACATGAACAACCACAGCTACAGCCACAGCCGCAAGGATACCTTAAAGCAGCTACAAGATTCATAGCACTGCCTTCTACTGATATAAAAGGCCCGTTGGCTGTTATTGAGTTATAAAGCTCGTTAAATGATGAAACGCATATTTCGTCTCCGCCGTAGAGTGATAAGGTTGTTGTATATGAACTGCAGGCAGGAGTGCGGCTTATTTCTTTGTTGTCGGAGTTGAAAAATCTCAAGGTATAGCTGAATATGAAACGTAAATTAATGTCGAAAAATCCTTTGCGGAAGGCACTTTTTGTTTTGCTGAGAACATTCATGCTTTTGATACAGAAATCCTCAACTGTAACCGAAACGGCATTTGAAGGCGGAATAATTGTTTCGCCGCTGCAAGAAGTTCTTTGAGGTGTATTAGGGTTTTGGCATGAGCAGTTTACAGGTACAAAGTCAGCTTTTGCGGAGCCTATTTCGTTTGGTGTAAGACAAATCTGTAATCTGCACTGGTCAAATATTTTCGGAACGGTAATACACTCCAGTTTCGGCTGGAAAGATGAGTTGTTGCATAAATCAATGTTTGCCATGGATTATCCTCCTTTTAATATAGAGAACAAAGTCTGTTCTGATAATATAGTATGACAAACTGTATAAAGGGTGATTGGCAATTTGAATTTTTAGGAAGGTGTTTTATGGGAGATATTATAAAAACCATTGTCAAAAGCGGGTATGCCGAGATAACGGAAAAAAAATCAAGATTTATAGCAAATGTTAGGCCCGTTAAAAGCGAAGATGAGGCAAAAGCGTTTGTTGAGGAAATGAAGAAAAAATATTATGACGCAAGACACAATGTTTTTGCATATCAGATAGGTGAAAAGAACGAGCTTAAACGTTTCAGCGATGACGGAGAACCGCAGGGAACGGCAGGTATGCCTGTTTTAAGTGTTCTTACGGGTGGAGATATTAAAAATACTGCCGTTGTGGTAACAAGGTACTTCGGCGGAATACTTCTCGGAACAGGCGGACTGGTAAGGGCTTATACTCTTGCCGCACAGGAAGGACTTGCGGCGGCAGGTGTATGCGAAATAGGTCTGTATAAGAAGTTTGAGGTTGTATGCGACTATACTTTAAGCGGTAAAATACAGTATGAGCTTTCAAAGGAAGAATATTTTGTTGAAAATACGGAATTTACAGATAAAGTGAAGTTTGTTGTGCTTGTAGAAAATGAGAAAGCGGAAAGGTTTTCTTCCATGATAACGGAAATTACATCCGCAAAGGCTTTTGCCGAAGAAAAAGAAACACTTAGAGGTGCATGCACCGACGAAGGATTTAAAATATACGAATAAAAAAGTCTTGTATTGATATAAAAAAGGTGATAAAATCAAAACATTGACGAAAATATACTAAGGGGGTTTCCGAATGTCCGGACATTCAAAATTTGCTAATATTAAACATAAAAAAGAAAAAAATGATGCCGCAAAAGGCAAAATATTTACAATGCTTGGCAGAGAAATTGCAGTTGCCGTTAAAGCAGGCGGTCCAGATCCTGCAAACAACGGAAAACTTAGAGATGTAATAGCTAAGGCTAAATCAAACAATATGCCTAACGATACAATCGAAAGAAGTATTAAAAAGGCAGCAGGACCTGGAGATGGCGTAGAATACGAAAACATTACATATGAAGGATATGGCCCAAGCGGTGTTGCTGTTATAGTTGAGGTTCTTACAGACAACAGAAACAGAGCTGCCGCAAACGTAAGAAATGCCTTCACAAAGGGCGGCGGAAACATGGGTACAAGCGGTTGTGTATCATTTATGTTTGATGATAAAGGCTTAATCGTTGTAGATAAAGAAGAAGTTGAAGGCATGGACGATGATGAGCTTATGATGATGGCTATTGATGCAGGTGCTGAGGATTTTGCTGTTGAAGAAGACAGCTACGAAATAACAACAGCTCCTGATGATTTTTCAGCTGTCAGAGAAGCACTTGAAGCTAACAACATTCCTATGGCTTCTGCAGAATTAACAAAGATTCCTCAGACATACACAACTCTTACAAATGAAGAAGACATTAAGAAAATGAATAAACTTCTTGACTTACTTGATGACGATGATGATGTTCAGGAAGTATACCATAACTGGGAAGAATAATTAATTTTAAGCCGAAATCCTTTTAAATATGGGGTTTCGGTTTGTTTTTGTTCAAAAAGATATTTTAGCAGATGGGAGATAATGCTATGGCTTCGAGCAGGGAATATCTTGATTTTATATCGGAACAGCTGTCGGGTTTGGAAGAAATTACATACAGGCCTATGATGGGAGAATTTATTATTTATTACAAAGGCAAAATTGTCGGCGGAATATATGATAACAGGCTACTTGTGAAACCGGTAAAATCGGCAGTTTCATATATGCCAGTGTTATCCTATGAAAAACCATATGAAGGGGCAAAGGAAATGCTTTTGGTAGATGAGGTTGACAACAGGGAATTTTTAATGGGTTTATTTAATGCTATGTATGACCAACTGCCTGCTCCGAAAGCAAAAAAGAAAAAGTAATTAATTTTAAGAATAAAAATTTATATTTTAGGAGAAGATTGAAATGCAGCACGAATGTAAAATAACCGTATTGGATACAAAGGTATTTGCAGAGTATCAGGAGGAGTATTTGGCCGACCCAAAAGCCGGCCCTTGTCCGTGTTTTAAAAAGGGCGATACTTTTCTGCTTAAAAGAACGCCGGAAAGAGACGACTTTTATCATCTTATGAACGGAAAATTCTGTGGAGAAGCATGGGACGCCATAAGCAGATATGTTTATACAGCATTGCAGGGTGGCTCAATAATGCATAAGTGGACAAATGACGAGCGTATGATGATTGCCTGCTGCAATGACGGAACAAGACCTGTTATTTTTAAAATAGAAAGAATAGATATTCCCGAAAACGAAGAAGACCAGCAGTGGCTTGAAAAACAGAATTTTAAAAATACGGCGGAAGATGCATATAC
>CAKQPE010000145.1 GCA_934256695.1 uncultured Eubacteriales bacterium
ACTGCGGATTCCATTCGGGAAACCCATTCGTTTCCCGAACCCTTCCGCTTTATAAAATAACTTTGTCTACAGTCTGATATAAACGGTTATTCCCCTTCTTTTTGCTCAAAATTAAAACCACACCGTTAAAGTTTACTTTAATATCTTTATATAACCATTGTTCTTATAATTTTTCCAATAACCTTTTGGTTATATTTTCGGAAATAACCGCAAAAGCCTGTTTTTTATCGCTTTTATCGGTTAATTTTACAAACCCAAAACATAAATCACCCAATAAACAAAAAGTGCTTATTATCTTTTTAAAATAACCATTTTTTGTTTATTTGGTAATAACTTACAATCAAATAAATTTAATTTTATTATAAAACCTTAATTATTGCCATATTAGTATCCTTTTTTCTAATTTAACTTTTGTTCAGTCTAATAATTATATCTTTTTGGCTATTAATCATAAAAAACCGTTATTTTTATTATTGATGTATTATCACTTATTTTTTATTTTTTTCAATACAGATATTTCTGTCCTTGTGTCGAGTACATATCATATATTATGCACCTTTTTTGTTTTTCTCACATGAACTTTTTAGTAATATAGTCTATTTAATAAAAATTTTTACAGGTGTATAATGAACTCATCAGTTAAGAAGTCTATTGTAACAGAAGAAATAAAAATTTGTTCATTGCAATAGATACGTCATTATTTATCTTATTGTTTTTATTATTTATAGGAGGGATTTAAAGTGATTTCTTTAGAAATGCTTTACGATGCAAGAAGAGTACTTAAGGATGTTGCAAGAACAACACCTCTTTCAGAGGCAACCAAAATCGGAAAGGGAATTTACATTAAGTCGGAAAATCTCCAGCTTACAGGTTCTTTTAAACTCAGGGGAGCATATTACAAAATCCATTGTCTTACTCCTGAAGAAAAAGCAAAAGGTGTTATTGCTTGCTCAGCCGGAAACCACGCACAGGGCGTTGCTCTCTCTGCTTCAATGAGCAATATCAAATCAATTATATGTATGCCTGCCGGTGCTCCTATCGCTAAGGTAGAAGCAACAAAGAAATACGGTGCAGAGGTTGTTCTTGTTCCCGGTGTATATGATGATGCTTATGCGAAAGCAGTGGAACTTACAGAACAGAACGGATATACATTTGCACATCCATTCAATGACGAACGTGTAATTGCCGGTCAGGGTACAATCGGTCTTGAAATCTTAGAACAGCTTAGCGATGTTGATACAGTAGTAGTTCCTATCGGCGGCGGCGGACTTATAAGCGGCGTTGCATATGCTATCAAATCAATTAAGCCTGAATGTAAAGTAATCGGTGTTCAGGCAGCCGGTGCAGCAAGTATGTATGTTTCAAGAAAGAACGGTGCTCCTACTGAGTTAAGTTCTGTTTCTACTATAGCAGATGGTATAGCCGTTAAAAAACCTGGTGATCTTACATTTGAACTTTGCAGCAAATATGTTGATGATATAGTAACTGTATCAGAAGACGAAATAGCTTCGGCAATCCTTAAACTTATGGAATGTCAGAAAACCGTATCGGAAGGTGCAGGTGCTGTTTCCGTTGCGGCAGTAATGTTTGGAAAAGTTCCTACAGAAGGCAAAAAAACAGTTTGTGTTGTTTCCGGCGGAAATATCGACGTTACAATGCTTTCAAGAATAATAACAAAAGGTCTTTCAAAATCAGGCAGAATGTGTGAAATAACAACAAAAGTTATGGATAAGCCTGGTCAGCTTATAAGCCTTCTTCAGGTTGTTTCGGATACAGGTGCAAACATAATCCGTGTAAACCATTCAAGAGAAGCAAAGCTTTCTGACGTAACAAACTGCGTTGTAACAATGGTTCTTGAAACAAGAGATCCTGAGCACGTAAAAGAAATTGAAAACGCACTTTTGGATAAAGGATACGAACTTTTCGATATTTAAAACAAAAAGGAGGAAAGCCTGCCTTCTTTAATAAAAAGGCAGGCATAAAATATTATGGAAAATAAAAAAATAAAAATCGGTCTTCTCCCAAGACTTATAATCGCTATTATACTTGGTGTTATCATCGGAAATATAGCAAAATCAGCTAACCTTCCTATTATCATTCAGTTAGGTGCAACATTTAACAGTATATTCGGAAACTTCCTTGGTTTCGCAATTCCACTTATCATCATCGGCTTCGTTGTTCCTGGTATCGCAGACCTTGGTGAAGGTGCCGGAAAAACTCTTGCCCTTACAGCTCTTGCAGCTTATGTTTCAACAATAATCGCAGGTTCTTTTGCATTTGCAGTTGATAAAACTATTTTCCCTTCTTTCCTTAAAGTTGGTTCAATCGTTCTCGACAATGCAGCCAATGCGGAAGAAACAATGCTTTCAGGTCTTTTCACTATCGAAATGCCTGCAATCATGGGTGTTATGAGTGCCCTTCTCATTTCTTTCATAATGGGTCTCGGTATCTCTGTTACAAAAAATCAGCCTCTTAAAGACGTATTCCACGGCTTTCAGGATATTATAGTTAAACTTGTTACAAACATTATTATCCCACTTCTTCCTTTCCATGTTTACGGTATATTTGCCAACATGACATATGCAGGAACAGTTATGGAAATAATGTCAGTATTTATTAAAGTTTTCGTAATCATCATTATAATGCATATTTTAATAATTGTTTTCCAGTATTTTGTAGCAGGCACATTGGCAAAGAAAAACCCTTTCAAACTTATCAAAAATATGCTTCCTGCATACTTTACAGCTATAGGTACTCAGTCTTCAGCAGCTACAATACCTGTAACAATCGAGTCTACAAAGAAAAACGGCGTAAGCGATATGATAGCAGAATTTGTATGCCCACTTTGTGCAACAATCCACCTTTCAGGCTCAACAATAACACTTACAAGCTGTGCTATAGCAATAATGATGCTTAACGGCTGGGAAATATCATTTATAAAAATGTTCCCATTCATACTTATGCTTGGTGTAACAATGGTAGCCGCTCCTGGTGTTCCTGGCGGTGCTGTTATGGCAGCTTTGGGTATTCTTGAATCAATGCTTGGCTTTAACGAAGCTATGCTTGCTCTTATGATTGCTCTTTACATTGCTCAGGACAGTTTCGGTACAGCCTGCAACGTAACAGGTGACGGTGCTATAGCAGTATTTATGGATGCTATAACAGGCAAAAAGAATAAAGCACCGGTTACTGAATCAACCAAATAAGTATTCTCTTTTTATTCACCCTTTTGCGGTTTTGCCCCTCCCAAACTATTTGGCAAAACCGCATTCAAAAAAATATGATATTATCCTTGCCGTAACAATTACGGCAGGATAAAATATAAAAATTATAATTACAAAAGATGACAAAACGAAAGGATGATTTACAATGAAATTCACAGTAACAGAAAACGCACCAGCAGCAATCGGACCATATTCACAGGCAGTTGAGGCAAACGGCTTCCTCTTTGCATCAGGACAGGTTCCTCTTATGCCGGGTACTGGTGAAATAGTAGGTACAACTATCGAAGAACAGACTGAAAGAGTATGCCAGAGCATTAAAGGTATCCTCGAGGCTAACGGTCTTACATTCGAAAATGTTATCAAAACAACTTGTTTCCTTGCAGATATAAATGACTTCGGAAAATTCAACGAAATCTACGGAAAATATTTCATCAGCAAACCTGCAAGAAGCTGTGTAGCCGTTAAATCAATTCCAAAAGGACTTCTTTGCGAAGTTGAAATAATCGCTGTTACAAACAAATAAAATTTGTCTGATAACCTTATTTAAAAATCCCATGACTAAGTCATGGGATTTTTGTATATTAAAAGATAAAACAGTGGGACTCTGTCCCACGGTCTTAGTTCGATAACTATAAATTTAGCAAACTGATTAAACCCTTCCGTCATTGCTTCGCAATGCCACCTTCCCTTTCAGGGACGGCTTTAAAACGGCGGTTTTTAGGCTCCCATGAAAGGGGAGCTGTCACGCAGTGACTGAGGGGTTTGCCTTCTCCCCAGTGGAGAAGGTGTTGAGCGAAGCGAAACGGATGAGTGGTTATTCCTTCTTATTTTTACGTTGTTTCCCCCTCATCTGTCACTTACGTGACATCTTTCCCACCAAGGGGAAGACTTTAAAACCAACACTTTCTCTATAGTAGGTATAAATTTATTTTTTTCTAAAAATGCAATGAAATTGCATTTTATCAAAAGTTTTACTAAATTTTTTTCAAAAAATTTTCAGGGTTTG
>CAKQPE010000146.1 GCA_934256695.1 uncultured Eubacteriales bacterium
GCAAAGTACTCTGCCATTTTTTGGTCAAAACCGTGTTCAAGATAATACTCAACGCTTTTTCCCATAATTTCACATCTCCTTTTTCTTTATTATAGCAAAAATGAAGTAAAAAGCAATCTGCTTGAAAGGTCATTAAGTGATATAAAAAATGCTACTTAGTTGCAAATATAACCAAGTAGCAAAGTTTTGATAGTATTAAGTCTAATTGCGTTTTGGGGCAACGCCCCAAGGTTTTCATTATTTCTTAGCCTGCATTGCCTGATTTACACAGTATGTAAGTGAGCCGATGGCATTGTGTGCAGCAACACAGTCGCAGCATTTTCCGTGGTTCTTGCAATCAACGTTTACACATGGACAGTCATGTTTATTTTCGCACATAGATTTTTCCTCCTTAAATTAAAAAAATACCTTATATATGTAAATCAATATACTCTACTATTCTAATTATACAAAAATCCAACCAATTGGACAATATGAATATTATATAATATTGTGACTGAATTTTCGTTAATATTTTTGGTTGATTTACAATAATTAAACAGTTTTTTAACACCTCTGTGATATAAATAAATGCGGCCATTTGCTATCATAAAAGTGCAGTAAATTTATTTATGGAGATGATCATTATGAAAAAACAGGCTTTGTTCAAATTGACAGTTCTTCATACAAATGATATTCATGGAAATATAGACTCACTTCCGCAATACAGCACCGTTGTGAACGAAATCCGCAAGAAAGAGAAAAATATCCTTCTTTTGGACAGCGGCGATATATTCCTGAGAGGCGAATACCAGAGCTTCTCCGGAATGGTCGAAAGGGATATTTTCTGTGCAATGGGCTATGATGCATGGGTGCCCGGCAATAACGATTTTCGTGTTCCTTTCGGTGACGGAACGGCGGAAAAATCAAATCAACAGCTTGCCGATATAATAAATAATGCGGCTTTTGAGCCCGTCTGTGCCAATGTAATCTATAAATCCACAGAAAAATATATGGACGGCTTTAATCCCTATTTCATAAAAAACATTAACGGTGTGAAAATCGGCATTATCGGTGTGACTTCTTTAAAGCCAAAAGAGCGTAACTGGAATGAGGTATCCGACAAGTATTTTGAACGAGGTGACATAGCCGTTGAAAGAGTGGCAAATGAGCTTAAAAATAAATGTGATATAATGGTTGTGCTGTCCCATTGCGGAATAAACGTGGATATAAATATTGCCGAAACAGATGGTATTTCTGCTGTATTTGGTGCAGATGACCATTATGCACTCAGACGTCCCATAAGAATAAAAAATAACTCAGGACACGAAATTCCCATTGTTCAGAGCGGAGGAGAGGAACGCCACTATCTCGGAAGGCTTGACTTGTATTTTGAGTATAAAAGCGGAAAATACATTCTGAACGGCTATACAAGCGGCTTCTGTGATATTTCCGAAACAAATGCCGATGAAAACATATTGAAAATAATAGACAGCTATGCCGAAACGCAGAGTATTATTGTTGCGTAAATCCGACATGGCTGTCTTGTTTTATTTCTCTCTTTTTATAACTCTTCCGCTGAAATTGCCGGTAAGCTTGCCGTCGGCATAAGCGGCTTTTCCGTTTACATAAACGGTCTTAATGCCTTCCGAAACCTGATTTGAGTTTTTGTAGGTTGCGGTTGCCTTCAGCTTCGATAAATCGCAGAGTATAAGGTCTGCATCGTATCCGTCGGCAATAACGCCCTTGTGCTTAAAGCCGAGCCTTTCTGCGGCAAGACCTGTCGTACGGTGTACGAATTCCTCTGCGGTGAATATTCCTTTGTTCCGAACATATAAATCATAGCCCTGTGTGAAGGTTCCGAAAGCTCTCGGATGAATGTTTTCTCCGGGCATACCGAAAAGTGCATCCGATCCGATTACCGTATCGGGATATTGGGCAATCTCCAGAAGGTCGTCCTCGCACATATGGAAATAAACCGCAAGTCCTAAGCCTTTGTTTTTGCGTAAAATATCTATGTATGCCTCAAACGGCTCCATTCCGACCTTTTCGGCATATTCGGAAACCGTCATTCCGTCGGCGGAATGGTCAAAGGGACAGCTTGAAACAAGAACGCCGTCAAAGCCGCCGCAGGCAATAACATAGTTTTCATAATCGTCAACGGGTGCAGACATTCGCTGACGAATTTTTTCTACAATACTTTCGTCCGCAAGATATTCCGCAAGCTTTTCGTTTCCGTCCTTCCTGTATTCCGGCGGAATAGATACATTAAGTGCAGTCATTCCGGCAAGATAAGGGTAGTGGTCAAGCGTTATTTTCATGCCCTTTGCCTTGTATTGGCTTACTTTCTGCAAAATTTTGTGCGGCTTTCCCCAGTTGGTTCTTCCTGCCGCTTTGAAATGGGAAAGAAACAGCGTAACGCCTGCTTCATAGGCGGTTTCCAGCGCTTCGTCATATGCCTCGATAACTCGGTTGGATTCGTTCCTTACGTGTGTTGCATAAAAAGCGTCGTATTTTTTTATTACCTTGAGCAGCTCAAGTATTTCCTCCTTCTGCGAATAGCAGTTGGGAACGTATACAAGCCCTGTGCTTAAGCCAAGCGAACCGCTTTCTATTGAGCGGGCAAGCATTTCCTTCATTGTGTCCATTTGTTTTTCGGAAGGCTTGTCTGTGCTGTATCCCATGGCATAAAGCCTTAGTGAGCCCATGCCAGTATAGTATGCAAAGTTCAAACGCTTTTTAGTGCGTTCCAGTTCCTCGGCATAGCCTTCGGGAGTGCTCAAAGCGGATATATTCTCCGGAAATGTCGGCTGGCCGCAGAAGCCCTTTGCAAATTTTGTAAAGTCGGAAATGTCTCTTATCGGAAACATGGAAATAGAGCAGTTTCCGGTAACCTGTGTTGTAATTCCCTGTGAAAGCTTGGAAAGAGAGGCAAAATCGTCAAGATAATTTATATCGCCGTGTGAGTGTACATCAATAAAGCCGGGTAAAAGAGTAAGTCCGTTACCATTGATAACCTCCGCCGATGGGTACTCGCCTATACAGATTTTTCCGTCCTTAACACCTACATTGCCGATATAGGCTTTTCTGCCTGTTCCGTCGATTATGTTTATGTTTTTAAATAATATATCTGTCATAATGAATAAAGTATAGCACCGAAAGCAGAAAAATAACAGTGCATAACGGACTTAAATTCATAAAAATAACTGCACTTCAAATAAAATGCAGTTATTTACAGCTGTGTTATTTGTATTTTAGCACTTACAAAAAGTAAGTAAATGGCAAAAGTCTGAAAAACCAGTAAAATCAAGGGTTTCAAGCCTTTAGTCTATTGTGGAAATGTGGAATTTAGTGGTAAAATACTGTTAAATTGCGCTTAGTTTTAATCTATAATACACACTACAATACACACTAAATCATGTCTATTGCTGCAACAAGTGACTCAATATAAGTGTGTGTATAGCGCTCTGTAATATCGCCTGTGCTGTGACCGACTATCTTTTTTATGAGTCTGTCATCTATCCCTGCCATAGTCATCAGGCTGACAGCTGTGTGTCTGCACTCGTGGGCGGTATGCTGCATACCAAGTGCTTCCATAGCAGGGGTAAATACTTTTATTCTAAAATATTCATAAGTCATAGGTTTACCGTTGGACTTTGATACTAAATAATCTGAGCCTTGTAATCTGCGCTCGACTAACGGCAATACACATTTTGCAATGGGAATTACCCTGTTTCTGCCGGCAGCTGTCTTGATGCCACCTATCATGTAGCGTTCATCACAATACACATTATCTTTGTGTATTCCGAGTATTTCTGATGGTCTCATTCCTGTATAGATAAGAATGAGGATCGTATCAACACCGGCAACCTTATCAACATTGTCCCATAGTACTTGTATTTCATCTTTTGTGAACGGCTGTCTGTTAGAACTTCGGGTATCTTTATCTTTAGTCTTTACAGTTTTAGCATAGTTTTTGAAAACTATATCCCTGCTTACTGCAAAGTCAAAAACCTGATTCCAAAATAACCCGACCGTCGGTCTGAAACATATCGAGCATAAACGGGCGAAAGACCCGGCACATGCATGAATGATGAATGGATTGTGGATTGTTGTATTGAGGAATGAGTATGACCAAGGAAGAGAAGAACCTGCAAAACGCCATGACTGAAGGCGTTATCTGGAAACAGCTCCTGCTGTTCTTTTTCCCGATTGTGCTGGGCACGTTT
>CAKQPE010000147.1 GCA_934256695.1 uncultured Eubacteriales bacterium
GTTTATTCTTCTGTTTGAACAAGTCGAAATCCTGATTTCGACTTAGGTGTCGACTTTGTCGACACCCTCAAAATACCGTGACCTGTCACGGTATTTTTTTTGGATAATAATAAATTTACCGCTAAAGCCGTCACCGAAAGGGAAGGTTGCAAACCGCAGGTTTGACGGAATGGTTTAAGCCTTCTTACTGTATTTAATTTGCTCTTGAATTTTTTCTTTTTAATTTCTATAATAACCTTATACTAAGTTTTTAACACTTTACAAAAGAGGAGGCATTATAAATGTCACAGTTAGTTCATATGCATGGCGGCGATCTTGACGCCATTGAAAAACAGTACGGTATACCTAAAAAAGAAATTATCGATTTCAGCGGAAACATAAACCCTCTCGGCTTTCCCGAAAGTGTTAAAAAAGCTCTTGCCGAAAATCTCGATATTGTTTCAATTTATCCCGATAAAAACTATACTGCCCTTCGCAAAAGCATTGCGGCATATACAGGTGCGGATTATGAACATATTAAAGTCGGTAACGGTTCAACAGAACTTATTTCCATCTTTATAAAATCGGTCAATGCAAAAAAAGCCGTTATCCTCGGCCCTGCTTATTCGGAATACGAACACGAGCTTACTGTCTGTGGCAGCAAATTCGCATATTTTCCTCTTAAAGAAGAAAATAACTTTATTGCCGATATTGATGAGCTTATAAAATTTCTTACTCCCGATATTGACCTTTTTATAATGTGTAACCCAAATAACCCTACAGGTACGGCAATAACAACATCTCAGCTTGATGAAATCCTTGCACACTGCAAGAAGAATAATACAGCAGTTATGGTTGATGAAACTTATATAGAGTTCAGCGACAACCTTTCCGAGATATGTGCAATTCCTCTTACAAACAAATATGATAACCTTTTTGTAATAAGAGGTACGGCTAAATTCTTTGCCGCTCCCGGACTCAGACTTGGCTATGGCATTTCAAGCAGCAAAGCTTTTAAAGAGCTTCTTGAGAAAAATCAAAATCCTTGGTCTGTTAATATTCTTGCTGCCTTTGCCGGCGAAAGAATGTTCAGTGATAAAGAGTTTAACGAAAAAACATGGAAACTTATTACAAGTGAAAGAAAAAAAGCCCTTGATGAATTTAAGACATGGAAAAATATCAAAGCCTATGACTCAAGTGCAAACTTCATTCTCTTAAAGCTTCTTACAGACAAAACAAATGCAGCAGAAATATTCCAGAAAATGATAATGAAAAAAATGCTTATCCGTGATGCGGCAAGCTTTACTTTCCTTGATGAGTCATATTTAAGATTCTGTATCCTTTCACCTGAGCATAACAAAATGCTTATTGAAGAACTTAAAAAAATAGTTGAAGACTAAAATTAAAGAGCCTTAAAAGAGGCTCTTTTTTATGTCAAAAGTTTTACTCAATTTTTTTCAAAAAATTGTCAGGGTTTGGGGTGAACCCCCCAAGGTCTTTTATTACTTAAAGAGTATTTTAAGGGAGTTTGAGGGTGCTTTTACGATAGAAAAACACCCTCAACATTACCCTATTTGTATAATTTAAAAGTTGTTATAAAAACCGTTGTTGTATTTCTTATTAAAATTAAATTATAAACATATAGCAAAGTTATTTTTGTATATATCAACTAAAATTTGATACTGCTAACACTCTTTTTCTCATTAAAATTTAACATAAAATCAGTAACTTTTTGTTGACACTCATAATATATTATGTTATAAATAGAATTAACTCTTTGCACTGCATTACATTCACATGAATGCGAGATCAACAGTACAAACTGAGCAGGCGATGAACTTTATTTAAAGTCATGGGGCCGGGCCGTAAAAGGCAGCAGAAGTGATGTTTTTGTCACATCTGTGGGACAGTTGTATGTTCCATAGGTGTGTTTTTTTATGCAAAAACAGGAACAGCTATCTCTAAAGTGCCAATAAGAGAAATTCTTAACTTTTTATATTGAAACGGGGGATTCTTTTATGACAGCAAACAATGAAATTTCGTCTGAAATTACTTCTGCAAAATCTTTAAATGAAGAAAAAATAGTAAAACAAATATCTTCTGTCGGCATTGCAGGCAATGTGGCACTATCTGCCTTCAAACTTTTTGCCGGAATATACGGTCATTCCGGAGCAATGGTATCCGATGCCGTTCATTCTCTTTCTGATGTATTTGCAACATTAATTGCATTTATAGGCGTCAGATTATCCAAAAAATCCGCTGATGATGACCACCCTTACGGTCATGAGCGTTTTGAATGTGTAGCCTCACTTCTTTTGGGAACAGTACTTTTGCTTACAGGTCTTGCCATAGGCAAATCCGGTCTTGGAAATATTCTTTCCGGAGACTATACCTCTCTTGCCGTACCCGGTGCTGTAGCACTTGTTGCTGCTGTTGTATCAATCGTTGTTAAAGAAGCCATGTTCTGGTATACAAGACACTACGCTAAACTTCTTAACTCATCTGCTTTTATGGCTGATGCATGGCACCATAGGTCAGACGCTTTTTCTTCCATAGGTTCTCTTATCGGTATAGGCGGTTCAATGCTTGGGTTCCATGTTCTCGACCCTCTTGCCAGCGTTATTATATGTGTGTGCATATTAAAAGTTGCCGTTGATATAATAAAAGATTCCGTAAGAAAAATGCTTGACACATCTTGCGGCGAAAATTATGATAACACTCTAAAAAATTATATTGCCGCACAGGACGGTGTAAAAAGTGTTGACTCACTTCATTCAAGAATGTTTGGCAACAAAGTATATATCGACCTTGAAATATCCGTAGACAGGGATTTACCGCTTCACGAAGCACATGATATAGCTGACAGAGTGCATGATAATGTTGAAAAGAACTTTTCCAACATAAAGCACATTATGATTCACGTAAACCCGACAGCGTAAAAGCGGAGGATTTTAAAAGAAATACTTTTTATTATCACTTTTGTTTTAGTTTAATAAAAAATTTAGGACAATCCTTTTTGGGATTGTCCTTTTATTTTAATAAAAATCGTTTTACTCTTTTTCTTCCGTAATTGCCGCAAATACCTTTCCGTAAATACTCGTTACGTTCTTCTTCCAATTTGTGCATATATGCAGTGCCTGTGATTTGGTAGGCACTACTACGTCAAGGCCCATTATCCTGTTTCCGTCAAGACCGCTGACCTCGCATTTTACAAGGTACTCGCCGTTTATTTCCGGAAAATAATTTGCCGATATTTCATACTCGCTTTTTATTCTCTGCTTGTTATTTATTATATATTCATTAGCGGCACTTAAAAGCCATTCTGTAATGCGGCTTTGGAAAAATCCAAGTACATCAGAGCCTTCTTTTGTTATATAATATCTTGTTGAACCGTTATCGGTAACCGAGTCAAGGTATTCGGCATTAGTCAGCTCGGTAAGACACTGCTGTACGCTTATATAGTCCATAATGTCTCTTTCCATTGCAAACTGGCATATATCGTTGTTGGAAAGGGATACACCCATTTTATTCAAAAGATAAAGTATTAGTAATTTGTTTTCAGCCAGCTTGTTATCCTGCAGCAATTTAATATTCCTCCCCAAAAAGATATAAAGACATTATATAATACTTTTTGTCATTTAACAACAAAAAACACCTTCTTTTTTTAACTGATGTCTCTGTTGCAAATCTATTGTATTAATATAAATTTATGTAAGACCTTGGGGCGTTGCCCCAATACCCCACAAGCCTTTGAAAATGCTTGACCTAAACTTCTAGTAAAATACCGTGACAAAGTCACGGTATTTTTAGGTTAACTGTAAAATTGCCAATAATAAGCCGTCCCTGAAAGGGAAGGTGGCAAGCGTAGCTTGACGGAAGGGTTTTAAAGCCTTCTCTCGGGAGAAGGTGGCGAGCGTAGCGAGTCGGATGAGGGAAAAATAAGAAAATAAATTATATGAAAAACATAATTTGTATTTAAAAAAATCCCTCATCCGTCACTTCGTGACACCTTCCCCCAATGGAAGGCTTTAAAAATATCGCAAATGGATTTACAAAAAATGCAATGAAATTGCATTTTATCAAAAGTTTTACTAAATTTTTTTCAAAAAATTTTCGGGGTTTGGGGTGAA
>CAKQPE010000148.1 GCA_934256695.1 uncultured Eubacteriales bacterium
GAAGACTTTAAAACCACACTTTCTCTACATTAGGTATAAATTTATTTTTTCTAAAAATGCAATGAAATTGCATTTTACCAAAAGTTTTACTAAATTTTTTTCAAAAAATTTTCAGGGTTTGGGGTGAAACCCCAAGGTCTTTCAGTTCGATAAATTTATATTTTCCTAATCTTTTACGGCTTTTCTTCTAAAACATCCTTCAGCATATTTATAATCTTAATCTCTGTATCGCTAAGCTCTGTTTTGTTTCCTTTAACATATCCGAGAATAAGATTGGAATCCTCACCTTCTATAGGCAAAGTTTTCGTTTCGGCATGAATATAGTTTGAATGAACAACATCTATTCCCATTGCAACAAGGTCCGTCTCCATAAGCATAGCCGTTGTAAGGTGTTCACTGTTGGTATAAACTGATGATTTAAGTCTTTCTTTGCTGTACGGGCCAAGATTTACTTCTTCAAAATTATGCTCTATGGAGAAAAAATCACTCATACCCATTATAAAAGGTATTTTTTTCAGTTCGTCCGATGTAATTTTATCCCTGTTGTAAAACGGACTGTGTTTTCCTACAAATATGCAAGCTTTTCTTTTGGCAATCTCCGTAAAAGAAAGATTTTTGTGTGACAGAATATGTTTTAAAGCAGTAAGCTGCTTTTTGGATACGTATAAAATTCCTAAATCAGATATTCCGTGGGATACATTATCCGTAATTTCTTCAATATTTCCATGAAAATAGTCTATCTCCAGACCTTCTGTTTCTTTGTATAAATTAGTAAGCAGATGGGATATTATATGGCTCTGATATGTTGAAATTTTAAGTACGTTTTTTCTTTTTTTGTTCTCACTTTTTCTTATAAGATTTATATTCTTTATGGCATTTACACTATGTTCATACACTGTTTTTCCATAGTCCGTAAGACGTATTCCTTTGGTTGTGCGGTCAAAAACCCTTTCGCCAAGTTCCTTTTCAAACTCCTTTATTGTTTTGCTTACATTTGGTTGTGATGTATAAAGCTTTTCCGCTGCTTTACCAAGACTGCCGTTTTCAACACAGGCAATAAAAAATTCTATATGTCTAAGCTCCATGTTTTTCCTCCAAAAAAACTGTATACAATTTTAATTTTTTATTTAAATTATAGGATATTTGTATTATACTATAAAAATATTCCGTCTGTAAGGCATTGACTGCTTTCTTCAATGCCATGACAGACTTTTAGAACCAAAAATATATTTATTTTAAGGAGGGTTTATGAAGTCATTAAAAGAGATATATCTTGCCGGCGGCTGTTTTTGGGGTGTTGAAAGATTTATGAAAAACGTATACGGAGTAGTCAGTACCATGTGCGGTTATGCCAACGGAAAAACCGAAAATCCTACTTATGAACAGGTATGCTATTACGAAACCGACCATGCCGAAACAGTCAAGGTTATATATGATACTAAAAAAGCCGATTTAAAATTTATACTTACTATGTATTTCAAAATAATAGATCCTACTCAGGTTGACCAGCAGGGACCCGATATGGGCAGGCAGTACAGAACAGGTATATATTTTACAGATTCGGCTGATGAACAAATTATACAAGAAGAACTGAAAAAACTGAAAAAAAGCTATCCCCATGAGCTTATAGTTGTTGAGTGCAAGCCACTCGAAAATTTCTATACAGCCGAGGAATATCATCAGAACTATTTGGACAAAAATCCCGGCGGATACTGCCACATTCATTATTCGGATATGAAAAAGGCTTTTTACACATATCCCATACTGGATTTTGCAATGGAGTTTCCAAAACCCGATGATGAAAAAATATCAACTATGCTTACTCCTTTGCAGTTTGAAGTTACACAGAACAGCTTAACAGAGCCTCCTTTTGAAAACCAATACAACGATTTTTTTGAAGAAGGTATATATGTTGATTTAATAACAGGCGAACCACTCTTTTCATCAAAGGATAAATTTAAATGTGACTGTGGCTGGCCAAGCTTTTTTAAACCAATAGACGAACGATGCGTGGAATACAAAGAAGATGCTTCTTTCGGAATGAACAGAACGGAGGTTATATGCCGTTCCTCAAAAGCACATCTGGGACATGTTTTCAGTGATATTAATATAGAAGGAAACACAAGACGGTTTTGCATTAATTCCGCCGCAGTAATGTTTATACCGAAAGACAAATTAAAAGAAAACGGATTAAATGAACTGAATATATTGTTTTAACAATCATATTAACATATTGTTTATTGTTTATATAAAAGTACTATACAACATTACCAATATGCTTATATATGATAAAATCTTAAATTTTTCACATAAAACTCTATGCTTACTATAGCCAAATTTGTATAAAAAAACGCTTAGTTTTCCTGTGAAAAACATTTGTCCTTTTGTAGGAAATTCATAAAAATAGATTTTTTTTAAAACAGGTCTTTTTTTTGTTAATTTCGTGTGCTATAATACGTTTAGTTTTTCAGAGAGAGACAAATGTTTTTAATAGAGAAATAGATCAAATTGAATTTATACTAAGTTATGGTTTTATTATAGGGAGGTCTTTAACATGAATTCAAATTACATTGCAGATAGAATTAGTCGTTTAGGTTCAGAATCAGCTTTTGAAGTATTAAGCAAAGCAAAAGCACTGGAAGCAAAAGGTGTAGATGTTATCCATCTTGAAATCGGTCAGCCTAACTTCGGTACACCTGAACATATATCAAATGTTGCTTGTGATGCTATACAGAACGGTGAGACAGCTTATACAGCATCTCAGGGCGAATTATATTTAAGAGAAGCCATTGCAAAGAGATGTATAGAACATGAGAATATAAACACAAATGCTGATGAAATCGTTGTTGTTCCGGGCGGAAAGCCAATCATGTTCTTCACAATGCTCGCTCTTATTAATCCGGGTGACGAAGTTATATATCCTAATCCGGGATTTCCTATATACGAATCATGCATAAGATTTGCAGGCGGCATACCTGTTCCTGTTCCTGTTGTAATGGAAAATGATTTCAAGGTAGATGCAAATGTACTTAAATCACTCATTACAGACAAGACAAAACTTATTATCATTAACTCCCCTGGCAACCCAACAGGCGGTGTTATGGAGGAAAAAGACGTCAGAGCCATTGCTGAGGTTCTTAAAGACACAGATATATTTGTATTAAGCGATGAAATCTACAGCAGACTTATATATAACGGAGTAAAGCATTTCTCAATAGCTTCTATTCCTGAAATGAAGGATCGTACAATCGTACTTAACGGTTTCTCCAAACCATATGCAATGACAGGCTGGAGAGTCGGCTATGGTGTAATGAACAAAGAGCTTGCAAAAGTTATGACACTTCTTATGGTAAACTCAAGCTCCTGCGTAGCAGGCTTTACACAGGAGGCTGCAAAAGCCGCTCTTGAAGGCCCTCAGGACTGCGTAGGCGAAATGGCTGAAGCATACAGATACAGACTTGAATACTTTGTAAACGAACTTAACAAGATAGACGGAATTAAATGCCTTATGCCAAAAGGTTCATTCTACCTTTTCCCAAGCATTAAAGACACAGGTATTTCCGATGACAGAGTATTTGCCGACAGGCTTTTAAAAGAAGCAGGCGTTGCTTGTCTTGCAGGCAGCAGCTTTGGTAAATACGGTGAAGGTCATCTTCGTCTTTCAGCCGCAACTTCATTTGAGGCTCTTGAAGAAGCACTTATCAGAATAAGAAAATTTGTTGCTAAAATCTGCCTTGAGAAAACAGCTTAAAAATAGATTTATATAAAAGTCAACTCCTTTTTATCCAAACCCTAAAATTTAAATATCTACACAAAAACAAATCCCCGTCGTATGATGGGGATTTGTTTTTGCTTAAACTTAAAAATGAGGAAATCTTAAATATAAAAATTTATAGAACTGAAATCATAACCCCTCAGTCACTACGTGACAGCTCCCATTTTATGGGAGCCTTACCAACCCGAAAGCCGTCCCTGAAAGGGAAGGTGGCAAGCGTAGCTTGACGGAAGGGTTTTGTTTTAAAGCCTTCTCCTCAGGAGAAGGTGCTGAGCCGTAGGCGAAGCGGA
>CAKQPE010000149.1 GCA_934256695.1 uncultured Eubacteriales bacterium
GCCCCTCATCCGCTTCGCCTGCGGCTCAGCACCTTCTCCACTGGGGAGAAGGCTTAAAACCCTTCCGTCAAGCTATGCTTGCCACCTTCCCTTTCAGGGACGGCTTTAAAACCGTTCTGCCAAGCTACGCTTGCCACCTTCCCTTTCAGGGACGGCTTATTATTGGCAATTTTATGCTTAGTCCCAAAATACCGTGACTTTGTCACGGTATTTTACTAAAAGTTTAGATCAAACCTTTAAGGAACCGCAAAGATAGATGCGGCGGCGTAAGCCGATTTGCGAAGCAAATTTCCTGACCAAGAAGGTTTGCAAGGTGTGGGACAGAGTCCCACGGTCTTAGTTCGATAAATTAAAGAAAAGATTAAGGGCTTTAATCTTTATGAACAGGGATTATTATGTTTTGACCTGATTGTATGTTTGGATTTTTCATATGATTAAATGTCATTATTTCGTCTACGTAAGCACTTATATTATCAGAATTTGAATAAAGTTTGGCTATATCCCAAAGAGTATCACCGGATTTTATATAATGAATTTCGTAATATGTATTCTGCTCGGAATTGGTTGTATTACCGGAAGCAAATGTACCGATGAGAACAACAGAAGAAATTAAGAGAACGATAAAAACTAATTTTCTCATATAAGCACCTCCATGAATTAATGTTCGATTTACAATATAAATATACACGAACAAATATTCTTTGTCAATATGTTTCACAAAGTTTACGAACATAAGTTTTATAAATGTTTGTATTAATAAGACTTATGTGATATAATTATAAAGATATAACATAGAAAACTTATGTCTTTTAACAAATGAAAGTATAGCCGTAAAATGTGTACTTACAGTGAAAGAAGAAAAGCAGTTATGTGAACAGAGACTATGCCGAATTTGAATTATGGTAATATATAATATTAACACAGAGGTGATTTAATGTCTGATTTATCCGTTAAACAGCAGCAGATACTTGATTATTTAAAGAGCGAAGTAAGGGAAAAGGGATATCCGCCTTCGGTACGTGAAATATGCGATGCAATAAATCTTAAATCAACATCAACGGTACACGGTCATCTTACAAGACTGGAGAAAAAGGGCTATATCCGCCGTGACCCGTCAAAGCCAAGAGCAATAGAAATTCTTGATGATGAGCCTGTATTTGAAGAAAATCAGCAGGTGGTGAATGTTCCTATAATAGGAACAATAACAGCAGGAAGTCCTATACTTGCAGTAGAGAACATAGACGGAACTTTCCCTATACCGGTACAGTATATAACAGGAGAAAATATGTTTATGCTGAGAGTAAGGGGCGAAAGCATGATTAATGCCGGAATATTCGACAAAGACCTTATACTGGTAAAACAGCAGAGAAACGCCGACAACGGTGACATAGTTGTTGCACTTATAGATGATGAATATGCTACGGTAAAAAGATTTTTTGCCGAAAACGGACATATAAGGCTTCAGCCGGAAAATCCGTCAATGTCACCTATAATTGTTGAAAAATGCACTGTTTTGGGAAAAGTAACGGGACTTTTCAGAAAATTTTAAAAATCGGAGTTGATTTATTTATGTACGGATTTTTTAGGGCAGGTGCGGCTGTTCCCAAATTAAAGGTTGCCGACTGCAACTATAACAAGGTACAGATAATGGAATTGATAAATGAGGCAGAGAAAAACAAGGTTAAGGCTATTGTATTTCCTGAGCTTTGTTTAAGTGCATATACGTGTGCCGATTTGTTTTTGCAGAGAACGCTTATAAATGAATGTGAAAAGGTTCTTAGTGAAATAGCGGAAGAAACTAAAGATAAGGACATATTTATTATTCTGGGACTGCCTGTTGAGGCTGATTCAACTACATTTAACTGTGCGGCAGTATTGCACAAAGGAAAGATATTGGGAGCGGTGCCGAAAACATATATACCGAATTACGGTGAGTTTTACGAAAAACGCTGGTTTTCATCATCTAACGCCGTTTTAAGCAGCGAAATAATGTTGTGCGGACAAAAAGTCCCTTTTGGAGCAAATATGCTTTTCAGGGATTTTAAAAGACCTGAAATTACATTTGCAATAGAAATATGCGAAGATTTATGGAGTCCTATACCTCCGTCATCTTATTATGCAGTAAAAGGTGCTACAGTTATATTTAATTTATCCGCAAGCAATGAACTTGCGGCAAAGAACGAATACAGAAGAAGTCTTGTATCAGGTCAGTCGGCATCTGCCATATGTGGATATGTTTATTCTTCATCGGGTGTGGGAGAGTCTACACAGGATCTTGTTTTCAGCGGACATTCACTTATTTGCGAAAACGGTTCTTTATTAAAAGAAAACAAAAGATTTTCGATGGAAAACCAGCTTATATATGCTGATTTGGATATTGAAAGGCTGTATAATGACAGAAAGAAAAACACAAGTTTTGGTGAGCTAATGGCAAAACCGGAAAACTTTGTTTATATTGATATTGAAACAGGAGAGTGGAAAGAAGAAGAATTATGCCGTTTTGTAAACCGTATGCCTTTTGTACCGAAAAACGACGGTATGCTTTTTGAACGCTGTGACGATATATTTAATATTCAGGTTGCAGGACTGGCAAAAAGAATAGAGCATACAAACGCAAAAGCTCTTGTTATAGGAATATCGGGAGGACTGGACTCCACGTTGGCACTTCTTGTTGCCGTAAAGGCCTGTGACAGGCTTGGATTGGACAGAAAGACCGTTCTGGGAATAACCATGCCCGGATTCGGCACAACGGACAGGACATACAACAATGCTTTAAGCCTTATGGAGGCTCTGGGAGTATCCGTAAAGGAAATTTCCATAAAAGAGGCTTCTATACTTCATTTTAATGATATTGGACATGATATAAAAACTCATGACGTAACATATGAAAACACACAGGCAAGGGAAAGAACACAGATATTAATGGATTTGGCAAACAAGCACAACGGCATGGTTATAGGTACAGGCGATCTTTCGGAGCTTGCTTTGGGCTGGGCAACTTATAACGGAGACCATATGTCAATGTACGGAGTTAATTCCGGAGTACCGAAAACCCTTGTAAGGGTGCTTGTTAAACACGTAGCCGAAAACGGAAACATAGATGAAAATTCAAAAGCAATACTGGAAGATATTCTTGACACACCTGTAAGTCCGGAGCTTCTTCCGCCTACAGATGAGGGAGAAATAAAACAGATAACGGAGGATATAGTGGGGCCATATGAGCTGCATGATTTCTTCTTATACTATGTTGTACGTTTTGGGTTCGAGCCGAAGAAAATATTATTCTTGGCCGAGAAGGCGTTTAAAGATGATTATGACAGGAATACTATATTGAAATGGCTGAAGAATTTCTACAGAAGATTTTTCTCACAGCAGTTTAAGAGGTCATGCTTGCCTGACGGACCTAAAGTAGGAACAATAAATCTTTCGCCAAGAGGCGATTGGAGAATGCCGAGTGATGCAGTAAGCAGAATCTGGCTGAAAGAATTAGAAGAAATATAAGGATATATTTAAGTAAAAAATCTGTCGGAGTTATTTGGCTTCGGCAGATTTTTATATATAAGGAAAATAATCAGGGAAAAAATATATATCGGCATATAAAGTGAGTTGTCGAAATAATTTGAAAATAACATTGGAAACAAGAAAAAAATCGAAAAAAACAGAAGGCTGAAACCATTGAAAAATCAAGGTTTTTTAAATAAATGTAAAATTTTTGAAAAAAAGTTTGAAAAAAGTGTTGACATTTTTTGCAGAAAGAGTATAATACTATCTTGTTCGCCGGAAAAAACGACGAACACCACAACAGAAAAAGAGAGTTTGAAAAACGGCTTTGAAAAAAGATTTGAAAAAATAAAAAAAGTTGTTGACAAACGAAAAGAGTTGTGATAAGATATTAAATGTTGACGGCGAAAGCCGAAAACGAAAAAAGACATTGAACCTTGAAAACTGAACAGTTGAAAACAAACCAAAACCCAAAGTTAATTCAAAGCTCGAAAGAGCGAAAAAGTAATTTTAGGAAACAAAAAGTCAGTGAA
>CAKQPE010000150.1 GCA_934256695.1 uncultured Eubacteriales bacterium
ACACAATAAACACAAATTCAACCAATGTCAAAAACTATACCGTTACCAACAACACTGCAAATAAAACTGGAGTCTTGAGCCAGAAGTTATCATATTTAATAAATCTGCTCGAAAACGGAAGTTACGGACTGAGTGCATTGAAATCGAACGGTATACACGTAGTAAAAAGTGTACAGCATAAGTCCGGAACAATGGCAAATGGTTTATCAACTATGGATGTAACAATTTCGGCGGTGGATTTATCAAAAAGTTTTATTGCACTCTCAAATTCCGGTGACGGAACATATGCGGGTCTTGCTCCGGTAGGAATGTTTAAGAACAGCACTACCGTTACTTTATCACGAGCAACTGCCGGTCAGACTAATTGGACCGGTTACTGGGCTTTTGATATAGTTGAGTTTTATTAACCGGAGGAAAAAATATGGACGAATTAAAAAATAAAAAGCGTTATTTTTACGCCGAAATAAATGAAAATAATATTTGCCACAGCCTGCTTGATACACCAAACGAAATAAAGGCTGAAAATATGATTGAAGTTGAAAGCTGCGACATGAGCTTTATCGGAAAAAAGTATGAAAACGGAATATGGAAGGCTGCGGAAAAAGCCGTTGAAGAAATTTCCGATGATGAGCTTATCCGTGCGGAAATGCTTTTAAATCAGGAAAGCATTATAGCAAAACAGAATGAGCAGGACGAAATTCTTGCAGAACTTTTACTTGGACAGCAGAAAGGGGTATAAACAATGTTTAAGATAATAAAAAGATTTTATGACAGAGGAATTTATTCGGCAGAAGATGTAGGCGTGTTCGTTGCAAGCGGTAAAATTACGGCAAAGCAGTACGAAGAAATAACAGGAAAGCAGTTTGAAGAATAAATAAAATAATATAATAGGCATGAAAATGCTTGAGTAAATTATAAAAAGCCGGAGTATTTGATAAATATATTCCGGCTTTAATATTGAAATTTATATAATTTTGTTTAACAGACAGTTCACAAGGTATTATGCTTTTTTTACGGCTCGCATTGATGAATAAACGGCAGCCCCCATTATTATTAAACCGCCTATAATTTCCTTTACGGTAGGTACTTCGCCGAGAATTATAAAAGCAAGTATTATTCCGTAAACAGGCTCAAGACAGGATATAACACCGGCTGTCTGTGCCGATACACCTTTAAGTCCGTTAATATAGAAGTAACGGCTTACGAGTGTAAATACTGTGGCAAAAAGCAGTATGTAGAATATATCACTTTTTGATACGGGATTGAGCCCAACGGCGATGCAAAGCGGAAGAAGAACTATAAATACAACCAACTGCTCATAAAATGATATTACAACGCCTTTAAATTCTTTTACATATTTTCTTTCCAGTACAGATACAAGAGCAAACGTAAGACCGGAAAGTATACCTTCTATAAATCCCTGAAGCATTGAACTGCCTACATCTAATTTTGGCACAACTATTATTATGCCGAAAAAAGCAACACAGGCAATGATTATATTTATTTTTTCAAGCTTTTCTTCTCTGAACACCATAGGCTCTATAAAGGTTGCGAATATAGGACAGGTAGAGAAAGTAAGAAGAACTATGGTTACGGTTGAAATCTGTATTGCATGATAGAAAAAGAACCAGTGTACCGCAAGTATAATACCAAGAAGAACTACTTTCAGATAATTTGTTCTGTTACCGAGAGACAATGATATTTTTCTCAGCTTAAATATAATAAACATTAATATTACCGAAAATAAAACTCTGCCGGAAACTATAACAAAGGCAGGCTGGTTTATAAGCTTTCCGAAAAGTGACGAACTTCCGAAAAGAGCTATTGCAATATGCACAAACAATAGGTTCTTTTTATTATTTTGCATTTTATTTCCTCCCCCAAAAACAATAATACAACATATTATAGCATTAGAATTAGTTTAGTCAACAACATAAGTAATATAATAATTTTTAATATTTGACATTAAAAATAACTGTTGTTTGATATTGCCTTAAATGATATAATGAATTATTAATGATATTTAGAGAATAAAGAACATTTAAATAATATAGTTTTTGCAAAAAATCGGGAGGTAAATTATAAATGTGTGGCATAGTTGGATATGTAGGTTCATCGCAGGCACCGGAAATTTTAATGGACGGCCTTAAAAGACTTGAATACAGAGGATATGATTCCGCAGGAATAGCTGTGCATGACGGAAAAAACATAAATATGCTTAAAGCAAAGGGAAAGCTTGTAAACCTTGCAGAAAAGTTAAAAGAACATCCGTTGACGGGAACGGTAGGTATAGGCCATACACGTTGGGCTACACATGGAGCACCAAGTGATATTAACTCACATCCGCATATAAGCAATGACAGAATGATAGCGGTTGTACACAACGGAATAATAGAAAACTACCTTGATATTAAAGAAGAACTTGTTCAGAAGGGTTATAAATTTGTATCAGAAACAGATACAGAGACAGTGGCACATCTTATAGATTATTACTATACATCCGGAATGGATTTTTTTGATGCTGTATTAAAAATGCTTGAAAGAATAGAAGGAGCATATGCCCTTGGCATTATCTGCCGTGATTATCCGGATACCATTATAGCCGCAAGAAAAAATGCACCCCTTGTAATAGGAAAAGGTGAAGGCGAGAACTTCATAGCATCTGATATACCGGCTATTCTTCATCACACAAGAAATGTATATTTCCTTGATGACAATGAAATAGCTGTAGTAAAAGCTGACAGCATAAAGATATACAACAGCAGCAAAAAAGAGGTACACAGAGATATTTATGAGGTAAAATGGGATGTAGATGCAGCTGAAAAAGGCGGATACGAGCATTTTATGATTAAAGAAATAAACGAACAGCCGAGAATAATACAGGAGCTTGTTGAAAGACGTGTGCCTGAAAACGGAATCGGCATAGATATGAGTGGCATTAAGCTCAAAAAAGAAGATATAGAGAAATTTACAAGAATATATATTGTGGCTTGCGGTACAGCTTATCATGCAGGGCTGGTAGGGAAAAATTTAATAGAAAGCCTTACAAGAATACCTGTTATAGCCGAGGTTGCCAGTGAGTTCAGATATATGGATCCTGTAATTGATGAACACACGCTTCTTATAGTTGTATCTCAGTCGGGCGAAACAGCAGATACGCTTGAAGCCCTTAAAATAGCTAAGAGAAACGGTGCAAGGGTAATGGCTGTTGTAAATGCCGTAGGCAGTTCTATTGCAAGAGAGGCTGACGATATATTTTATATTCTCGCCGGTCCGGAAATTTCCGTTGCATCAACAAAGGCATTTACGGCACAAGTTACAGCTATGGAGCTTATAGCATACAGCATGGCACTTGAGCTTGGTAAGATAAGCAAAGAAGAATTTGAAAAAATAAAAGAAGGTCTTTATGAACTTCCGTCAAAGATTTCAGATGTATTACACAAATCACATTTAGAAAAAGAACTTGCAGAGAAATATGCATCTGTTGCAAATGTATTCTTTATCGGCCGTGGGCTTGATTATGTAATATCAAAAGAGGGTTCTCTTAAATTAAAAGAAATTGCATATATCCACAGTGAGGCATATGCGGCAGGAGAACTTAAACACGGACCTATAGCTATGATAGACAGCAACACACTTGTTATAGCCCTTCTTACACAGGAGAAGCTGTTTGAAAAGACTCTCAGCAACATAAAAGAGGTTAAGGCAAGAGGGGCAAAGGTTATTGCAATAGCTATGGAAGGAAGCAAGAAGTTTTCCGGTGAGGTTGATGATGTAATATACATTCCGAGAACCGAATGGAATTTTGCACCTGTTGTTTCGGCAGTTCCTGTTCAGCTTTTTGCATACTATATGGCATACTGCCTTGGTACAGACATTGACCAGCCGAGAAACCTTGCGAAATCCGTTACGGTTGAGTAATTGCAAGACCATAAGACCTTGGGGCTTTGACCCCAACACCCCACAATTTTTTGAAAAAAATTGAGTAAAACTTTTAATAAAAATCCCGTGGCAAAGCCACGGGAGTTTCAA
>CAKQPE010000151.1 GCA_934256695.1 uncultured Eubacteriales bacterium
ATTCATTCAAGTCTTGAGGATTTAAGAAATATATATGACATGACGTGTGATTGGCTTGAGGAATATCCCGATTTTGAAGAAGGTGCAAGTATTTCCGAAAGCATAGGAACGGCACTGGAATATTATGAAACGGAAAACGATGATGAAGAAGAAAGCATATCTTTTGCCGTTTCTACGGAATCGGCGGCAACAGTGCTTAATTTTATAAATGATATTGCACAGGAATATCCGGAGACAGAAATTGCCGTTGCCGCAAGAGTTATTTATCCCAATACGGAATCAGCGGAGTATTTTTCGTATTTTTCCGAAAAGGGAGAATCAACTATTTTTGTAATGGCAGAGGATCCGTTCTGCGATGAAAACCATATTATAGCCGAAGTTGACCAATGGGACGGCTGGGACGAAGAAGAAAAATCCGAAACAGATGATGAAAACTATCTCCTTACAACGGATTGGGGATTTCCGGAGGACGCCGACTGGATTGATTTTATAAATTAAATATAATTTTTAATTTATAATGTAAATACAAAAATTAAATGGATTTTTTTAAAGGAGGATTAAAATGGTAAACTGTCTTGTAATTAAACCGGAAGATACTGCTGCTACAGTAATTGCACCTGTTAAAGCAGGAGAGGACATATGTTATGTTCTTAACGGAAAGGAGTACAGAATAAAAGCTGTTACGGATATTCCTCTTTATCACAAAACAGCTCTCTGTGATATTAAAAAAGGCGATATAGTGGTTAAATACGGTTGTAAGATAGGCTATGCCCTTAAAGATATTAAAAAAGGCGAACACGTACATACATGGAATCTTGACAGCAAAATGACAGATTAAGGGGGAAAAGATATGAAATTTAAAGGATACAGAAGACCTGACGGCAGAGTCGGAATCAGAAATCACGTTCTTATTCTTCCGTGTTCACTTTGTGCAAGCGAAACAGCAAGATTTATAGCAAGTCAGGTGCCAAATGCGGTTTATATTCCGAATCAGGGCGGATGTGCGGTAGTTAAAGCCGATCTTGAAATAACATTGAAGGTTCTTTCCAGTTTTGCGGCAAATCCTAATGTTTACGGAACTGTAGTAGTAGGAAATACATGTGAGATAGTTCAGGCTGACCTTCTTATAGGCAGAATAAAAGAAATCACAAACAAGCCTGTTGAGAAAGTTGTAATAAGAGATGCCGGAGGTACAATAAGGGCGGCAGAGCTTGGTGTTAAATATGCAATGCAGATGAGCATTGATGCTTCAAAATGTGAGAAAGAAGATATTGATATTTCTGAACTTATTCTCGGTACAGAATGTGGAGGAAGTGACCCTACAAGCGGTCTTGCGGCTAATCCTACACTTGGTTATGTAAGTGACAAGCTGGTATCTTTGGGTGCAACAAGCATACTTTCCGAAACTTCCGAATTGGTAGGAACGGAGGATATACTTGCTCCGAGATGCAAAGATGAAGAAACGGCAAATAGACTTCTTGAAATTATTAAAAACAACGAAGAATATTTTGAAAAAGCAGGAGAAAGCTTGAGGGACGGAAATCCGTCTACAGGCAATAAAGAAGGCGGACTTACTACTCTTGAGGAAAAATCTCTCGGCTGTATTCACAAAGCCGGTTCTTCCACAATAATGAAGGTTTATGATTACGGCGAGCAGTTGGACAGAAGCGTAAAAGGTCTTGTGGTTATGGATACACCGGGACAGGACGTTGCTTCCGTAGCGGCTATGGTTGCAGGAGGAGCACAGGTAATAATATTTACAACAGGTCGTGGAACACCTACGGGAAACGGCATTGTACCTGTAATTAAAATAACAGGAAACAGCGAAACTTACGGTCTTATGAGTGACAACATAGATTTTGATGCAAGCGACATAGTAGCCGGCAAAGCACAGATTGATGAAAAAGGTGAGGAGCTTTTCGATCTTATGATGGAGGTTGTTGACGGCAGAAAGAGTAAGGCTGAGGCACTTGGCTTTAATGATATGTCACTTGCAAGAAAGTGCAACTTCTGTTAATTAAGACCTTCAAGACCTTGGGGCGTTGCCCCAATCCCTACAAGCCTTTAAAAAGGCTTGACCTAAACTTTAACAAGATACCATGACAAAGTCATGGTATCTGATAAAAGTTTTGATCCAACTTTTAAGAAATCGCAAAGATAGATGCGACAGGCGAAGCCTGATTTGCGAAGCAAATTTTCTGACCAAGAAAGTTGGTCAGGGTGTTGGGGTGAAACCCCAAGGTCTTAGCAATGTAAATGGTTTTATGGTTATAGTATCTGTGTGAGATGCTTATGGTAAAGGAGAGATATGTATGCAGTTTATTGATTTTCCGGAAATAAGCTTTCCGGTACAGGGAATTGAAGATGTACCAATGCCAAAAATGGTAAGAATAAGAGAAAAGTATGAAGATGACAAAATTGAGGATATAAAAGGTCATCTTACAAAGGAGCTTGATAACCTTGAAATAAACAAGGCAGAGCTTAAAGACAAAACTATTGCCATTACAGTAGGCAGCCGTGGAATACCTCATCTTCCGCTTATGGTAAAGACTATTTGTGATAAGCTTAAAGAATGGGGTGCAAAGCCATTTATTATTCCTGCAATGGGAAGCCACGGCGGCGGTACGGCAGAAGGTAACCTTGAAGTTATAAACGGCTACGGAATAACAGAAGAAGCTATAGGTGTGCCTATTAAGGCATCTATGGACGTTGTTTTGGTGGGACAGATGGACGATGCCGCAAAGACACCTATTTACTGCGACAAATATGCTGCCGAGGCCGACGGAATTATTCTTTTTAACAAGGTTAAACCACATACTGATTTCAAAGGCTACCACGAAAGCGGTCTTTGCAAAATGATTGCCATAGGTATTGCAAAGCACGTAGGCTGTTCATGGTTCCATAAACAGGGGTTTGATACATTTGGTGAGAGAATTCCTATTGTTGCAAAAGAATTTCTTTCGAAAATGAATGTCGTTATGGGTATCGGTGTTGTTCAGAATGCATATGATGAAATATCGGAAATAATGGCTTTTCCTAAAGACAAAATTATGGAAGGCGACCACATGATGCTCCAGATTGCCAAAAGACGTCTTCCAAGAATGAAGTTTGACAATATTGATGTTCTTATTATTGACAGAATAGGCAAGAACATAAGCGGTGAGGGTGCAGACCCTAACGTAACCGGACGTGGATTTATGCCTGGCTTTGAAGATGATTTCCATTGCAAGAAGCTCTTTATAAGAGGTCTTACGGAACAGAGCCATCACAATGCCTGCGGTCTTGGCCTTGCTGACATTACAACAAGAAGATGTCTTAATAACTGTGACTGGGCAAGTACATGGATTAACCTTTCCACAAACACAATGATAAGCGGAGGAAAAATTCCTGTTTATCAGAACAACGACTTTGAGGCTTTAAGACTTGCAATAAGAACTTGTACAAAGATTGATTATTCAAAGGCAAGAGTTGCAAGAATAAGAGATACTCTTACACTTTCCGAGATAGAAATTTCAGAATCTCTTATTGATGATATTAAAGACAGAGATGATGTTGAAATACTTACAGAGCCTTATGAACTTGAGTTTGACAAAGATGGATACATGGAAGATTTCAAACTTTAATTACTGAAAAATTTTTGATTAATACCGTAGCTTTTGCTACGGTATTTTTATAAATAAAAATTTAGCAGTCAGTTGCCAGTGGGCAGTGGACAGAAACCCCTCAGTCACTGCGTGACAGCTCCCATTTCATGGGAGCCTAAAAACCGCCGTTTTAAAGCCGTCCCTGAAAGGGAAGGTGGCAAACCGAAGGTTTGACGGAATGGTTTTAAAGCCTTCTCCTCAGGGAGAAGGTACTGAGCAAAGCGAAGCGGATGATGGGTAAATAATTTAATCAAAGCTTTAATAAAAAGAATTAAATTTAATTTTTTCCAGATGGAAAAGTGGGATTTGCAGAAACTTTTTTATCGAAAAAGTTTCCTGCACCTTCAAAAATCTCTTTAAGACCGCAC
>CAKQPE010000152.1 GCA_934256695.1 uncultured Eubacteriales bacterium
CTTCCGGTGCAGTTTTTGTATCGCCCTTATCAGTTTCTGTTGTACCGTTTGCTGTAAACTCAAATTTAACATCATCATAGCCTTCTGCCGAAACTATAACCTTTACACTGCCTGTAAGTCCGTTAGCGGCAATGTCAAGTACATCGTAATCATAATTACCGTAAGTTGTATCTGTTGCAGCTACTCTGTATTCATTGTCACCAAAACTTACGCTGAATGCTTTTGAATATTCTGTTCCGTTTACAGTTACTTTGTTTACAGCGCCAAGATATTTTTTAAGAGCGTCACTGCTTATTGTATCAAATGATACTCTGTAGTATTTGTATGTACCCCAAACACTGCTTTCTTCTGTATATTTAGTTTCTTTAACTGTAGGTGAAACAAGTTCAGGTGTTTCCGGTGTTTCCTTTTCGCCTACTGTAAAGTTGCCTGTAAGTGTATCTTCGTAATAATTTGCACTGATTGTTACTGTATAAGCACCTGCTTTTACGTTATGGAGTGTAACGGATTTTTTGTCATCTGCTATTGTATAGCAAACAGCGTCTGAACCTTCGACACCCTTTGCCCATACAGTATCTTCGTTTTCTTCACCCTTATTTAATACTATTGATTTTAAGTTCTTTAAGAAATCGCCTTCTGAACCTTTTACAGTAATAACGACTTCTTCGCCTTCCTTTTTGCCTTCGGAAATTTCAAGTGAAAGGTTTTCTTCGTTTACTTTGCCGTAATTAAATTTAACTTCGTTGCTTACATATCCCGGTGCATCAAGAATAATCTTGTTATCACCTAATTTAAGGTTTGCAAGTATTGTTATAGCGCCGTTTTCAAGGTCAATTTCGTATTTGTCCTCAGCAAGCGGCTGCCAGTCTCCGTTTAAATAAACAGCATTAACTTTGCTTAAATATTCTTTATCGGCAAATGTTAAAACAACATTCTTTCCTTCTGTATTGTTTGAGACCTCTGCCGAAGGAGCGTCAAGTCTGCCGTAAGTATTGCTGTTCTGAATATCTCCCAAAAGACCGTCTTCAAGAACTTCTTTTAAAGCAGAAGGTCTGTTAGGTGTTGGCTTTGCATTGCCTTTTAAATATTCTGCAAAAGGAGCCCATACATTGCCTGCTACCTTTGCGTCATTTACTGCATTTAAGTAACCTGTCCATGTATAATATGTTGTCTCGCCTTTGTTTAATACTGAATCATAAATAACACCGTGCCAGTAATCAATAACGGCGTTTACCGCCTCTGTCTGCTCCTGAAGGTCATTAAGAATAAGTGCATTGGCAAGCAAGTCACTGTCGAATAATAAATCCGCACTTATACTTGTTCCGCTTGATTCACTGTCTCCTGAGCCGGAGCCGCCGCCTGTTGATGTTGCTCTTGTCACTGCATCAAATGACATAAGGCTTACGGAATTATCTTCTGCATCTTTTCCGCCTGTTACGTTAAATTTCTTGCTTACTGTTTTAAATCCGTTTGAATATACTGTAATTGTGTAGTTTCCGTTATACTCAATGTTGTTTCTGCCGTCAGTTGCTTCAACATCATTGTATAATACAAATAAATCGCCTATGAGATACCAGTCTCTTATTTTTTCAAGCTCTCTTGTTTCGCCTGTAGGGTCTGTAAGAGTTACTCTTTCTATAGGCTGTGTAATTCCATAAACCATGTTGTCAACCTGCATATGAAGATTTCTTCCTGAGACAGCTGTTTCCTTTAAGCTTATTTCAGGCTCAACGGAATTTACAACATGAATAGGAACAAGTGCAGATATACCTGCTGTTGATTTTACCCTTACATAATAACGTCCGTTATTTGTAAAATTGCTCTGACCTACAGGTATTTTAAGCTCGCCTACTTTGCCTCTGCCATGGGCAACATCTTTTTCAAGTTCATATGAAAGATTGCTGTTTATTGTGTTTCTGTTTGAATCATACTGAACAAGTTCAAGTTTGTTTACTCCGTCGAACCATTCTTTTTCTTCGTCTGTGTTGTAGTTAAACATAATTACAACTTCGCCGTTGCCGTTTTCGTCTATTTCCGCATCAGGAGAATAGCTTGGGTGCTTAACGGCTTCTGATGTAAGAGAGAATGTTGTCTTTGATGGGTGAATACGTACATTTCCTTCTTCGTCATAGTTTGTAAGGGCATAGTCCCAAACAGGAATAGGTCCATGTGTAAGAACATAATCCGGAAGATACTGCTGTCCTTCGTAAACAGCTTCTCCTTCGCCGCTGCCGTTTAATGTAATTGTCTGAACCTTATTGTCGGACTTAATTTCAACTGTCTTAGGTGTTGAAACAAGCGGAAGTTTTGCAATGGAACCGTCAGTTGTTACTTTGCTTAAAGCCGATGTAACATCTTTTCCGTCAACTGCTACTGTAACATTTTCAGCATTAAAGCCTTCGTTGAAAACAAGTGGAAGCCATGTTCCTACATCTTCTGAAAGAACTTCTGCCTTTGCCGCATTTACTATTTCTGCCTGTTCTTCTTTGTTTTCATCGTCTTTTTTGTTGTCGGAACTATTATTGTTGTCATCTTTTTTATCATTATCTGAGCTGCTGCTGTTGCCACCCTTGTTTTCGTCCTCATCATCTGATGATGAACCGTTGCTTGATGAATTGTTATTATCTGATGAACTGTCATTTGATGAACTTCCGCCACCGGAAGAAGAACCGCCGCCCGATGAGCTTGAGCCGCCGCCACCGCCGCCGGAAGTGCTCTTTGGAGTATCTTTTGTTTCTGTGTTGTCTGTATTTTCGTCATCGGACTTTGGAGAATATACATTCTTTCCTTCGCCTGTTGTGTTTTCAAATGTCTTTTCGGAGCTGTAGTCAGATACTGCATTTACTCCACCTACTGAGGAATTTTCGTCAACTGAGATCTCAGGTGTGCCATTGATACCGTTAATTACAAGATTTCCGTTTACTGTTGTTCCTTCAAGGCTTGTACCGTTTCCTCTTACGATTACATCACCGCCTATTTCGGCATCTTTGAAAGTAACATTTTTAACTCCGTCACCTATAATAACATTTCCGTTAATTTTGCCGCTTATTGTTACTCCGTCAGCTGAAACAAAAATATTTCCGTCAATATTTTCGTTGTATTCTCCGCCGGATACAATATATTTTTCTGCGATATTTGATAAAACCTGTGCAAATTCCGCTCTTGTCATATTTGCGGAAGGATTTAATTTTCCGTCATTGCCGGAAACATATCCTGCTTCAACAAGTGCTGAAATACTGCCCTTTGCCCAGTCAGCAATTTCACTGTTGTCACTGAAAGCAGAAAGAACATCTTCGTTTCCGTCACTTAAACCGAGAACTCTTGCAACAAGAACAAATAATTCCTGTCTTGTTATTTCGCTCTGAGGCATAAGCTTGTTTCCGTCACCGCTCATTATTTTGGCATTTACGATTTTTGCCATTTCACTATAGAACCAGTCTGTTTCTTTAACATCGGCAAAAGAAGAAATGTCTGCTGCTTCTTCTGTGCCTAAAATTTTGTTGAAAACAACAGAGACCTCAGCTCTTGTTATGTTGTTATCAGGTCTTACATATCCTTCGTAACCTGTAAGCATATTGTTTTCAACTGCTTTTTCAACAGCTTTTCTTGCCCAGCCGTTAGGCATATCTTTTATGGTCGAAACATCTGCCGCATATACAGAAGGAATCATTCCCATAGTCATAACGGCAGATAAAGCAAGTGCTATAGTTGTTTTACCGTTTACAGCTCCTCTTAATAATTTTCTTTTCATAAGTTACCTCCCCTAATAATAAATGAGTTATTTAAAATTCATTTTGATTAGTTTTTGCTAATACGAAATATTAAATTATAAAATATAATTAGTCAATGGATTTTAATG
>CAKQPE010000153.1 GCA_934256695.1 uncultured Eubacteriales bacterium
ATGTTTATAACATCTCTTACAGCTGCACCCGTAGGCGATGTTATAACAGCCACGGCTGTCGGGTGTTTCGGTATCTCTCTTTTGAAATCCTCGTCAAACAAGCCCTCATCGCTGAGCTTCTTTTTCAGCTGCTCAAAGGCAACTGCCAGTCCCCCCGCTCCCGCAGGCTCTGCTATTTGGACATAAAGCTGATACCTTCCTGCTTTCTCGTAGGCAGAAATATATCCGCATATTATAACGTCCATTCCGTTTTCAAGATCATAAGGTATAAGGGAGGCATAGGACTCAAACATAACGGCACTTATTGCCGCATTACTGTCTTTAAGAGTAAAATATATATGCCCCGACGAATGAACCTTTAGGTTTGATATTTCTCCTCGTACCCATATGCTGTTTAAAATAACGTCCATCTCAAACAAGCCTCTTATATATCGGCTTATTTGGGATACGGAATAAATTTTTCGCTCAATCATCAATCAGTAACGGCTATTTTGCCGAGAACACCGTTTACAAATGACGGTGCATTGTCCGAGCTGTATTTTTTCGCAAGCTCAACAGCCTCGTTTATTGCAACTTTAGTCGGTGTTGAACCGAATTTAAGCTCATAAACAGCCATTCTGAGTATTGCAAGGTCAACCTTAGGCATTCTTTCTATTGTCCAGCCTTTTGCCACAGATGCAATAATTTCGTCTATTTTTTCGATATTTTCAAATGTTCCGTTTACAAGGGTATCAATAAATTTTTTATCTGTTTCCGTTACTTCTTCTTCGCTTTCCGCAAAGAAAATTTCCTTTGCCTCGTCCATTGACTCAATACCTACAAAGTCATGCTGGAATATAAGATAAAAAGCGTTTTTTCTTGCATTAGTTCTGCTCATAAAATCCTCCAAACTCAGGTACAAAAGTACCTCTCTATTAATAAACTAACCCTCAGGAAGGCTTTCTTCCCAAGGGTTGAGTCTTATTTATTCTTCTTCCTTTTCAGCCTTTGTTTTTGTAATAATAGCCGATACATTTACGTTTACGGCCATAACAGAAAGACCGGTCATGTTTTCTACTGCACTTTTAATTTTTTCCTGAACCTGTTTGGCAGCATCTATAATTCTTACACCGTACATAACGGCTATTTCAGCTTCAATAACAGCTGTTCCGTCTTCTACACTTACTTTAATTCCCTTAGCAGGATTATTTTTCTTTCCGAAAATTCCGCCGAAGGAACCGTCTGACATTCTCGGAGCTGTTTCAACTCCTTCAACCTCTGTTGCCGCAGTTCCTGCTATTATAGCAATAACCTCGTCTGCTATCTGAACCTGACCTGCTGATTTTTCATTTTCTTCGTAAAATTCTGCCATAATGATAACCTCCGCAAAAATGTATTATCAGGGCTAACCTGTCAAATTAATTCTGTTAATTATTATAACAGATTATGCAGTATATTTTCAAGTATATATAACAAGTGTTCGCTATTTTTATGATAAATTTGTTTAAAAGACGCATATTTATGCAAAAAGAAAGACCTTGGGGCTTTGCTCCAAACCCTGCAAAACTGCGTGTGTGCTCACACCAACTATTTTTTAAAAAATCGAGTAATTTTTTTAGCAAATCCCATTTGCACTGCTTTTTGCCGTCCCTGAAAGTGAAGGTGGCAAACCGCAGGTTTGACGGAAGGGTTTATGAAGAAGATTACTAAGTAACAGATAATGTGTTTTAATTCAAAAATATTATATAAAATTTAAATTAACTTTTTTATAACACAGTTTTTATGTATAATATAGTTATTGATTTAAATTAATATGGGATAGTTGAATTTTGAGGTGATTTACTTGAGAGCCAAAGAAAAGAAGGAAATAAATATACTTATAGGCGAAAATATTCGGTTTTATCGTGAACAAGCCGGCTACAGCAGAGAACAGCTTTCTGAATTTATAGGAATAACTCCTCGTTTTCTTGCCGATGCGGAACTCGGCTTTGTGGGAATATCAATCACAAACCTAAAGAAAATATGTGAGCTTCTCGGTATATCCTCCGATAGACTTTTATGGGATAACAAGACTAAAGAGATTACCCTTTCCGAAAGAGTGTCCCATATTGATAAAAAATATTTTGGACCAATGGAAAAACTTATTAAAAATCAGCTTGAAATAATAAGTCTTGCAGAAAAATAAATTTGTCGAAGACTAAGACCTTGGGGCAACGCCCCAAGGTCTTAACTCTTAAAAAACCAAAAAATCTCAATGACAAATTTTGTCATTGAGATTTTTATTAACCGATATTACTGTCTTACTTTAATATGAACCTCTCTTAGCTGCTGCTCTGTAACATCTCCCGGAGCACCGCACATTAAGTCCTGAGCATTGCCGTTCATTGGGAACGGAATAATCTCTCTTATGTTTTCTTCGTTTCTCAAAAGCATAATCATACGGTCTACACCAGGAGCCATACCTGCATGTGGCGGAGCACCGAACTGGAATGCATTGTAAAGAGCACCGAACTTTGCTTTAAGGTCTTTTTCCGAATAACCTGCTATTTCAAACGCCTTAACCATAATGTCAAGGTCGTGGTTTCTTACAGCACCTGATGAAAGCTCAACACCGTTGCAGACAATATCGTACTGGTAAGCAAGTATATCAAGCGGATCTTTTTCGTTAAGTGCCTGAAGTCCGCCCTGCGGCATAGAGAACGGATTGTGTGTAAATATAATCTTCTTTTCTTCCTTGTCGTATTCATACATTGGGAAGTCATTTACAAAACAGAAACGGTATGCATTCTTTTCTATTAAATCAAGACGCTTTCCAAGCTCGTTTCTGAGCTGACCTGCAAAGTTGTTTGCAAATTCTTCTTTATCGGCAATAAAGAATATTGTATCTCCTGCTTCAAGACCTGCAATATCTGCTATTTCGCCCTTCATATCATCAGGAATGAACTTGTCGATAGGGCCTTTGTAGCTCTTATCCTCAAGAACCTCAAGGTATCCGAGACCACCCATACCGATAGATGTTGCATATTTAAGAAGCTTTTCGTGGAAGCCCTTTGACATTTCGGCATGAACCTTTATACCTCTTACTGTCTTGTTATGGAAAGGCTTAAATGTACATCTCTGGAAGAAATCTGTAAGGTCGATTATTCTAAGTGGGTTTCTGAGGTCAGGCTTATCGGAGCCAAACTCAAGCATAGCCTGTTTGTAGCTTATTACAGGGTAAGGAGCCTCTGTAACAAAGCTGCCTTCCGGTGCAAATTTCTTAAATGTTTCCGTAAGAACTTCTTCACCGATACGGAAAATATCTTCCTGTGTAGCAAAGCTCATTTCAAAGTCAAGCTGATAGAACTCTCCCGGTGAACGGTCTGCTCTTGCGTCCTCATCTCTGAAACAAGGTGCTATCTGGAAATATTTGTCAAAGCCTGATACCATAAGAAGCTGCTTGTACTGCTGTGGTGCCTGTGGAAGTGCATAAAATTTTCCTTTAAACTTTCTTGAAGGAACAATATAATCTCTTGCGCCTTCCGGTGATGATGCACAAAGAATAGGTGTCTGAATTTCAAGGAATCCCATTTCTGTCATTTTCTGACGAAGGAATGAAATAACCTGTGAACGGAAAATAATGTTGTCTTTTACTTTTTTGTTTCTTAAATCAAGGTAACGGTATTTAAGACGAACATCTTCTCTAATTTCCTTGCTTGTCATTATTTCAAAAGGAAGCTGTGTATAAACTCTGCCTACAACCTCAACCTTCTGTGCCTCAAGCTCTATTGTGCCTGTAGGTATCTTAGGATTATAT
>CAKQPE010000154.1 GCA_934256695.1 uncultured Eubacteriales bacterium
CGCTTGAGCCTTTTCAAAGGCTCACAGGTGTGGACGGAGTCCACGGTTTTAATCAGTCCGATAAATTTATATTTATCAAAGTTCATAAGGTATTAGAAATAAAAGTCCTTCATACAGTTGGTATGGGGGATTTTTTTGAAAAACATTTTAAAAACGGCTTTTTTATATACCGGTACATTAATAGGTGCCGGATTTGCATCCGGCAGTGAAATAACAGTTTATTTTATGAAAAATATCAGATGCCTTATAGTGTTGTTTTTTATAAGCTCGGCAGTATTCGGCATATATGGAAAGCTGGTTATGGATACGGCAATTAAAAGCAGAGTTTATAATTATGAAGATTTTATAAAAAACGCTGTCGGGAAAAAATGTGCTTCTATAATAAATTTTATTACGGGATTATTTTTTATGGTTTTGTTTTCAGCTATGATTTCGGCTTTTGGAACAATATTTTATAATATATTTGGAATAAATAAAAATATAGGCGGATGCATATTCTTATTTATTTGTATACCTGTTATTTTCGGAAAAACAGAAGGACTTGTTAAGGCAAACTGTATACTTGTACCGATACTTATTGCAGGAATACTGTTCTGCTCTGTTTATGTGTGCGTTGAAAAAAATATAAGTATCGGTACGTATTCGTGTATGCCGAGAAGCGTAGATGTGTGGTGTGGAATGAAATTTATTTTTTATAATATGGTTTCATGTGTACCTATACTTATACAGCACAGTGAAGAAGGCGGTGAAAAAAGCTCTTATGGCTGTATAATATCGGCTTTGATTTTATTCTTAATAGGGCTTAGTATGTCTTTTGCAATAGATTTATGTTCGGCACAGAAAAATGTTATGCCTATGATTTTTATAACAAAAAATATATCAAAGGTTATGTACATCATATATATTGTTTCTTTCTTGGCATCTGTATATACAACGGCGGCTGGCAACGGATATTGTGCCGCAGAGTGGTTTATGGGAAAAGAAAAAAATAAATTTTTATTTATACTGTTTATATTTTTGGCATATATAATGTCTTTTTTGAATTTTTATATTTTTGTGGAGAAATTGTATTCAATTTTTTCTTTAATAGGAATGGTTGAACTTTTGGCAGTTATTTTTTATAGAGTTAGGGTTGAGATAAAGGGTTAACACACGGATTTTTATGTTATTTTGTGGTATATGAAACATCAATGTTTTATGAATGTTGTGTGAAATTATTAGACTTTAATATGGCTTTATAGTATAATGACATTATTTTAGGAGGTATAAAAATGGCTGATGAATATGATGAAAACCAGTCTTCGGAGGAAGAAGCAGAAGGTTTCGAAGATTCTTACGAAGATGATGATTATACAGATGAATATGATAATGAAGAATACACTGAAGACGGTGATGAATATAAAGAAGACGATAACGGTGGAAATGATGACGGCGGCAGTTACCAAAAGAGAGGACATAAGTTTTTATTCGGAGCAATTCTCTTTTTAATGGCAGCTGCTGGAGGCAGCTATTTTGGGCTTAAATACATGGGAGTTGATTTTAAGTCTAAATTAGGCATGGGAGGTGCTGTATCATCAAATACGTCACAGCAGGCTTCTTCTGATGGTTCAAATAATACTGAAGAAGGAAATTCTTCGGCAGATACAGATATACTTGACGGCAGTGAAGAAGCTGGTAATGAAACAGAAAGCGAAGAAAATATTATAGATGCCGGCACAAGTACGGAAACAACTAAAGACAATAAAAAAATTACTTTCAGCAGTGAAAGCAGGTCTAAGTTTGCAAAAATGGGCGATGGATACCTTTATATTACAAAAGACGGAGCAAAGTATTATAAATCCATTGATAATCCTCAATGGAATGACACATATACGGCAACATCCCTTAATGCTGTATCAAATGGAGAATATGCCGTTATACATGATGTACAAGGAAGAAATATAAGACTATATACACCGGCAGGACAGGCTTTTTCGGCACAGACTGACGGAAACATAATACAGTGTACAATAAACGCACAGGGAACGGTTGCGGTTATTGAAAAATACGAGAATGATTATAAAATACAGGTGTTCAGAAATGACGGAACACTTCTTATGGAGAGATTTGAACAGGACAAAGGAGTTTTTCCACTTGCAGCTGCTTTAAGTGATGACGGAAGAATACTTGCTGTTACCTATGCCGATACATCCGGAATGGAAATGAAAGCAAAAATTCTTTTGTTTTATGTAAACAAAGATGATTCAAAGAATACTGCTACAGGTGATTTTTATGCAGCATCAGAAAAAGACGATATAATTGCACCATATATATTTTCTTTGGGTACAAGTGAATTTGCGGTTGTTTATGATAAAGGAATAATGGCTTTTGACTGCAACGGAAATGAAAAATGGGACACTGAGATTTCCAACAAAATAACATCGGCTTCGGTTACGGAAGGTGGAAAAATTTTGCTTTCTCTTGGGGAAGAAACCGGTGGCCATGATGGATATGCCGACGGAACGTTAATTATAGTATCCTCTGACGGAAAAATTTCGTCTAAATATGAAATGGGAGAATCTATATCATATGTAAATCCAAATGGAAAGAATATTGTTATAGGCAGTGGAAAGAATTTTGTATGTATAACGGAAAACGGAAGTGAAAAATGGCGTTATACGGCAACACAGGATATAAAAGATATATTTGCGTATTCAAACAGCAAAGCACTTGTTGTGACGGGAACGGAAGCGGAAGAGGTAACAATAAAAAATAAATAGGTAATAAAAACATGCCGACAGAAGAAAGGACTTTCTGTCGGCTGAAGCATTATGGAGGAATTTAATGAACGGAATAGATATTTTTGTAATTGCGGTAATTGCGGTTTGTGCATTGGTTGGTATGAAAAGAGGACTGGTTAAAACCTGTTTATCATTTTTTACACCTGTGGTTTCACTTGTGCTTACAAGCAGAATATATCCTGCTTTCAGCAAATTTTTGAGAGAAACGCCTGTTTATGGAATACTTGAAAAAGGAGTTGAGAAAGCTCTTAATCTTCAGACAATATCAGAAGGAGTTTCTTCACAGGGAAATGATGTTATAAACGGACTTTCCATACCTGATTTTTTAAAAACTTCTTTAATAGAAAATAATAATACGGTTGTTTACAATATTCTTGATGCATCCGGGTTAAAAGAGTATATAGCCGGATATATAGCAAATATTTTTATTAATATAGTATCAATGTTAATTGTGGCTGTAATTATATTTATAATAATAAAAGTTATATTTTTAATGCTTGATATAATTACCAAACTTCCTATAATACATGGTGCCAATTCAATTGCGGGACTTGGAATCGGCATTTTGCACGGTATACTTATAGTATGGATTGTATTTACGGTTGCAGTACTTTTTGTAAGCGGAGATAAGCTTGTATGGTTTTATGAAAGTCTTGAAAAATCAAGGCTTGGAATGTTTTTGTTTAAGAATGATATATTGCTTAAAATGATACTTAAAATATTTGCTTAAATGAGTTAAAAATGAAAAAAATAAAAAAATTTAAAAAAAATAAAAAAAGTTGTTGACATATTCATTCGTGAGTGCTATTATATACAAGCGGTCGAGCGAAAGAGAAAAACGAACGACCTAAATAAATAAAAATTAAGAATGAAATTTCTTAATACCTGCACCTTGAAAACTGAATAAAGAGAAAGAAAGAGTCAAAAAAATCGAGAAAAAGCAGAAAAGCTTAAA
>CAKQPE010000155.1 GCA_934256695.1 uncultured Eubacteriales bacterium
ACCGCATTAAGCTCTGCCGTTTTTGATGCCTCTATTGTATATTTTTCACCGTCATAGTACATTATTCTCCTTGCAATTATATATTTGTTTCCGTATTTAAAAGCCTCTACCGTTACAACTGCCGGATCACTCTTTACTCTTTTCTCCTGTCCTACCTCAAGATAGCCTATATCGGAAAACGGCGAATTATCATCAAAATTACTTTTACTTATTTCACCTGTGCCATAATTCATTATCCTAAAGTCAATGTTTCTGTCATTAAGAAATCCGGCTACGGCAGCCTCATCAGGTGAATTCCCGTCACGTATATATTCTTGTATTCTTTCGGTAGTAGCTATTATTTCGCTTGAAACTTCATTCCTGTACACCGTAGCAACAGAATTAAGTATAAAAATACTTAATACGGTTATAAGTATAGTAAATACCATTCCGAAATAGAGCATAATTCTTCTTTGAAAACCGTATATATCGTTTATTTCATTTTTATTTTTATTTTTCATCACTTACGTAATAGCCTACTCCTCTTGCCGTAAATATGTATCTCTTACCAAATCGTTCATCTATCTTAGCACGCAGATATCTTATATATACATCTACAACATTTGTTTCGCCAAGGTAATCATATCCCCATACTTTATTAAATATCTGTTCCCTTGTAAGAACAATGTTTTTGTTTTTAACAAGGTACAACAAAAGTTCGTATTCTTTCTTTGTAAGCTCCACAGCCTCCGAACCTATATGTACCATTCTTTTATCGGTATCTATAACCATATCTTTAAACGTAAGAGAATTAAGCTTAATGTCAAATGTCTGTACCTTTCTCAAAGCCGCTCTCATTCTTGCCAAAAGCTCCTCTATAGCAAACGGCTTTGTTATATAATCACTTGCTCCGCTGTCAAGTCCTGCCACTTTGTCAGATATTTCATCTTTAGCAGTAAGTATTATAATAGGTACATTTGATACTTTCCTTATTCTCCTGCATATTTCCTTTCCTTCAATTCCCGGAAGCATAAGATCAAGAAGTATAAGATCGTATTTCTGTTTTTCAAAAGCCTCTAAACCTTTTTTGCCGTCATCGGCAATGGTTACCTCATAGCCTTCAAATGTAAGTTCAAGCTCTACAAATCTCGCAAGACTTAGCTCGTCCTCTATAATAAGTATTTTTCCCTTTGCCATAGATTTTCCCCCAGACATAGTTTTTGTGCTTTATTAAAAAAAATAACATTTAAAATTACTTTTTATTAAAACACATTTAATAATTTTACACAAATATTTTTCCTTATCAGGTTAAATAATATCTCTTTTTATTATAAACATTTTGTAAACAAAAAGCAAAGTAAATTATAATTAATTTTATTTAGTAAAATTAATTTATTTTAATTTTTATCTTTTGTATATTTCTCCAAAGATTGAAAAAATCACAATTCTAATGTATAATAGCCATTAAAAATTTAAATTTAAAGGAGACTTTATCATATGAAACGATTTATAATTACCCTTATAGCTTCGGCAATGGTTTTTTCTGCAGCGGGCTGCGGTGCAAAACCAAATTCCTCGGCACAGGTTTCATCAGCCGAAACCGCAGAAGGAGCACATGAAGTTGTTCTCGACAATCTTGGTCTTACTTACACAACCCCGTCAGCATGGGCGGAATTTGAAAAAACAAATATTTACCCTCTCACAATTCAGTCAGACGGCACACTTGCAAGAATAATATATAACTATATAAAAACTGCCGATGTTGAAAAACTTTCGGATTTAAACGACTCTGCATCTCTTTCCGAATACCTTACACCAATATGCGAAATTATGGTTGCACCTTCCGAAAATTTTACTAACGGGAAATTGGATAATTTGACATCTCTTTACGGCAAGAAAGAAGATGTTTCCGAAGAAAACAGTTACACATACAGTGTTCTTTCAGAATACACATCAAATAAACTTTCCGGTGATGACCTTAAAAATTTCAATATACTTTCCTCTGCCGTACCCGAACTTATAAAAAGCATTTCCACAAGAGAGTTTAATCCCGAAGATATTAAGCCTGTAATAGACGGAACAGAAGATATTAAAGATTACATTACATTCGATACAAAAACACTTGAAGGCGAAGAAATATCAAGTACGGTTTTCGGTGACTATGATCTTACACTGGTAAACTTCTGGGGAACATATGCAAAAGATACTTCTAACGAACAGGCTGTTCTTGAACAGGTTTACGAAAAGGCATCTGAGTATAAAGATAAGAAGTTAAATGTAATAAATGCCATAGTTGATACACCAAGCGAGGAAAACGAAAAGATAATTAAAGAACTTAAAGAACAGGCAGGCGGAAAATTTACAACAATAGTAATGGATCAGACCCTTGCAAACTGGGCAGTGGAAAATCTTAAAGGCGTTCCTACAACGGTATTTGTAAATTCAGACGGAAAAATAGTAGGAGATAAGCTTGAAGGTGCAAAATCCGCTGACACATATTTCGATGAACTTACAAAACGTGCAGGTGAATAAATATGTATGCAGAAGAAGAAAAAATGCTTTCCGGTTCTCTTTATTACGGCACAGACAAAGAACTGGAAAAAATGCGCCTTGAGTGCAAAGATTTATGCTTTGAATATAATAAATTAAAGCCTTCCGAAAAAGGAAAAAGAGAGTGTCTGCTTAAAAAACTGTTTTTCAAAACAGGTGAAAACATTACTGTAGAACAGCCTTTTTATTGTGACTACGGAAAGCATATATCTGTCGGCAAAAATCTGTTTATAAACCATAACTGTATAATCCTTGACTGCAATAATGTAACTATAGGCGATAATGTTTTTATTGCTCCAAACTGCGGTATATACACAGCCGGACACCCCCTTGATTTTGAAACAAGGAACAAGGGTCTCGAATATGCCAAACCGATTAAAATATGCAGCAATGTATGGATAGGTGCAAATACCGCCATACTTCCGGGTGTTACAATAGGCGAAGGAACTGTAATAGGTGCAGGAAGTGTTGTAAAAACAGATATACCTCCAAATGTACTTGCTTACGGCAATCCATGCAAAGTAATTAAAAAAATTATACAAAAATAAAGCCAAACCGTTTGGACAAAACAATTACTCCAAACGGTTTTTATTTTTAAATCATCGGAGTTATAAATATCATGACCTAAAACCCAATTAAATCGCTTTGTATTCAAAAATAAATTTTCAACGATAAATTTATCGTCAAAATAATAAAAAACAATAACAGCACGTCTACAGAGCAAATTATAACATGTTGATAAACGCAAGTAAAAATGCAACACAAAAAATAAAGAACCTTGATTTTCAAGGTTCTTTAAAGAGCTACTGACGGGAGTCGAACCCGTGACCTCCGCACTACCAATGCGGTGCTCTACCTACTGAGCTACGGTAGCAAATTATACAACACTACTATTGTAATTACTAAATGCTGATATGTCAATATTTTTATTTAAAATTTTAATCAATATTCTTACACAAAAGAAAACCCGTAAATCCAAGTTTTCCTTGAATATACGGGTTTGATTTTTGTCTGGTGATTATCTCTTTGAGAACTGTGGTGCACGACGAGCTGCTTTGAGGCCGTATTGCGTGAGTTTTTGAGCTGTTTTCCCTTGATACTCCGGGCTTTTCCGGCTTTCTGCCTCTCA
>CAKQPE010000156.1 GCA_934256695.1 uncultured Eubacteriales bacterium
TTTTACTCGATTTTTTTCAAAAAATCGCAGGGTGTGGGACAGAGTCCCACGGTCTTAGTTCCATAAATTTATATTTTAAAGCTGTTTATAGCCTCTGCAAGAAATTCCATATCCTCTTTTCCATATCTCTGGTCTATAGGGAACGATATTATTTCATGTCCCATTTTAGCAGTATTTCCTATTTTATTTACAGGATCGTACTGGTATGTTCTCCACAGAACCGACGGATAAATATTAAACCTTTCTGTAAGATAGTTCCACATTTCATCTCTGTGCATACAGTACATAGGCATATTAAACGGACACTCACCTTCTGCACGTTCATCTATTGCCTGTGTAAGATAAGGCGAATTTATAAGTGTTCTAAGATACTTTTCGTTCTCCTGTCTTTTCTTAATCATATCATTTACACTGTTACACTTGTATACAAACTCCGTAAAATCATTCATAAGGAATATCTCGCCATTGTCTGCATATTCGTTAAGTTCTTCCTCTACAACTGCAAATAAATCAGCTATCTCTTTAGGCGGATAATCTATCATGTTTTTTAAAAACATAGTCTTTACTATCTGCGGATAAAGCTTATCGCACTGCTTGCTGTCCTTTTTCAATCCTCTTAAATCTAATGTTGAAAGTGAATTATCAGAATAAATTACTCCGCCGTCAGGTACAGAAAACCACTTTCTTGTAGAACAAAGACTATAGTCACCAACCTTTAATCCACCGGAAAACATACTCTGTGTGTTATCCTCAATTACAATAAGATTATATTCTTTTTTTATTTTATTTATCTTTTCGGCATCTTCATCGCTGAGCATATGACCGAAATAATTTGTTATATATATGGCTCCTGTTTTATCGGTTATCTTACTTTTAAGGTCATCAAAATTTATTCCGAAATTTTTATCATATATTTCATAGAATACAGGCTTTACACCTTCTGTGAATCCATAAATAACAGAAAAACATGAAAACGAAGGCACAAGTATCTCTTTGTTTTTTATTAACTGACATAGTATTTTAATACAGCTTCTTCCGCTGTCAAGAAAAACCGTATTATATTTTTTCAGATACTCAAAAACCGTATATTCCTTTAAACTTAAATCTCTGACATCAATATTGAAATCATATCCCATCGTTCTCATAATTTTTTCCTCCTGATTAAAATAAAACCACTTTTATCTTCAGTAAAATATTTTATATTTATAATTATAATCGCACAGAAATTCTTTTCAAGTATATCAAAACATACAATATTAATTATTATTAAATATTTATGCAGTTTAATGTATATTATCACTGTTATACAAAGATTTTTATGAATATAGAGAATATTTACACATTGTTTATGACTTAATTAAATTTGTTTATTCAAAGAATTATATTTTTTAATAATAAACCAAAAATAAAAAACAGCAATTATACTTGAAAATATTTTATTCAAATATAACTGCTGTTTATAATTCATATTTATTTAATTAGTCAAACAGATCAATCAAGCCTGTGTATCAATCTTATTCATGTATTCTATAAGCTCAACAATCTTTGTGCTGTAACCCCACTCATTGTCATACCATGCAATAAGTTTAACAAAATTTTCATCGAGCATAATACCTGCTTTTTCATCAAATATACAAGTATGGCTTTCACCTATCATATCTGTTGAAACAACTTCATCACTTGTATATTCGATAATTCCATTCATATATGTTTCTGAAGCTTCTTTAATAGCATTACAGATTTCTTCATATGTAGTGTTTTTTGAAAGCCTTGCTGTAAGGTCTACAACTGATACGTCATTTGAAGGAACTCTGAAAGACATACCTGTAATTTTTCCTTTCAGTTCAGGTATAACCTCAGCACAAGCCTTTGCTGCACCTGTTGTGGAAGGAATGATATTATCAAACACGCTTCTGCCTGTTCTTCTGTCTTTTGATCTTGCATCTACAGTTTTCTGTTTAGCTGTAGCAGAATGGATTGTTGACATAAGAGCCTGTTCTATACCGAACTTATCCTGAATAACCTTAACAAGAGGAGCAAGACAGTTTGTTGTACATGAAGCATTTGAAACTATATCATATTCAGGTTTGTAGTTTGTATGGTTTACACCCATAACAAATGTAGGTGTAACTTTATCTTTTGAAGGAGCTGAAATAATAACCTTCTTTGCACCGCCTTTAAGGTGAACAGAAGCTTTTTCAGTTGTGTTGTAAACGCCTGTTGATTCGATAATGTATTCTGCACCGCTCTTTGTCCAGTCGATGTTAGCAGCATCACTTTCGGAATATACCAATATTTTTTTGCCATCTGCAATAATTCCGTCTTCTGCCGCTTCAAGCTTTCCTGTATATCTGCCGAAAACAGAATCATACTTAATCATATAAATCATATCTTCGATATTTGCGTTTCTAAGGTTAATTCCGCAGAGTTCAAATTTCTCCGGCTTAGACATAAGTATTCTGAAAACAACTCTTCCTATTCTTCCGAAACCGTTAATGCCGACTTTGATAGCCATTTAAAAACTTCCCTTCTCAGTAGTAATTTTACTATAATTAACTTACACAATTACTATACAAAATCATTGCATTTCTGTCAATACAAATACCAAAATTTTATTATACAATTTTTCAAATAATTCGAGTATTTCTATAGTTTAAAATATATAAATAAATAAAAATATATCAACATTAGTCATATTTAACGCTATTTTATACATATTTTCATATATTTTTTCATATAAAATCAAAATTTAAATAATAAGCATACTAATTTATAAAATTTGAAACAATATTTTTTATGACAAAAAAACATATATTTTTTTATAAAAACCGCACGTAATTTTTTAACGCAATTTATATGCTATAAGCACAAGTGTCTTTATAGTATTTTTTTTACTATTAATGTTAAGCATGGGGTAAATAAAAACATCAAGACATATAAATATAAATTTATTGAACTGAAATCATAACCCCTCAGTCACTGCGTGACAGCTCCCCTTTCATGGGAGCCTTCCCAACTCGAAAGCCGTCCATGAAAGGGAAGGTGGCAAACCGAAGGTTTGACGGAAGGGTTTTAAAGCCTTCTCCTTGTGGAGAAGGTGTTGAGCGAAGCGAAACGAAACGGATAAGAGGTAAATAATTTAAGCAAAGCTTTAATAAAACGGATTAAATTTAATTATTCCCAAATGGAAAAGTGGGATTTGCAGGAACTTTTTTATCGAAAAAGTTTCCTGCACCTTCAAAAATCTCTTTAAGACCGCACATTCCATGTGCCTCCGGAAATAGGCTTCTGCAAAGTTTTTGGCAACAGATACAGGATTTACGTTTTAAAATCAATGCAATAGAGATTTTATTCGATAAAGCTTTAGAAAATCAAAATCTTAATAACATAACTTATAATTTTCTCTCGAAAATGCAATGAAATTGCATTTTACCAAAAGTTTTACTCGATTTTTTTCAAAAAATCGCAGGGTGTGGGACAGAGTC
>CAKQPE010000157.1 GCA_934256695.1 uncultured Eubacteriales bacterium
GATTTGCGTTTTAAAATCAATGAAATGGAGATTTTATTCGGCAAATTTAAAAAAAGACAAATCTTAATAACATAACTTATAATTTTGTTCCGAAAAACGCAATGTAATTGCGTTTTGATAAAAGTTTTACTCGATTTTTTTCAAAAAATCGTGGGGTATTGGGGCAACGCCCCAAGGTCTTTCAGTTCGATAAATTTATATTTAACATAAAAATACCGTGACTTGTCACGGTATTTTACTAAAAGTTTTGATCCAACTTTTTCAAAAGTTGGTCAGAGTATTGGGGTGAAGCCCCAAGATCTTGTATGAATTTATTTTGCCATGTTCATTGCCGCAAGCTCCAAAAGTACTGCAACAAGGCCGAAGAAACTGAAAGATGAGTATAAGAACCATGTTATAAGCTGTAAATTTATAGAAACTACCATAAGCAATACTATGTGTTTTACGGTATTGCTTTTTATATTCATAACGGAAAGTGCTGTGCATAAGGCTGAAATAACACATATTATTACGTTGCAGTAGTTTATTTTGTCACCGAAATTTAAATATGAGCAAAGCTCTTTTTGCCCGTCAACAATTACTGCCGAACTGAACGGCAGAATAAATATTATAAATGCTGCGGCAAAACATATAACGGATATAGTTTTTTTATTCATAACTCACCTCATTAAGATAATTTACCATAGGAATAAGGTACATAAATTCTTTTAAACATAAATCTATTATATCACGGCTCAACACTATGTTGTCTATAGGTGCCGTGTATTCAAGACCGACACTTTTTCTCATATACCATTCGTTCACAATATCTGATCTGTCACCGGCAAATTTCTTTTTGTATTTGTCACCTAAAAATTTATATTTTCCGTTATGGTATTTTTTGGCTATTCTTTCAAATTCCGATGTATTTGCGTCTATCTTTTTTCTGAAAGCATTCATGTAATCTGATTTGGCATCGTATATTCCCATACCTGTTGAATAATAATCCGCACCGATTTCAAAAAAAAGAACGGGTTTTGTTTTCCATTGGCCTTCATTTCTTTTAAACACAACCCAACGGTGGTCTCGGTATGGCTCCTTATTTTTTGAAAAACGTATATCACGGTTTATTCTGGAAACGGAAGGGATTGTTTTTATACCTGTTTTTTTAATAAGTTCATCGTTTAGCTCATTTGAAAACAAATCCATAGGTTCTTTTACAAGGTCAAAATAACGATTCCTGTTTAAATCAAACCATTCTTTATTATTGTTAAATCTGAGTTCTATCAGAAACTCACTCATTTCTTTTGGAAAGCCTTCGAATATTTCGTTTTTGTTTTTTGACATATGTGTAATCCTCTTTGCAAATATAAATTTATCGAACTAAGACCTTGGGGTTTCACCCCAAACCCTGAAAATTTTTTGAAAAAAATTTAGTAAAACTTTTGGTAAAATGCAATTTCATTGCATTTTTTGTAAATCCATTAATGGAAATTTTATAATTAAAACCCAAATACCGTGACTTTGTCACGGTATTTTACTAAAAGTTTAGGTCAAGCCTTTAGGGAACCGCAAAGATAAATGCGGCAGGCGAAGCCTGATTTGCGAAGCAAATTTCCTGACCAAGAAGGCTTGCAGGGTGTGGGACAGAGTCCCACGGTTTTAATCAGTTCGATAAATTTAAATTTTATCAGTATTTTTTAATTTTTCAAGTCATAAATCAATCATAAATATACCCGGAAAATTTATTCCGGGCTCAATTAAAGTTATTATAAGCATTGATGAACAAGCTGAAAGTGCTTTTCTATTGCCTGACTTGCAAGCTCAGGGTCTCGTTTTATTATGGCATCATATATATTCATGTGGCAGTTTAATATATCCTTTGCCATATCGTGCTTTTGAAGTATTATTGAACGGTTGAATTTTACTGTTCGTTCAAGTATAAAGCCGATACATTCGAGAACCTTTATAAGTGCAATATTATTTGACATGGAAAAAAGAGTATGGTGGAACTTAACATCAAGTCTTGCTCCTGCCTCGGCGTCATCTATATTTTCTTCCATTTCAGCAAGAATCTCCCTGAGCATTTCTATGTTGTCAGCATTATTGTCGGCGTTTTTAACAACAAGCTTTATGCCGGCAAGTTCAATAAGCATACGAAATTCTATTATATCGTCCTCGGTACTGCTGCCTTCTTTAAGAAGAAGCGGAAGTACAAGGCTCAGAAACGGCTGGACATTAAAGTCTGATACAAAAGAGCCTTCACCTGGACGGATGTCTACTATTCCCATAATTTCCATTACGCTTAGGGCTTCCCTTAAAGACGCACGGCTTACATCAAGCATTTCCGCCAAGGTTCTTTCAGGCGGAAGTTTATCTCCGCATTTAAGGCTGCCCTCACGTATTAAATAAACAATTTGTTCGACTATATTTTTATAAATTTTCTTAGTCTGTATAGATTTTATCTCCATAATCACATTCCCCTTACACAAACATAAAAAGCATATACTATTATTATAAAACTAACAAAAATTTTGTCAATCTTTTATCTAAATTACTGTATGCAATAAAATTTTTATTATAAAATATCACAGCATTTGTTTTGGCATAAAAAATTTTAATAATTTTAACGGAAAAGTATGGTTTTGTGGCATTAATTAATTAACTTGATTAAAAATTTTCTTAGTCTTTTGTGTGATTTATTGATTAGAATGGAAAAAAATGGTATACTTAATGAAAATAATTATTATAAAGGACGGTGTTTTATATGTTTATACGTGGAACTCAGGCTGAAAAAAATATTCTTCTTTCTGCTGCCGAAAAAATGTGTCTTGCAGCAAGAACGGCACCTAAGGCAAAGGGTGTTGATAAAATTGTTACAGGCATAGTAACAAGCGATGAAAAAGAAGCACTTGCGAAGGAAATGCTCAGACTTTTTGAAGAAACAGGTATGCCGTTTTATAAAAGAGATGCACAGAATATTTCCGACAGCGAGGCTGTTGTTTTAATAGGTACTGTAGGCGGTGCAAAGGGACTTAACTGTGGATACTGCGGATATAAGGACTGCAAAGAGATGTTTGAAAAAGGCAATCACTGTGCTTTTGATGATATAGATCTTGGTATCGCAATAGGTTCTGCTGTAGCAGCTGCGGCAGATGAAAGAGTGGATAACCGAGTAATGCTTTCTGCCGGCATAGCCGCAACAAATCTTCACATACTTGGCGAAAAGACTGTTAAGGTGCTTGCTATTCCGCTTTCAGCAACAGGAAAAAGCCCATACTTTGACAGATAAAGGTATAATTGTTGGGTTTTAACTCGTTTATTGATTGTAATAAAAACACAGAGTAAATTTTTATGGACTCCCATTACATATGCATGGGAGTTTTTTTAATCAATGATAAATTAAAATTTATCGGACTGATTAAAACCATGGGACTCTGTCCCACACCCTGCAAGCCTTTGAAAAGGCTTGACCTAAACTTTTAGTAAA
>CAKQPE010000158.1 GCA_934256695.1 uncultured Eubacteriales bacterium
GTTGCCCCAAACCCTATGAACTTTTGAAAAAGTTCAATCAAAACTTTTATCAAAACGCAATTACATTGCGTTTTTCGTAAATCCATTTGCGAAGCTTTTAAAGCCTTCCCTTGGGGGAAGGTGTCACGTAGTGACGGATGAGGGTAAAGTTATTTAAAATAAGCAGAAAATAACCCCTCATCCGCTTCGCTTTGCTCAGCACCTTCACCATGGGAGAAGGCAAACCCCTCAGTCACTGCGTGACAGCTCCCCTTTCATGGGAGCCTAAAAACCGCCGTTTTAAAGCCGTCCCTGAAAGGGAAGGTGGCATTGCGAAGCAATGACGGAAGGGTTTTAACCAACGCTAAATTTTTAATATTCAGGAGGAATTTATGGAGAAAATATATGAAGTTAAGCTGAATAAGGAAAGCGATATACCGCTTTATCAGCAGCTTGGCGACAGTATATGCCGTTTGATAGAGGACGGAACACTTCAGCCAAACAGCAGACTGCCGTCTATACGTAAGCTGGCAAAAGAAACAGGTGTAAATAACGATACGGTTGTTTCGGCATATAAATATCTTATAAATAAAAAGGCTGCATATTCACAGGTTGGCAGCGGTACTTTTGTTTCGCCTATATTACTGGACGAAATACCTCAGCCTTTGGCTAAGGAAAATATGCTTGACTTTTACGAAAACGATATGGATTTAAACAGCGGCAGTATAATAAACTTCTCGGACTCATCTTTGCCGCAGAGACTTTTTCCGGCAGAGGAATTTAAAAATTCGTTTAATGAACTTCTGGACAGAGAGATGGGCGGGGCATTTTCTTCTGTAGAAAGTCAGGGATATATGCCTTTGAGAGAAAAAATATGCACTTTCCTTACAGATTACGGAATAAATACATATCCCGAGAATATACAGATTCTTTCCGGTGCCCAGCAGGGTATAGATATTGTATCAAAGGCTATGATAAGCTACGGAGATGTTGTTTTTACGGAAAATCCCACATTCTACGGTGCGGCAGGTGCTTTTATTTCCCGTGGGTGCAGAATAGTTGAAATTCCCGTTGACGATAACGGCCCCGATGTATCGGCAATAGAAAATATGGCAAAGCTTTATAAACCTAAGTTTTTTTATTCAATGGCATATTTTCAGACACCGACAGGAGTTTCATGTTCGCTTCCGAGAAAAAGACGTATTCTGGAGCTTGCGGAAAAGTTTAATTTCTATATCATAGAGGACGATAACCTGTATGATTTTAATTATACCCGTTCGCCCCTTGTGCCATATAAGGCGTTGGATTACCGCAACAGAGTAATATATATAAAAAGTTTTTCCAAAATACTTATGCCTGGACTGAGAATGGGTTTTGCAGTAATGCCCAATAAAATAACCCAAAGTATAATGAAGGCAAAATATACAACGGATATTTCCACATCAGGTGTTTTGCAGAAGGCTCTGGATTTGTATTTTTCAAAAAATACGTATAAAAAGCATATAGACAGTGTTATTAAATATACCGGTGAGCAGTACAGAAATGCAGTAAAATACTGCGACAGATATTTAAAGGACAAATGCGTTTATAAAAAACCCGGCGGCGGAATAAGTCTTTGGATAGATACAAAAACGGATTATGATATTTTTGCAAAAGCACTGTATGAAAAAAATGTTGTGGTTTCACCAGGCAAAAAGTTTATTATAAACGGCAACGAGACTCAGTATATAAGGCTTTGCTTTACCAACGTAACCATACCTAAAATGGAAGTGGGAATACGGCGAATAGGCGAGTGTGTTGAAAAACTGAGGAAATAAAAAGCCGCTAACTGCTTTACAGCGGTGTATAAACATTGTAAAATAATATTAATTGTGTAAAAAATCAGATATTAATACCGAAAGGAAGATAAGAATGGAAATCAGAACAAGATTTGCACCAAGTCCTACAGGATATATGCATATAGGCAATTTAAGAACTGCTCTTTATGAATATCTTATAGCTAAATCACAGGGCGGAAAATTTATACTCCGTATAGAGGATACAGACCAGGAGAGATATGTTGAAGGTGCTGTTGATATTATATACAATACACTCAAAATAACAGGTCTTGAGCATGACGAAGGCCCTGATAAGGACGGCGGATACGGCCCTTATGTCCAGAGCGAAAGAATGAAAATGGGAACATACATGAAGTATGCCCTTGAACTTGTTGAAAAAGGCGAGGCTTATTACTGTTTCTGCACAAAGGAACGTCTTGACAGTCTTAAAGAAAGCAATGCGGAAGGTGACGCTTTTGCCAAGTATGACCGTCACTGTCTTTCACTTTCAAAAGAAGAAATAGAAGAAAACTTAAAGAGCGGAAAGCCTTTTGTTATCCGCCAGAAAATGCCGCAGGAAGGCACAACAACATTTACAGATGCAGTTTATGGTTCAATAACAGTTGAAAACAGCGAGCTTGATGACCAGATACTTATTAAATCCGACGGTATGCCTACATACAACTTTGCAAACGTAGTAGATGACCACCTTATGAATATTACACACGTAGTAAGAGGAAGCGAGTATCTTTCTTCAACACCTAAGTACACACTTCTTTATAAGGCTTTCGGCTGGAATGAGCCTGAATACGTTCATCTTCCGCCGGTAATGAAGGACGAACACCACAAACTTTCAAAACGTAACGGTGACGCTTCATTTGGTGACCTTATAGCAAAGGGATATATTCCTGAGGCAGTTATGAACTATATTGCACTTCTCGGCTGGTCTCCTTCCGACAATCAGGAAATATTTACTCTTGACGAGCTTAAAGAAAAATTCAATATTTCGGGTTTAAGTAAATCACCTTCTATTTTCGATACTGCAAAACTTACATGGATGAATGGTGAATATATCAAGAACATGGACGAAGAAACATACCTTTCACATACTCTTTCAAGAGTTGAAGAAGTTCTTGGTTCAAAAGGTCTTGACTGCAAGAAAATTGCTCTTATGCTCCAGAAAAGAATAGAGACACTTAACGATATTCCTGAGCTTATTTCATTCTTTGGAGAACTTCCGGAGTATGAAACAGGTTTATATATCCACAAGAAAATGAAAACAAACGAGGAAAACTCACTTACTGCACTTAAAGCGGTTATTCCTGTTATTGAAGGCATTGAAAAGTGGGACAACGATACTTTATATGAGGCGTTTACAAAGCTTGCCGCAGATATGGGAGTTAAGAACAGCCAGATTTTATGGCCTGTAAGAACAGCTCTTTCCGGTCAGCCTACATCTCCTGGCGGTGCAACAGAGCTTGCAGAGCTTCTTGGAAAAGAAGAAACATTAAGAAGAATAAACAAAGGCATAGAACTTCTTGAAAAATAAAATATTAAGACCGTGGGACTCTGTCCCACGCCCTGTTCGC
>CAKQPE010000159.1 GCA_934256695.1 uncultured Eubacteriales bacterium
CAAAATATATGGTATTGTTATTAATGTTAAATTTTCATTATATTTTTATACTTTATTAGGGGGTAATAAACTATGGAAGGAACAATTTGGACATTGGTGCCGCCTGTACTTGCTATAGCACTGGCACTTATTTCAAAAGAAGTTTACTTCTCACTCTTTGCCGGCATTTGTGTCGGAGCACTTTTTTATTCCAACTTCCACATCAGCACAGCAATATCTACAACTGTAGATATTATGAGCGATAAGGTGGGCGGAAACATCTGTATCATAATTTTCCTCGTTCTTCTTGGCATGCTTGTTTCTCTTATGCAGAAATCAGGTGCTTCAAGAGCTTACGGTCAGTGGGCATCAAAGAATATAAAAACAAAAAGAGGATCACTCCTTGCTACAGTAGCTCTTGGCGTACTTATATTTGTTGATGACTATTTCAACTGCCTTACAGTAGGTACAATAATGAGCCCTGTTACAGACAAGCACAAAATTTCACGTGCAAAACTTGCTTATATAATAGATGCTACAGCAGCACCTATCTGTATAATCTCACCTGTTTCCAGCTGGGCTGCAGCAGTAAGTTCATCTCTGCCTGAAAACAGCACAATGGACGGTTTTGTTATGTTTCTCCGTGCAATACCTTTTAACTACTATGCTCTTTTCACAATCTTAATGCTCATTATGCTTATTATACTTGATTTTGACTTCAGCAAAATGAAAAAATATGAAATTCAGCATGGTATCGAAACTACAGGTACACCTACAGAAACCGTATCTTTAGGCGGCGGAAACGGAAAAGTTTATGACCTTATAATACCTATTGCGGCACTTGTTATTTTCTGCGTAGGTGCTATGCTCTACACAGGCGGTATTCTTGAAGGAAACAGCATTATAGATTCATTTGCAAACTGTGATTCTGCATTCTCACTTGTTATCGGTTCATTCTTTACAATGATAGTAATAGCAATACTCTATCTTCCAAGAAAAGTAATAACATTTATGGAGTTTGCAAACTCACTTCCTGAGGGATTTAAAGCTATGGTTCCTGCAATACTTATACTTACATTTGCATGGACATTAAGCGGTGTATGCGGCGATGATTACCTCAAGATAGGTGCATATGTAAGCAACGTTGTTGAAAGCAGCAATTTAAGCCTTGCCGTAATACCGGCTATCTTCTTCCTTGTTGCTTTGGGACTTGCTTTCTCAACAGGTACTTCATGGGGAACATTCAGTATTCTTCTTCCTATAGTATTTGAAATTTTCAAAGCTGACCCTTCCAACGGTCTTATGATAATAGCTATGTCATCTGTTATGGCAGGTGCTGTATGCGGTGACCATATATCACCTATTTCCGATACAACAATTCTTTCATCAACAGGTGCTCAGTGCAACCATATCGAACACGTAAATACACAGATACCTTATGCACTGTTTGTAGCGTTTGTATCGTTTGTATGTTATGTAGTAAGTGGTTTTACAAACAACGGTTATATCGGCCTTGTAATCGGTCTTATAGCGGTTCCTGTAATACTTATCGGTATATACAAAAAGAACAAAGCTTAATTTAAATTTCAGCAAAAAAGACTCAAAACTTAAAGTTTTGAGTCTTTTTCTGTTTTTTCTGATATACTGCTTTATAACAGCCATTCCAAGACCATATATTAAATTGCTTTATCCTTATCGGTAAGCTTTGCAATAGTCTCAATAAGCAGTTTCATGTTAAGCGGCTTTGCTATATGCTCATTCATTCCCGCTTTTTTCGTTTTAATTCTGTCATCGGTAAATGCATTGGCAGTCATTGCTATTATTATTATATTTTTTGAATCACTTCTGTCCATAGACCTTATCTTCTCAGTTGCCTGATAACCGTCCATAACAGGCATCATCAAATCCATTAGAATAACTTCAAATTCTCCTTCCTCGGATTTTTCAAATATTTCCGCTGCTTCCTGACCATTATACGCTTTTGTTACAATCGCACCTTCGTTTTCCAATATAAACTCAGCAATTTCCATATTAAGCTCATTGTCCTCTACAAGCAAAATTCTTTTGCCTTTTATTGAATAGGCATTATCTTCAATTTCTTTTGCTTTTTCGGCTTCGGTATCAATCTTAAACGGAATTAATGCAATAAATGTTGTTCCTATTCCTCTCTTGCTTTCAAATGTCAATGTACCGCCCATTTTTTCTATAATGCTCTTAGCAATAGGCATACCAAGACCCGTTCCAAAATATTTAGACTGATTTTCCGTATTTTCCTGTGCAAACGGCTCAAAAATCTTTTTCTGAAACTCCGGACTCATACCTATTCCGGTATCTGTGCATCTAAACTCAAATACAGCCGTATCCGGACTGTCTGATTTAAGTTCTTTACAACTAATAGTTATTGTACCATGCTCCTTATTGTATTTTATCGCATTGCTCATTATGTTCATAAAAACTCGTTTTAAATGAACAGGACTTCCTATAAGATTAAAATGCGTAATTTGGGTTTCTCCGAAATTTATACTAATTCCCTTATCAGCTGCCGGACTTTCAATAACATTAAAAACCTCTTCCGAAACATTTTTTAAATTAAACGGTCGTTCCTCAAGAATAATTTCACCTGATTCAAGCTTTCCCATATCCAAAATCTCGCCTAAAAGCTCATTTAACAGATTAGCTGCTTCTTTTATTTTTTTCATACATTCTGCCTGTTTTTCAGGATTATCCCGATAACATTCGGCAACCTCAGCCATTCCGCTTATACCGTTAATAGGTGTACGTATATCATGGCTCATACGTCTGAGGAAACTCATTTTTGCATCACTTGCCCTACGCAGCTGTTCCTGATATTCCTTCTCTTTTTTCATGCTTTCCGTAACATCACGCACCATTAACATAACAGCCTCAATTTCTCCGTCAGCACTTATGCTTTGAGGAACAATATCCATTTCCATATAGTTTTCAAATATATTTTCATAAATAAAGCTCTGCTGTCTGTTTTCCTTTAATCTCTCACCTATTGTTGAAATATCCGTAAACTCTCTGAACTGTGCCTTATATTTTTCGGCTATGTATGTTTTGTTCCACTCGTCTAAAATTCTTTCGGCAGAGTTTGTTAAACCCAAATGTCTGCATTTTTCCGGAATTTTAATCCACTCTGCTTTTTTATCATTTAAAACAACCAAAAGATTAGCTATATATACTTCACTTACAGCCGATATAATTTGATACTGTTTTTTAAGGCTTAAATGATTTTTATTCTCCGAAATAATGTTCATAAAATATATAATTCCGAATATTATCAAATATACAAGAACCATAAACACGATAATTATATAATAAGCTATATATAT
>CAKQPE010000160.1 GCA_934256695.1 uncultured Eubacteriales bacterium
TGTCACCGTCTTTTTCATAGTTTAAGGCACGTTTTTGTATACAGTCCTCTGCTGTTGACAAATCAATTACTATTTCGCCTTTTTCGTTTTTTGGTGTAGACAAAACAGCAAGCTCTATTGCATTAAGTGCTGTCCTTGCATCACCGTTTGCCGTATCGGCAATAAATTCTATTGCTTCTTCACTTATTTTTATATCAAAACTGCCGTAGCCTTTCTTTTCGTCTGTAACTGCCCTTTTTATAAGAAGTGCTATATCCTCTGTTTTAAGCTGTTCCAGTTCAAAAATTATACTTCGGCTGACAAGAGCCTTATTTACCTCAAAGTACGGATTTTCCGTAGTTGCACCTATAAGTATTATTGTTCCGTCCTCAACATGCGGCAAAAGTGCATCCTGTTGTGTTTTGTTAAAACGGTGTATCTCGTCTATAAAAAGTATTGTTTTGCTGCCGGAAAAAGCAAGTCTGTCCTTTGCAGCTGAAACAACGTCTTTTATATCCTTTATTCCTGCCGTTGTTGCATTTATCTGGACAAAATATCTTTTTGTAGTGTTTGCTATAATTCTGGCAAGAGTTGTTTTTCCCGTTCCTGGAGGACCGTAAAAAATAACCGAACTTAAATTATCGGCAGTAATTGCCCTGTATAGCATTTTGCCTTTTCCCACTATCTGTTTTTGTCCCACAAACTCATCAAGGGTTTCAGGCCTCATTCTTGCCGCAAGAGGTGCTGTTTTATCTGCATTTAATTGTCTTGTATATTCAAATAAATCCATTTTAAATCATTCCTATCATAAATCAAAAAATTTTTCACAGGCCTTGGCAAAACCACAATTATCGTCTGTATCGGTTATGTAATCTGCTTTATTTAAAACCTCCTCCGGAGAATTCTTTATTGCCACACCCATACCGCAGTATTCAAGCATTTTAAGGTCATTCATATCATCGCCTATTGCCACCGCTTCCTTCGGAGAAATACCGTACTTTTTACATAAAATTTCAATTCCTCTTGCCTTGTCAGCACCTTTTTTGTTTACAAAAATATAATTTTTCCAAAGCATATTCCGTACATCTATATCATCAAAACCAATAGCTTTTATTTCCCGGGAAATAACATCAAACTTGTCGTTTTGACACGCCATTGTTACCTGATAAATATTCCCCTGTATATTTTTAAGACTTTCATAGCTTTTTAAATATCTCAGACCTTTAAAATAGCCTTTTATGTAATCAAAAACAGTGTGTCCGTTATCGAAATCGAATTGTCTGTGTTCTTTTTTGGGAATATGTTTATAATACAAATAACCGTTTGAAACTTCAGAAAATACATTATGTTTTTTTGCAATATCAATTATTTTTTCTGCCTGTGTCCTATCCATTTTTAGGTCATAAATCGGTTTTTTATTATGCAAATCATAAATCAAAATACCATCTATGCATATTATAGGCTCTGTTATATTAAGTCTTTTTGCAACAGACAAAGCTCCTGTTATATTTCTTCCCGTACAAAGAACAACCTTTATTCCTTTTTCAAGCAGTTTCTTAACTGCCTTTTCGTTTTCTTTAGGAATATGTCCTTTGCTGTCCGTAAGTGTTCCGTCTATATCAGTAAACAATATTTTATACATTTATTTCTCCTAAAAACAAAAGATCTTGGGGCTTCACCCCAAACCATAAAAATTTTCATTGAAATACAATAAATTGCATTTTTGAAACTATAATAATCTTAATTTTATTATATCAGTTTTTTAAATTATCAACAACTTAAAAAGCTCCGTATATAAATACAGAGCTTTGTTTCCAAACAAATTCGGCTTAATATGTAACAGTGGCATAATCATATAAAATTCCAATCTGCCACGGCGGAACAACGGAAGGATAATTATTAAACGATTTAATTTCCATATGACGAACTTTTTTATCTTCCGACACATCGGTAATATTTATTTTTACAACATTTACATACGTTTCGGAATATATATAAGCCAACGGTATTACTTCGTTTTCGGATTTTAAAGTCGGCATTTGGGCATACAGATTTTCACCTGTGCCGTTAAGTTTTCCCTTTAATACAAATTCTTCATCGGGCTTTAAACTGTTAATCTTTATTTTGTTGTTATCAAGTCCAAAGAAAAATTCTATGTTGTCGCTTTCATTTTCCGAACTGTTTGTTATTGTTATGTTATAGCCATGTTGATATTTTAAACCGGAATAAATATATATAACAGAAATAAAAATCAAAAATACAGATAATGCAATCAATTTTATTTTATGTTTTTTAAGCTTCATTTTTTCTCCGTTCATAACTTAAACTACAATAACTATACCTTCAATATAAAGATATAATGCGGCTTTCAAAAAGTCAATTCTTTAAAACCAACATTAATAAAACCGTAATATTTAAACAAAAACAGGCTGTGCGAAAATCTTTCCGTCAGCCTGTCAATTATTGTTTATATATTATTTTATAAGATTATATACCTTGGCTTTTTCAAGGGCAAAGCCTATTACAAGATATATTATAAATCCACCGCCGCCCTGTATTATATTTGAAGGAACAGATGTAAGAGACACAAGGAAACTTCCTTTTAATATTGTTCCGCCTATAAGATAGCCTACAACCATCCATGCAACACCCAATATGGAAGCAGTAATATTTCTTCCGGAAAATATATTTCTGTTGCCTTCGTTAAAATCGGAAACTTTTCCTATCAAAAGACCCATAAGACCTTTTATTATAAGAGTAAATATCATCCAGTGAGGATAGCCTGAAAGCAAATCGGCAAGTCCGGAACCAACACCGCCTGCAATCATTCCGTACTTCCAGCCGAAGAATACAGATACTATAAGTATTACGCTGTCACCAAGGTGTATGTATCCGCTTGTTGCCGGAACAGGTATCTGCAATACCATTGTGCTTAAACATACCAGAGCAATAAACAAGCCGTTTAAGCAAACCTGTTTTGTTGTCATTTTTCCATCCATAAACAAACCCCTCTTTCTTTTTCGTTTGTATCTTTCCTTTATTTGCATACATAATATCATGAGCATTATACAAATTAAAGCAATTTCCGCAAAAAACAGTCTATTGTATGGGTACAATGCATTGAAATCTTTAATTATTTAGTACCGCTGCAAATCATATAAACAAAATATAAATTTAGCGGACTGATTAAAACCGTGGGACTCTGTCCCACAACCCTGCGATTTTTTGAAAAAAATCGAGTAAAACTTTTGATAAAATGCAATTTCATTGCATTTTTTGTA
>CAKQPE010000161.1 GCA_934256695.1 uncultured Eubacteriales bacterium
CAATCTGTCTTATTCTTTCTCTTGTTACCTTAAATTCACGACCAACTTCTTCAAGCGTTCTTGCTCTGCCGTCATCAAGACCAAATCTAAGACGAAGAACCTTCTTTTCTCTGTCCGTAAGTGTATTAAGAACATCTTTCAGCTGCTCCTGTAAAAGTGTATAGGCAGCTGCATCAGCAGGTGCAGGAATATCATCATCAGGTATAAAATCACCAAGATGGCTGTCCTCCTCCTCACCTATAGGTGTTTCAAGAGAAACAGGCTCCTGTGCTATTTTCATTATTTCACGAACCTTGTCAACAGGCATAAGCATCTCCTGTGCAAGTTCTTCTGCTGTCGGTTCACGGCCAAGCTCCTGTATAAGCTGTCTTGAAATTCTTATTAATTTATTTATTGTCTCAACCATATGGACAGGTATTCTTATGGTTCTTGCCTGATCGGCAATGGCTCTTGTTATAGCCTGTCTAATCCACCATGTAGCATATGTGCTGAATTTATATCCTTTGTTGTAGTCAAATTTTTCTACAGCCTTTATAAGACCGAGATTTCCTTCCTGTATAAGGTCAAGGAAAAGCATACCTCTGCCCACATATCTTTTTGCAATACTTACTACAAGACGAAGGTTGGCTTCAGCAAGTTTTTTCTTAGCTGATTCATCTCCTTCTTCCATTCTTCTTGCAAGTTCAATTTCTTCATCTGCACTTAAAAGAGGTACTTTACCTATCTCTTTAAGGTACATTCTTACAGGGTCATCAATATTTATTCCCTCAGGAAGTGAGATGTCGATTTCTTTTTCAACATCTTCTTCCATATCCATTGCACCAAGTACATCTATTCCCTGAGCTTCAAAATATTCGTATACCTTGTCTATCTGTTCAGGGTCAAGCTCAAGTTCTCCCAAAGAGTCCATGATTTCCTTGTATTCAAGTACGTTTTTCTTCCTTTTCGCCGTAGCAACAAGTTCTTTAAGACGAGTAAGAAGTAATGCTTCATCTCCAGCTTTCATTTGGACCTTCCTTTCAATTCCCCATTTAAAACCATATCTGTATCTATATCTTAAATCTAAAGTTTTCCAAATCTTTTTTTAGATTGATTATTTTTTGCAGTTCTTCAATAGTTTTTGCATTCTGTGCCATATAGTCAATATTAGCTCTTTTTATAAGCCGTATTTCTTCATTTATGGCTTTCTCGAATTCATCAGATTCCTCAAAAACAACTTTTACCGAAAATATTTCGGCAGCGATTTTTTGCTCCTCCGCAAGTGAAAACATATTAACCGCATCTGCCGGAACAATATCCTTTCCTTCTTTGAAACAACTGTAAACCATGTTTAAAAGCTCACTGCACACTTTGTCCGTAAGCTCATTGGGATTAAGTATATTCATAACTTTCTCACATACTCCTAAACGCAATGCACATAAGTTTACTATATTTTTCTGAGCCTGTAAAGCACCTTTTGTATTGCAGAGCTTTTCGGCTTTCTTTAACTGTGATGTATTTTCGTTATATTTCCGTATTCTTTCTCTTTCTGATTTGTTTTTAAAATCAAGTTCTCTTTTGGAATCGGTATTATATATTTCTTCCTCTACAGCCTGTTTGGATATTCCCGTATCATCGGAAACCTTCTTTATATACATATCCCTTTCTATAGGAGAAGAAAGAGTTGATATAAGTTTTGCCGCTTCACGAGTAAAGAGCATTTTCTGTTCTGTATCATCCATGCTGTATTTTTTTCTGGCACATTTAATTTCAAATTCCATATAGCTTATGGCATTAAGCAAAAGCTTTCCGAATTCCAGTGAACCGTTATGCTTTATGTACTCGTCAGGATCCTTCCCGTCAGGTACCTGCATAACTTTAACCGATCTGAAACCGCCGTCTGCAAGTATGGGTATTGCTCTAAGTGCCGCCTTTTCTCCGGCACTGTCACTGTCAAAAACAAGAATAATGTCTGTAACAAACTTTTTTAAAAGCATTGCATGGTCACTGCTGAATGCCGTGCCTAAAGATGCCGCCACATTTTTAAATCCTGCCTGATATATGGTTATCATATCCATATATCCTTCAACAATTATTATTTCCTTTTTCTTTGCGGCTCTTGCAAAATTAAGTCCGTAAAGATTTCTTTTTTTGTTAAATATAATCGTTTCCGGCGAATTAAGGTATTTCGGCTCACCGCTTTCCATTATTCTTCCGCCGAAAGCTATGCATCTGCCCTGTATGTCGAATATGGGAAACATAAGTCTGTTGTAAAACCTGTCATGATATCCGTTTTTGGATTTATTTTCCATAACAAGTCCGCTTTCAAGCATTTCTTCAACACTGAATCCTTTTTCAACAAGGAATTTATAAAGCTCGTCATATCCCGATGGTGCAAAACCTATGCCGAATTTACGCTGAACAGCCGTGCTTATCTTTCTTTTGTTTACATACTCAAGAGCCTTTGCTCCCTCTGCCGAGTGAAGCTTTTCATAAAAAAACCTGCCTGCCGCATTGTGCAGCTCATAAAGTCTTTCCTTCAGTTTTTCTCTCTTTGCGTCCTCAGGCGAAAACTCTGCCTGCGGAAGAACTATTCCTGCCCTGTCTGCCAGTCTTTGAACAGCCTCAACAAAATCACAGTTTTCCATCTGCATAACAAAGCTTATTACATTGCCAGCCGCACCGCAGCCAAAACAATAATAAAGCTGTTTATCTGCACTTACAGAAAAAGACGGTGTGTTTTCGTTGTGAAAAGGACAAAGACCGAAATAAGAACCTCCTTGTTTTTTTAAAGGTATGTACTCTTTAATAACATCTACAATGTCATTTCTAAGTCTTACTTCCTCCAGTATTTCCTGTGGATAATACACATTTACACCCCACATAAAATAATATCCGTATTCAAAGAACTTAATTTTGCTTTTGCTCTGTTGTTCCTCCTTTACGGATATAAAATATAAAGGCTTATTATTTATATTGTGCCTGTTAATATATTATTTTCTACAAAAAAAATCAAACTCCTTCTTTTTCATTAAAAATATTCAAAAAAATTATAGCTTTATTGTAAAAAACGCTGACAGTTCAAAAAATCAAGCAAATTTAAAAACTTTTTTCATAATTTAAACTTATATTCTTAGTAAGCTTTTTAACCAAAAAACTCTTGACTTTTATAAAACCGTGGACTCTGTCCACACCTGCAAGCCTTCTTGGTCAGGAAATTTGCTTCGCAAATCGGCATGGTCAGAATTTTTGCTACGCAAAAACGACTTCGTCG
>CAKQPE010000162.1 GCA_934256695.1 uncultured Eubacteriales bacterium
AACCCATTTGCACACACTCATCTGTCACTTCGTTACACCTTCTTCAACGGAAGGCTTTTAACATCAACTTTATAATTAATCCCAAAATACCGTGACAAAAGTCACGGTATTTGAAGGTGTCAACAAAGTCGACACCTAAGTCGAAATCAGGATTTCGACTTGTTCAAACAGAAGAATAAACAGACGAGTTCCATCGGCTTAAAAGCCTTGAAACCCGCTGTTTTCCTCATCGGAAATGAATTCCGACTGCGGATTCCATTCGGGAAACTCGTTCGTTTCCCGAACCCTTCCGTATCACAAAATAATTTTGTCTGCAGTCTGAAATACCGTGACAAAAGTCACGGTATTTATTAAAAGTTTTACTCGATTTTTTTCAAAAAATCGCAGGGAAGTGGGACAGAGTCCCACGGTCTTTGTTAGAGAGTCCCACGGTCTTTGTTAGTATGAATAAACGGCATTTACGGAAGCGGAAATCTCTATGTCATCATATGAAATTTCCGTAGGTATGCCTGCACCACTGTCCATAACACTTTCGTTCTTTGCCATGGCACTTGATGTAATGTATGAATATCCGTTAGGCTGTTCTTCTATGCTGTATATCTTTAATTCTCCTGCACCTATCGCCTCTTTTATGGCTGCTGCACTTTCACCGGCATTTTTTACAGCAAGCTTTAACGCCTGCGAATAATACTGCTGTGGATTTTTTACACTGAAATTAACGCCGTTTACGCCTGTAACACCTGCTTTTAATGCCACATCAATATATTTTCCAGCATTGTCTTTGTCACTTGTAGATACAACAAATTCATTGTCCGCTCTGTAGCCTGTTATTTTTCTGCCGTTTGTATAGTCTATATTCGGATAAACATTATTCCACTGAGTTTTTATGTCACTTTCCTTTATTCCTTCTGCCTTCAAAGCCGAAACAACTTTTTGGTATATTTCGTTATTTTTGCTCTGTGCCTGTGAAGCCGTGTCTGCCTCTGTTGTAACACTTAAACTTATGTCTGCCGTATCAGGCTGTGCCGTCACTACGCCCCTTCCGCTTACGGATATGGTTCTCTCCGTAAGCTGTGCCGCATATGCACTGCCTACAGGAACAAGTGCCATTGATAAAATAATTACTGTGCTTACTAACTTTTTCATAAAATCACGCCTTTCTTTACTTTCTTTTAATATTTTTCTTTTTTATTAAAATAACCGTTATGATTATTACCGCCACTACAATTAAAGGAACCCAAATCCCTATTAAAAGCAATACTACCGACTGAATAAAAAATCCGAATTTTTTTATTGAATTTTCAAAATTATACTTTACTTTTTCAGAAAAATTTGTGCTTACAGCCGTACCGTCACTGAGTTTTTTTTCTGTAATATTAATGTTTATTCTCGAAAAAGATGTAAGACTGTTATAATTGTTTATCTGTGCCTTAGATGCTTCAATATCTTCTATTACGGTACTGAGCCTGCTTTCGATATTTATTATATCCTCTATATTATCGGCACTGTTCATAAGCTCTGTAAGACGTTCTTTCTCTTGTTCTTTTACTTTAAGCCGACTTTCCGTATCAATATATTCGCTTGTAATATCGTCTGTGTATTCGTTTTCATCTGTTACGTCACCTATAGTTTTAAAATACTCCATAGCCAAACCGAATTTATCACTTTCAACACAAACTGTCATAGATCCGGATTTTCCTCTGTATAAATTAAACTCATGGTCATAATCCGAATAAGAACTGCTGTTTTGGATATATCCGTTATTTTTCAATATATAATCTTTTATATTCTTCTCAGCCTTGTCATAATTATCTACGGAAACCGAAATATATCCGTTTTTAATAAGCTTTTCGCCGTGTATTCCTGCCGATACGGCACTTTCTGTATTGTTTGCCATATCTGCCGAATAATTATCGTCATATGCTCCCGTATCTGCCGAAACTTTTGATTTAAGTATAGCTCCGTCGGCTGCATCAGCCGTTGCAGAAAATTCCTGTACACTGCCCGCCGAAGCCGAATTATAATCCATTCCGGTAGCAGCTCCCGCTTTGAAATATGAAGAAAAACCGCTTTTTATATATCCGCCTGTTATAAACACCATAACAGCACAAGCTGCAACAGCTGTATATTTAATCCAGTTATATTTTTTCTTCTTTCCCGATGAAGTAATTTTTTCGATAAGTTCATTATGGAAATTTTCCGGCAACGGAAGATACTCCAAATTTTCAAGGCTGTCTTTTATATCCATTATATCTTCATAAGCAGACAAACAGTCCTTACATTCATTTATATGCTGCTTAAATTCCTGTTCATTGTAAAGTTCTGTATTTTCATTCAAATAGTTGTCTGTTATATCCATAGCTTCTTTGCAGTTCATATATTTGCCTCCCTTCTGTCTTTATTTATAATTTGCCGCAATTTTCCTCTTGCTCTCGATAGTCTTGATTTAACAGTACCTTCGGGGCAGCCTATTATTTCACTTATTTGACTGTACTCCATTCCTTCTATATCTCTTAAAACAACAACCGTTTTAAAATCTTCATCAAGGGCATTTAATGCCTTTATAATGTCTGACATTCCTTCATCGGAAACTATTTTTTCCTCTACACTTGATTTATGGTTTTCACCTTTTTCATCTGTTATGTAATCCTCAAGACTTACATTGTTTTCACGTTTTTTCTTTCTTACATGGTCTATGGCCGTATTAACGGCTATTCTGTAAATCCATGTGGAAAAAGCCGAACTTTCGTCATAGGACGAAAAATTTTTAAAAGCCTTTATAAAAGCCTCTTGGGAAACATCTCTTGCGTCCTCGAAATTTCCCGTTATTCTGTATACAATGTTATAAACAAATCTTTCGTGGTTTTCTATCAACATTCCGAATGCATGACCGTCACCACGTCGGGCTTTCTTTATTAATACCGAATTGGCGGTGCTGTTCATTTTATCCCCTCCGTTAAACAGTAAATTAAACCGGTTTTATTACTATTCTGCTTAATATACGAACAAAAATCAAGCAAAGTTCCAAAAAAGAGAAAATTTATTGAAGTTTCACCTTAGACAATGCCATTTAATATAAATTTATGGAACTAAAATCATAACCCCTCAGTCACTGCGTGACAGCTCCCCTTTCATGGGAGCCTTCCCAAATCGAAAGCCGTCCCTGAAAGGGAAGGTGGCAAGCGTAGCTTGACGGAAGGGTTTTAAAGCCTTCTCCT
>CAKQPE010000163.1 GCA_934256695.1 uncultured Eubacteriales bacterium
ACGCAAAAACGACTTCGTCGCCCTGTTTCTTCGGGTTCTCTAACCGCCGCATCTATCTTTGCGGTTCCTTAAAAGTTGGATCAAAACTTTTAGTAAAATACCGTGACAAGTCACGGTATTTTGGAACTAACTATAAATTTGCCGTTAGTAAGCCTTCTCCCAAGGGAAGGCTTTAAAAGCATCATAAATGGTTTCCCGAAAAATGCAATGAAATTGCATTTTGATAAAAGTTTTTGTCCAGTTTTTTCAAAAACTGGTGGGATATTGGGGCGAAGCCCCAAGGTCTTAAATAAATTCAATGTTGTTATTGAAGCATTTCTGAATTATAATTAATAAAATAATCGAAAGGAGTTTGTGTATGAATACAGAGGAAAAATTAGTAAGCTTATCGGAAAAATATATATTTAACGAAACGGTTGCAAGCCTCCTTCTTCTTCTTAATTCTGCTTTGGAGCAGAAATCGGAAGGAAGAAAGTTTGAAGAAAATTATAACGTAAGTGAAGATTTGAAAGAAATACGAAGAAAAATTAAAAATTATATTCTTAGTATGGATACAGCCCTTCTTGACGGCGAAGTAAGAAAAAATGCCCTTGAAGAATGTATTAAGATGAAAAAACAACTTGTATCAATTTACAAAATAATATACAGATACTTTGCCAAGCTTAATGTTGTTGCCACAATGGTAAGCGATGAGGTTGCGGTAAGAAAATATAAAGAGGACAGCAATGTTAAAGATAAAAAAATAGAGCTTTCTCTTTTCTACCGTGATTGTGTGGAGTTTTTGCAGAGTTCGGAATCTGAAAATGAATTAATGCACCATATAGGTGAACTTTTTGAATGTGTTCCGCTCAAAATGACAAGAGAAAAATATTTTGCCATTATGGAAAAGAGTCTTTCGGAAGCTTTCAAAGATGCATCTAAAGGCGAGATTGAATTTTCTCTTGAATTTTTTGCAAATACCTGTGCTCCGGAGTTTTCCGAAGGATACGGAAAGTATTTTCCTGAAATAGCCGATTTTCTTAAAGAAAGAAGTGCGTTGAAATTAAGTGAACTTTCTGACGAAGAACTTTCGGAAGAATTTGAGAGCGAAAACGAAATTCTTGATACACTTAACAAAATAGAGGACTACTGTCAGCTTATGTTGAGCGACATAAACGCTCTTGTAATACTCTTTTATATGGGATACAGCATAGAAGAAATGAGTGAGGAAAACTACGGCTATACTGATATTTACTATAAAATATGCGAGGTTATAAAAGAGGACGAAGAAGGTGCTTTTGACGAAACATTAAACGAAATGCTTGACGATTATATCGAACCGCTTCTGGATAAGGCAAATGCACTTAACGAAGACATAATGAAAACATTAAAGAAGGTTAATGATTTTTCAAAATTCTCCGATGATACATTAAAGACTCTTTCAACGGAAGGATTTATACGTTCCTGTTTCTATGAAGAATTAAATACAGAGATATTTAATTATGATGAAAAAGAGGGCGAAACACCGGCAACCGAAACAGAACTTAAAGCCGAAATAAGCAAATTTACAAAGCATATAAAAGAATATCTTCTTTCATTGCCTAATTCCATAAGACGATCTGCTGTAAGAAAACTTATTGGCTCACTTCCGCTTGCTGCACTTGATGTTCACGGACTTATGGATTATATAAAAGACGGAATAGACAATGCAAACAGTTTTGAAGAAAGCCTTCTTATTATAGATAAAGTCGGTGCGGTATTTGCGGCAAACGGTTTTGATTATTATACGGAAGAAGATGATGACTGTGGCTGCGGACACGACCACGACCACCACCACCACTATGACCATGACTGCGGCTGTGGAGATGATCATCACCATGACCACGACTGCGGCTGCGGACACGACCATCATCACCATTAATTAGGGAGGTAAATTATATGTTTACATTTAATCATTTTAATTTTAATGTGCTTGACCTTAACAAAAGCATGGAGTTTTACTCAAAGGCTCTGGGGCTTAAAGAAGTAAGAAGAAAAGAAGCACCTGATGGAAGCTGGATACTTGTTTATCTCGGTGACGGAAAAACAGGTTTTACACTGGAGCTTACATGGCTGAGAGACAGAAAAGAAAAGTATAACCTTGGTGAATGTGAATTTCATCTTGCTTTTGAAGCAGAGGATTATGAAAAAGCACATGAAAAACATAAGGAAATGGGTTGTATAATATTTGAAAATCCGGAAATGGGAATATATTTTATAGGCGACCCTGACGGATATTGGATTGAAGTTATACCGCCGAAGAATAAATGATTTTTGAATTCGGGAGGGTTTGAAAATGGAAAAATCAAAATCATTTTTGGCTGTGGAAAGCCTTATGAATCTTTCAAAAAAAGCGTCTATGGCTAAAAAAAGAGAATATGAAGAAAATGAAAATTTTTGCTTTTACAGAAACTTTGTAAGACTTTCATGGTACAGCAGACTTAATATTATTAATATGCCGGTAAAAGACGAAAAAATGTTTGAACGTATAAAAACACTTTGTCTTGAACCGACAAGTCCTAAGTATATGAGTCTTTCTTTGGAGGACTGCTATGAGGGCATAGAAGAAGATATGCTTTCTCTTGGGTTTAGGGTAATTAAACCACAGAAGGGAATGTTGTATAATCTCGAAAATGCACCGGAATATGAAAATGATTCAAATATAGTCCGTATTACAAGAAAAAAACTTGCCGGATGGATTACTGCCTGTGAAGACGGTTTTGGAAAAAGCGGAATAGCAGACGAACACGAGATTTTTGTTAATGACAGGAACTGCCGTTATTACGGATATATGTTAAATGGCGAAATAGTGTCAACGGCAATTCTTAATATATGTGGTCAAAACGGCGGAATACATGAGGTTGCCACACCGAAAGAGTTCAGAAACAGGGGTTATGCCACGGCACTTATAAAATACATAATAAATGAGACAAAAGCAGAGGGCTGTGATATACTTAGCCTTCAGGCATCGGTTTACGGTGAGCCTGTTTATAAGAGTCTCGGCTTTGAGGAAGTAAGCCACATTATAAACTACAGTATTGGATAAATATTGTAAATTTATCGGACTGAAATAATAACCCCTCAGTCACTGCGTGACAGCTCCCCTTTCATGGGAGCCTTCCCAACTCGAAAGCCGTCCCTGAAAGGGAA
>CAKQPE010000164.1 GCA_934256695.1 uncultured Eubacteriales bacterium
TCGTAAATAAAAACGAGTGTTATGACAGTATAGTTTGGAAAAAGATGAATACATATTTGCAACAAAGAAAATATATGGCATTAAGAAAAGTATTTAATTAAATATTATAAGAAAATAGTTAGATGCATATTGGCAACTATAATTTGTCTATGCTATATTAATATAATCGAAACTAATATAAATACTGACATATATGGAGAAATACTATGGACATTAAACAGTTTGAATTTTTTGTAGTTGCCTGTGAAAAAGGCAGTTTATCGCAGGCGGCGGAATGTATGTATACATCTCAGCCAAATGTAAGCAAAACAATAAGCTCTTTGGAGCATGAATTAGGCAGAAAATTATTGGAGAGAACGGGAAAGGGGGTTGAGCCTACAGCTTACGGAAAAACTGTTTTGGAGTATGCAAAACTTATATTAAAAACAACGGCAACCATTTCGTCTCTTGCTGTGCCGGAAAGTAAAAACTGTATGCGAATATCAACATACCCAAGCAATATGATTTCGAGACTTTTGGTGGATTTTTACAATGAATTTTCGGATATTTATTCAATAGAGCATCAGGAAGGCTCTGTAGAGGAGGTAACGGAACACGTTCATCAGGGTATTTCGGAAATAGGCATAGTATATGTGGCACAAAAACAGGTGCAGACATTTAAACATATAATGGCACATAAAAATTTGGAATTTGTACCTCTTGAGCTGAAAAAAATATGTCTTTATGTGGGAAAAAACAATCCTCTTTATGAAAAAGAAAGCATAGAGTTTTCTGAACTTCAGGATTTAAAATTTGTGGGAGGAGTAAAGGATTTTTATTCAATGGAGCATCATTTGGAAAATGTAAGTATGGGTGTTATAGATACAAGAAACCTTAATCATTCGGTACACACAAACAGCGACCATCTTACTATAAACTTTCTTCTGCACACAGATGTATGCAGTCTTGGACTGGAATTTATGCACGAGCCTTATTGGCAATATGATGTTAAATCTTTGGCAATAAAAGGCTGCGAGCCTTTTTTGCAGGTAGGTTATGTATGGGATCCGAAACGACATCTTTCAAAACCTGCAAGGTGGATTATCAAAAATTTCAAAAAAATGCTATAACGATTTGTTATAGTAAGATATGCCAAAATTATCAGTAGTAAGTCTGTACTAACTTTGTTATAATACATTTCGAAGTAAAGCTATAAAGTTATGAAACAAACGGAGGTAGATAATTAAATGAAAAAAAGACTTCTTGCTTTAGTATTATTAGGAGCCTTAGCAGTAGGAACAGTTTTAAGCGGATGCGCAAGCAGCAGTTCATCGGCTTCTTCTCAGTCACAGTCGGCTCATGAAACATCATCGGCTAAAGATGAACTTGTGTTTGTAAACTACAGAGACATAAGAGATTTAAACCCACATCTTTATGCAGGTGAAATGTATGCACAGAGTATGCTTTATGATACTCTTGTAAGCATTACGGATGACGGTTACGAAGGCTGCCTTGCCGAAAGCTGGGAAATAAGCGATGACGGAAAAATATATACATTTAAAATACGTGACGGAGTAAAGTTTTCGGACGGAACGGTATGCGATGCGAATGCGATTTTAGCAAACTTTAACGCAATAATAGAGAACAAAGAGCGTCACACATGGCTTGAAATGATGAACCTTCTTGTAGGAGTTTCCGCACCTGATGACCATACATTTGTTATAGAGTTAAGCGAGGCATATTATCCTATGCTTACAGAACTTGGATGTATCCGTCCTTTCGCTATGATTTCACCTGAGTGCATGATAAACGGAAGCACAAAGGACGGCGTAAACGGTTATATAGGTACAGGCCCTTATGTACTTACGGATTTTGTTACAGATGAGTATGCGGTATTTGAAAGAAATGAAAATTACTGGGGTGAAAAACCTGCAATACAGAAAATTACGGTAAAAGTAATTCCTGACAACCAGACTCGTATAATGGCTCTTGAATCGGGCGAAATTGATTTAATATTCGGAAAAAATATGCTTGATGCAGATGCCATAAGTCAGTATGTTGACAGTGATAAATTTACAGTATCACTTTCAGACCCTACATCGACAAGACACATAGTTTTAAACACAACACATGATATTTTAGGTGATAAAGCAGTTCGTCAGGCTTTACAGTACGCAACTGATAGACAGACTATTTCGGACGGTATATTCTATGGTCTTGAAAAACCTGCCGATACACTTTATGCATCAACGGTTCCTTATTGCGATGTTGACTTAAAGCCTTATGAATACAACACAGATACAGCTTCTTCAATGCTTGATGAGGCAGGCTGGACAGTAGGCAGTGACGGTATAAGAGAAAAAGACGGAAAGAAACTTCAGCTTGACCTTCTTTATAACAGCGACAGTGTAACGGAAAAGACAATAGCGGAATATCTTCAGAGCGAATATCTTAAACTTGGTATTTCGATGAATATTCACGGAGAAGAAGAGCAGTCATACCGTGACAATATGAAGGCAGGAAACTTCGATATGGTATTTAATATCTGTTGGGGTATGCCTTATGACCCACAGTCATCACTTGCGGCAATGAGAGCACCTGTTTACGGTGACTTTGCGGCACAGCAGGGATTAGATGATAAGGCAGAAATAGACCAGGCAATAACGGATATTTTAACAAGCACAGACGAAACAAAACGTCAGGAGTTATACAGCTTTGTTCTTACAAGACTTCACGAGGACGCAGTATATATTCCTTTAACATTTGAATGCAACAAAGCCCTTTATACATCTGAATTAAAGGGAGTCCACTTTGGAACAGACCAGTACGATGTTCCTTTTGCGGATATGTATTTTGAATAATATTAAGATGCCGCTTCTTTATGGGAAGCGGCTGTTTTTTTGAAAGGAGAACAGCTATGAGACGTTATGTTGTACGCCGAATACTTTTGGCAATACCGCTGCTTTTGGCAATATCGTTTGTATGTTTTATGTTTATAAATTTAATTCCTTCAAATCCGGCAGAGGTTGCGTTAAGGGTTCAGCAGATGCCGGTAATAACAGAAGAAGCT
>CAKQPE010000165.1 GCA_934256695.1 uncultured Eubacteriales bacterium
ACTTGAACCCCTACCCAGTTTACCCGGACTAGATCCTTAGTCTAGCGCGTATGCCAATTCCGCCACGACTGCATATAGTGAAGTATTAACTTCAGCGATAAACATTTTATCACTACATTTATTTATAGTCAATACTTTTTTGAAAATTTCACAATACAAAATTTAAATTTTAAAATTTTATTAATTTCGACCGTATCAGGTCGACATAAATCAAAAACCGTATTATTATATAAAATTAGTATCAATACATAGGAGGCATCTGCACAATGTTAAAAAAACAATTTAAAAAACTTATCAGTCTGCTACTTATCGTTTTATCTGCTATTATACCATTTAATCTAACGGCATATGCACAAAACAATTCAATAAACCCATATAATAATTCTATTCCCGTCTGTCCCATTTTAAACTATCACGGACTTACAACAGACGAGTCTCAGCTTTCCGATTGGGTTATAACACCACAGAAATTCGAAAGTGACCTTAAAGGTCTTATTGAAAAAGGCTACACTCCCATATTTACAAGCGATTTACTTAATCATATAAAAAACGGTACCGAACTTCCGGAAAAGCCCGTTATAATACAGTTTGATGACGGATATTCTTCTGTATACGAGCTTGCTTTTCCTATATTGTATAAATATAATGCCAAAGCCGAGGTATACATAATAACCGACTACACAAAAGACGTTCCTTTTAAACACAATACAGATACATTTTTAAGTTGGCCACAGTTAAAAGTTATGTCAGACTCCGGACTTATGTATATAGGATTACACGGAAAGAACCACGAGCCTATAGTATCCGGCATAAGCAGTGAAAGAATAAAATCAAACTTACAGTCTGCATGGTCACAGATAGACAGCCGAATATCACAGCAATATCATTTTTATGCATATCCGAACGGACTTTTCAACACAAACACAATAAAAGCCGTAACAGATGCCGGAGCCGACATACAGTTCATATGGGTATGGAACATTGCAAACAACATACAGCAATACAACGTAATGCCGAGAACAACGGTTACAAACAGCAAAACCGCTCTTGAGGCTGTGGAATACTTCAACAAAACTTTAAAAGGCAAAACACATTAAGACCGTCAAGACCTTGGGACTCTGTCCCAAACCCTGCAAGCAATGAACCGCAAAGATAGATGCGGCAAGCGAAGCTTGATTTGCGAAGCAAATTTCTGACCATGAAAAGGCTTGACCTAAATTTTATTATAAACCGCAAAGTATTTGCGGTTTATTTGTTAAATTCTTTAAGAATAAATATTTCCAAACTCAAAAAAGACTTTAAAACATTTTTGTTTTAAAGTCTTTTTTATTAAAAGTTTTGCTCAAGCTTTTTCAAAAGCTTGTCAAGGTTTGGGGTGAAACCCCAAAGTCTTTTATTCAAGAACGTATACTGTTACGTTTCTTCTTCCCCAGCTGTATGCTTCGGAAAGAGTGTTGTAGCAAAGGTCGATTCTGTTGCCCTTTATAGCTCCGCCTCTGTCAGCTGCTACTGCTATGCCATAACCCGGAATATAGAGTTTTGTACCAAACGGAATTACATTTGTATCAACAGCTGCAATACCCTTTGTTGCTTTTGCACCTGTTGCTGTTCTGCCTGAACAACCGGCATCATTAGGTGTGTATGCTGTACTTTTCATTGTTATTGTCTTTTTGTAATTAAGTCCGTCAATAGAACTTGCAGGCTGTTCTTTTTTCTTTGTACCAACCTGTATAATTGTATCAACAGGTTCTTCAATTACTTTACGGCTTATTTCTTCAACTTTTGTTATCTTTCCATCAAAGTAATACTGTTTTTTTGTTATTTCAAGCACTCCGCTTTTGCCTTCCTGTGTAACCTTTTCGGTTCCTTCCGGCATATCGGCATTATCAACATATTTTGTTTCAAAAGCAACCTTCTCTGTAGAAGTAACGATTTCATCTGTAGGAACTGAGAAATTTAAAGTCATGTTATTGTAAAGTCTTGCAGATTCGTTTGCACCTTTAAGCTCATAGCCTTCACCAAGGAGACTGCTGTTTTCTGCTATAACATCACCTACAGTTGATTTATGTGTTTTTACTGTTTTAACTTCTGAATTGATATTGAAATTAATTGTTAATGCTCTTGTAATTTTTATTGTTTCTCCGGAAATAATTTCTTCATCTGTGTTTTTTGAAACTATATCTTCATTTTCGATTTCAATTCCCTGTTCTGAAAAAAGCTCACCTACAGTCTGTGCTGTTGTTGTAACCTTAACATCTTTTCCTGTATTTTCGGATATTGTAATGTTCTTTGGTGCTTCGCTTCCGTCATATGCTGCTGCTGTGCCTGTAAGAACGGCTACTGCAAATACTACCATTAATAATATTCTAATATGCTTTGTCATTTTTCCTCCTTGGAACAGCCGTATAAATTCGGATTGTGGGATTAAAGTGTCTCGGCAGTCCTCTTAGTTTATTATTGACTTATTAAAGATTTCCAGTTTCTTTAACAACTGATTAATCTTTGCAGAAATTATATTAACACAAATGTAACAATTATGCAACACTTTTTTGGTTTCCTCATTTTTCAAGCAAACAAAAAAGCCCTTAAAACAACATTTTTTAAAGGCTTTCATGGTTTTTCATAGTGCTTTTTTGTCTTAATTTATTAAAATTTGAATTAATTTTGTAACAATTTATTTAATAATTTAAAAAGACCAAATTCTTGTTGGCTCTGTACGTATCCGGTTGCTTTTGAAAAAGCGAAACCAAAACTTTTATCAAAACGCAATTACATTGCGTTTTTCGGAACAAAGTTATAAGTTATGTCATTAAGATTTGTTTTTTCAAACTTTGCCGAATAA
>CAKQPE010000166.1 GCA_934256695.1 uncultured Eubacteriales bacterium
CCCTGAAAGGGAAGATGGCAAACCGCAGGTTTGACGGAAGGGTTTTAATGCCTTCTCCCATGGAGAAGGTGGCACAGCATAAGCTGTGACGAATGAGGGGAAATTAAGAAAATAAATTATACAAAAACTTAATTTTTAATGTTAAACATAAAATTTGCCACTAATAAGCCGTCCCTGAAAGGGAAGGTGGCAAACCGCAGGTTTGACGGAAGGGTTAGCCTTCCCCAGTGGAAAGCTTTAAAAATATCGCAAATGGATTTACAAAAAAATCTCAACGACTGTCCTTGTCATTGAGATTTTTATTGAAATTTATATTAAATATTTTAAGATATTATAACACTTCAAAATTCTTTACTTTATCTCGCCTTTAACTACTTCCAAAGCCTTTTTAAGCTGTACATCATCTTCATGTTTCAAAAGAATCACACTTGGCAAATCATCTGTACGTTCAACCACATAATCCGGTGTAATGCCTATTCCCTGTATGCACACGCCCTTCGGTGTATAATACTTCTCTATTGTTATCTTAACTGCCGAACCGTCAGGTATCTGGTAAAGATTCTGGACAAGACCTTTTCCGAATGTCTGTGTACCTACAAGTTTTCCTCTGCCCCTGTCCTGAACAGCTCCGGAGAAAATTTCCGATGCACTGGCACTGTTGCCGTTTACAAGAACAACAAGTGGTATGTCATCATAGTTTTTATCGGCATTAAAATCTTTTCTGTTGCCGTTTTTGTCTATTGTATAAACAACATTGCCCTCCGGAATAAACTCGTCGGCAATCTTTTCTACCGATGTAAGGAGTCCGCCCGGATTATCTCTTAAATCTATTATAAGTCCCTTTATTCCCTGTGATTTAAGGGTATTTAACTCAGTCATAAGCTGGTCATACGTATTAGCCTTAAAACCGCTTATATACACATAGCCTATATTACCGTCAAGAACCTCGCCCGCTACTGACTGAATATCTATGGAGTCTCTTGTTATTTTGAATGTGTGGTTCAGATTATCGTCCGGTCTGTAAACAACTATTTCAACCGTTGTATCCTTAGGACCTCTTACCTTGCTTACTATTGTATCCAGATCCATATCCGTTACATCTTCGCCGTTTACACTTACTATTTCGTCCAAAGGCAGTATACCCGATTTTTCAGCAGGAGAATTATCCATAAGATACGAAATTACTGCTTTGTTTTTATCGGAGTTATACATAATTCCCGCACCTATTCCGCAGAACTCACCGTTTGTGGAATTAACAAAATCCTCAAGTTCGTCCTTGGAGATATATGTTGTATACGGGTCGCCTACACCGTCTACCAGACCTGCACTTGCACCTTCTATAAGTTTATCATAGTCAATATCATCAACATAATATTTATCGAGCAATGCCGAAATATATGTAAGCTTATCCTCCGACGAAAACGAGCCTTTTGCCAGTCCCGTTGCGGAAAAACTCACTATGCTGAATACTACCGAAGCAGCGGCAATACCTGTAACTATTCCGCCGCAGAAACTTTTTTTATTCAAATTTACACAGCTCCTTACCTGATTACAAATAAAGTTTATTTGCAATCGTACAAAATTATTACAAAATCAAGATCAAGACCGTGTGGTTTCACCCCACTACCCTGACCAACTTTCTTGGTCAGAAAATTTCCTTCGGAAATCGGCTTACGCCGCCGCATCTATCTTTGCGGTTTCTTAAAAGTTGGATCAAAACTTTCGTTAAAACGCAATTACATTGCGTTTTATGTCAAAAAACAAGTATATTTTATAATCTTTCACATAAAGCCCAATGACTTAACAAGTCATTGGGCTTTATTATAAAGTTTAGATCAAACCTTTTTAAAGGTTTGCGGGGTGTGGGGCAGAGTCCCACGGTTTTAAAATTATACTCTCAGGTACTTACGTATTGATGTAACACTTCCGGCAACACCAAGGACTATTCCTGCAAGTATGCCAAGCGGAACAAGTTTAGAGAATATCTCGTATCCTCCGAGGAATGACGCAAGGTTTGTAAGTATTGCAAAATGCTCATATGCAAGAGATACACATTTGCTGTATATAGGCCATGAAATAATAAGCGGCACTACCGCACCTATAATGCCTATTATTACACCCTCTACAATAAACGGCCAGCGGATAAACCAGTCTGTAGCCCCTACATACTTCATTATATTAATTTCGGTACGTCTGTTATAAACCGAAATCTTAATTGTGTTTGTAATAATTACAACTGATATTATACCAAGTATAAGTATTCCCAAAAAGCCCACAACACTTAATACCCTGTTCAGTTTAAGCAGAATATCCGTAGCTGTCTGTGCATTTCTTATACTCTTAATTCCGTCAATCTGTTCTATATTCTTTATTACATCTGCCTGATTTTCTATTCCGTCAATAGAAATCTCAAAAGAATGAGGCAACGGATTATTTTCGCCGTCAAAACCGCTTAATATATCATCTGCATTCCATTCTTTCTTTAATCCGTCAAGGGCGTCTTGCGGCGAGATATAGGTTACGTTTGTTATATGTTCTATACCGTTGAGCTTTTCGCTTACTGCGGAAACAAGCTGTGCGTCTGCATCGTCATTAAGGAAAACAACAACACCTATGTCACTTTCAAGCTGTCTGAGCATTGCATGAAGATTACCTATAACACAGCACGAAACCGTAACTATAAAAATACAGGCTGCAACTGTAGCTATTGATGCTATGGTCATAAGGCTGTTTTTCAATAATCCCGATATACCCTCACGGATATAATATCTTACCGAACTTAATCTCATCGGAAATATCCACCTCTTTCCGCATCTCTTATGATATTTCCATGGTCAAGCA
>CAKQPE010000167.1 GCA_934256695.1 uncultured Eubacteriales bacterium
AAAAATACTTTTGAAAACGGTTTATTACAAAATTTATGTTAAGCCTTTTCAAAGGCTCACAGGGTGTGGGACAGAGTCCCACGGTCTTATTTATTATACGTGGTCTGCCATGTAAAGAAGAAGTTCTTCTGTTGTGTCCCAACCTATGCAGGCGTCAGTTATTGATTTGCCGTAAACACCGCCGTCAGGCTTCTGGTTGCCTTCTACTATAAAGCTTTCTATCATAACGCCTCTTACAAGTGATTTAAGAGTAGAGTTCATGTTTCTGCTGTGAAGGACTTCTTTTACTATTCTCGGCTGTTCGGAATAAATCTTTGCCGAGTTTGCGTGGTTTACGTCTACAACGACAAACGGATTAAGTACATTTTTCTTGTAGTACATATCGGCAAGGAACTCAAGGTCCTCATAATGATAGTTAGGAAGGCTCTGTCCGTGCTTGTTTACGTATCCTCTTAATATTGCATGGGCAAGAGGGTTGCCGTGAGTGGAGACTTCCTTGTCTCTGTAAAGGAAGGTATGGGCACTCTGTGCGGCATAAATTGCGTTAAGCATAACCGAAAAGTCACCGCTTGTAGGGTTTTTCATTCCTACAGGGAAATCAATACCGCTTGATACAAGTCTGTGCTGCTGGTTTTCTACTGATCTTGCACCGATAGCAACGTAGCTTAAAATATCGTGAAGGAATGCGTAGTTTTCGGGATAAAGCATTTCGTCGGCAGCAGTAAGATGTGTTTCTTTAATGGAACGGATATGCATTTTTCTAAGTGCTTCTATTCCGGCAAGAATGTTAGGCCCTTTTGTAGGGTCAGGCTGGTGCAGCATTCCTTTGTAGCCGTCTCCGTTTGTACGTGGCTTGTTTGTATAAATTCTCGGTACAATAAAAAGTTTTTCTTTGACCTTGTCATTAAGTTTGGCAAGACGATATGTATAATCAACAACAGCTTCTTCATCACTGGCAGAACAAGGTCCGACTATAACTAAAAATCGGTTGTCTTTGCCTTCGAAAATATTTTTAAGCTCAGTATCACGCTGGGCCTTAATGGCTTTAAGTTCATCACTCATAGGTATTGCGGATATAAATTCCTCAGGAGAAGGAATTACCTGCATTGTTTCGAAACTCATTTGCAACATCTCCATTTTTTAATTTTGACATTATATATTGAAATAATTTGTCATAGTTTATATGATATAAAACATTTTGTTTTTTTGCAATATTAAATTGATGCCTAACGGAAAAAGAATATAGCTGTATCTTTTAACGATTGACAAATATAAAGGAATGATATAAAATTAAACCTATCTAATCAATAGGAATTTTTGTGCGGGTGCGTTGCAGCCGCTATTATATTGTTTAAAATACATATTTTTAAGGAGTAAATATGAGCAGTATATCTATGGAAGAATTAAAAAAACTTGATAAAAGTACATATCAGCTTATTGACATAAGAGGTGAAACTGAGCGTTCTCTCGGTGCAATTAAAGAAGCTTTAAACATAGACGAAGAAAATATAACAAGTGATGAAAGAATAGACAGAAATAAAAAGCTTATTATCTGCTGTAACAGGGGGATACACAGCAAAGATGTTGCAGAAAGACTCTGTCAAAACGGCTATAACGCAGTAAGCCTTGAGGGTGGATACAGAGCTTGGCTTCTTGACGCTGTTGCCAATCCTAAGGAAAAAGATAATGAAGAAGATTTCTGCAAAAATGTTGAACAGAGCATAAGAAAAAAATTCAGAAAAACAATATGGAGCCGATTTACAAAGGCAATTAACGAGTATGAGCTTGTTAAGGAAGGTGACAAAATAGCCGTCTGTATCTCCGGCGGAAAAGACTCCATGCTTATGTCAAAGCTTTTTCAAGAACTGAAAATGCATAATAAGTTTGATTTTGATGTTAAGTTCATTGTTATGGATCCCGGATACAGTCCCGAAAACAGAAGGGTAATAGAGGAGAACGCAAAGAAACTAAACATACCTATAAATATATTTGAGTCTGATATATTTGAGTCTGTATATACAATAGAAAAATCACCGTGTTATCTTTGTGCAAGAATGAGAAGGGGACATTTATACAGCTTTGCAAAAGAGCTTGGCTGCAACAAAATATCCCTCGGACATCACTATGATGACGTTATAGAAACAATACTTATGGGTATGCTCTACGGCGGGCAGGTACAGACAATGATGCCTAAACTTCACAGCACAAATTTTGAGTCGATGGAGCTTATAAGACCCCTTTACCTTATAAGGGAAGACGACATTAAGGCTTGGAGAGACTATAACAATCTGTATTTTATACAGTGTGCCTGTAAGTTTACCGATACGTGTACTACCTGCAACAACGAGGAAAGCAAATCAAAGAGGATAGAAGTGAAAGAGCTTATAAAGCGATTGAAAAAAATAAATCCTTATGTTGAAAGCAATATTTTCAGAAGTGTTGAAAACGTAAATCTTGATACAATAATTGCGTACAAAAAAGACGGAGTTAAGCATCATTTCTTGGACGAATATTAAGAAGTATTTGCCGATTTAAAGTCTTTAACACTTGGAAATACTTCAAAACAGCTCTTTTCTACGCTAAATACAAATTTATCGAACTGAAAGACCTTGGGGTTTCACCCCAAACCCTGAAAATTTTTTGAAAAAAATTTAGTAAAACTTTTGGTAAAATGCAATTTCATTGAATTTTCGAGAGAAAATTATAAGTTATGTTATTAAGATTTTGATTTTCTAAAACTTTGTCGAATAAAATCTCTATTGCATTGATTTTAAAACGTAAATCCTGTATCTGTTGCCAAAAACTTTGCAGAAGCCTATT
>CAKQPE010000168.1 GCA_934256695.1 uncultured Eubacteriales bacterium
CCGATGGAACCTGTCTGTTTATTCTTCTGTTTGAACAAGTCGAAATCCTGATTTCGACTTAGGTGTCGACTTTGTCGGCACCCTCAGCCTGAGACTTTGTCTCAGGCTATATAAAACCACTCGGTCAATGGCTATAAATCCGCCATATTTTCCGCTATATTTTCTATTTGCTTTGTTATGCTCCGTCCCGTTCCCGATACCTTGGATATAACAGCTGAAATCTGTATTTGCCGACAATCATCAAAACTCAAATTTTCCGCTTTTTCTTTTATCAAATCCAGCTTGTTTTTCAGCATTTCCGTACTTATATTTTCTAATACAAGTATAAACATATTACCTTTATAACGTATAACAATATCGTCCTTACGTATGTTTTCCGATATTATTTTCGCAAGCATACAGAGCATATCGCTGCCTTTTTCATATCCGTACTTTTTATTTATATCGGATAAATTATTAAAACGTATCAAAGCAATATTTTTCTCTCTGCAAACAATATCTGTATACATATCATAATACTTTCTGTTATATACACCGGTAAGAGCATCTCGGAACATAATACGATTATACTCCTCAAACTCGGCTATCACTTTAAGCTCTACCATATCAAAACCGGAATTACACTTTACATCATATTTCATCTCTATTACATTCGGGTTTCCGTTTATCTCTGTATATTTTCTGAATAACTGATACAGTTTGTTTTTATCTGCCGCAAGCCTTACCTCTATACCGTTTTCCTTTAATTTTTCGATATCTTCAATATTGCTTCCGTCTATAAGCTTAACATCATAAAAAATATTTTTTAAACGATCTATAATTCCGTCAATATTTTCACTTATATCCGTACTAATCGAATTTACAGCACTTATAAGAATACTTTTTTTATTCTCACTTCTGAAAATACGTACCATAACACCTGTATACTCATTTTGTACCGTATCCCACAGCGAACGTGCCATAAAGGTATATTTTTTTACCTCTCCTACAATGTTTTCAAGAAAATCAAACTTTATATCCCTGTTTTGCGGAGTGGTCGAATGAATCCAGTCTGCAATTACTTTTATAATATCATTTGAAAAAAATTTAACCTTATGGTTATAAGGATTTATTATAACCTGATTTAACCCAAGCAGCTGTGCACTCCAATGTGAAAGGCTTGCCATATCATATTTCTTATCATACACAATTTGGATTTCTTTAAGCCCCGATGTGAAAAATTCCATTTTCTGCCATTCCGATACAATGGGCTCCATAGAAATTTTTTCATTAATATCTTTATCATCAAAGTCAATGAGATTTTTTGTTATCTTTGAAAGCAGCTCTTTATCCGGTTTGTTTTCGCCTATTCCCTGAATCTTATATTGTATTTGATCCTCTATATCTGTAAGGCACTGCATAAGCAATGGATTAAATACTCCACATTCGCCGTTTTTTATCATAGTTATTGCCTGTATGTGCGGCAATGCATTTTTATAGCATCTCTTGCTTGTAAGAGCATCATATACATCGGCAAGGGCAACAACCTGTGCCGAAATAGGTATTTCATCACCCTTCAAACCGTCAGGATAACCTTTTCCGTCATATCTTTCATGATGCCATCTGCATATATCGTAGGCTATGCCTATAATAGAGCTTTTATCACTTATATCAAGAGATTTAAGCATATCGGCACCTATAGTCGTATGGGTTTTCATTATTTCATATTCTTCATCGGTAAGCTTGCCCGGTTTATTTAGTATTTTTTCATCTATACTTATTTTGCCTATATCATGTAAAGCCGAGGCTGTGCTTATCATAAGAATGTCACTTTCGGAAAGCTTATATTTATCTGTCATCTCAACCAGATGCCTAAGTATAACAGACGTCATAGCCTGTATATTATGTACGTGCCGACCGCTTTCGCCATTACGGAACTCAACTATATGTCCCAGAACACCTATAAGAAGGTTGTTGTTTTTTTCTTTTTCATATATTTGGCTTTCGATTATATTTACAAGATGCTTTTGTTTTTCATAAAGCATTATTGTATTTTCAACACGTCGTATAACAACATTTTTATCAAAAGGTCGTCTTATATAGTCAGATGCACCCAGTTTATAAGCTTTGTCCATAAAAGACGTACCATTTTCGGCAGAGATCATGATTACGGGAATTTTGTCTATAAATTTATAACGATTCATTGCTGTAAGCATTTCAAAACCGTCCATTTCCGGCATAACAATATCGAGAAGGACAATGTCTATTTCGCTTTCACGATTTCTCAATATTTCTATGCCTTCCAAACCGTTTTCGGCTTCAATAATGTCGTATTCATCTTGCAAAAGCTCTTTAAGTATAAGCCTGTTAAACTCTGAATCATCTACGATAAGAACTTTGGAACGATATTCTCTTTTTCGTATTTTCATCTTCTGTTCTACCCCCCCCGAATTTCACAATACAAATAATATATTCACAAAAAATATTATAAAAATTTATATTATTTTTTTGATTTATTCCAAAAATACAATTATATAATCTGCCTTTTTACCAAAATATTATTTAACCGTTTTGTTTAAAACTGTATTGTTAAACATTTAATCTTTTATTACTTTAATTCTTTGCCGCTATAAAATTTCATTTAAAGCCATTATACCAAATCTGCAAAAAAACTCAATATATTAAAAAAAATACTAAAATTTTTATAAGTTTTTCAAATATAAAACAACCCCCATTCCCCGCCTCCTAATAAGAAAACATGAAAAAGTCAGTAAAATCAATGTTTTCAAAGGCAGGGAACACGGTACGAAGTCAAAAAATCTCATACTGACAGGCACGAA
>CAKQPE010000169.1 GCA_934256695.1 uncultured Eubacteriales bacterium
GTTCCAATGTATATTAAAAAATATAGTTCACATACGAAGTATCTGTCAAAAAAACAGATAAAATCAATACTTTCGTCAATTTTACGTTTGATTAAAACCGCATAAAGAATTATTAAAATTTTCTAATAATTTTATTATTTGTGAAGACATTTTATTCTGTTACATATGTAACAATCGCAAATTTATCCTTCCGGTTCATTCTTTGTCCGATTTGTTGTATTTGTTATTTTTACATATTTGTATTAATAAATAAAAGCTTTTGTGTGTCATAAACATATCTTTAGGTATGTAAATATTTACGAAAAAATCTTTATATATCTAAATATTTATAATCAGATAATTTTAACATACATATTTCCTAACTCATCAGCATATAATTTATTGAAAAATTTTTATATTAATGATACAATTAAGAAAAATAAATGACAGGAGGATGAAGATATGGCTGTATTAGCAAAAAACATAAATGTTGCATTCGAAATTAAAAAAGAAAAAACAGAAGAATTTTTTGAAAAAACAAATAAAAATGCTTATAAACAGGCTATTGCAAGAGCTGATCTTCACACAAAAAAAAGTAACTAAGGCTATGTTTAAATATGGTAAAGATATAGAATATCGTATGGAATTGTTAGACGAAAACAATTCATACCTAATAAATAATTTTAATTGCGGAAATGAGGAAATAAGCGATTTTTTAAATAAAAAAGCTTTATCTTCCGAATATTTAAAAACCTATATTTTTATTTCCGAAAATGAAGTAATTGCGTTTGTAACCTTGGCTTGTTCCGGCATTCGGCATTCTTACCAAGGAACAAAAGCAATGTTATCCGCAATAGAAATCAAATACTTTGCCATGTCAGAAAAGTATCATTCTGTACTTTATGATGAAATATCTTATGACGAAAATAAAAATTATACTTTAAGCGATCAAATACTATCGGACGTATTGAGATTTTGTCATAAAATCAAAGAAGAAATACTCGGAGCTCAGTATATAGTTTTGTACTCTGTTCCCAAAGCACTTCATTTTTATAAAGCTAACTTTTTTCAAGAGTTTGATGAATTTATGGAAGAAGAAAATCTAAGATATTTAGACGGCTGTATTCCTATGTATATGGAGCTTTAAACGATAAATCCGGAACACATTGAGTTAAAAATAACTTGATGTGTTTTTTATTTTAATAAATATCAAAAAATCATATTGACTCTATAATCGTTATAGACTTTACACTTATTTCTGTTAAAATAAACATAAGGAGCATATTTTTATGGAAAGAAATCTAACAGAAGGCAGTGTACTTAAAACGGTTATCTATTTTTCACTTCCGTATCTGCTTTCATATTTTTTACAGACATTATACGGCATGGCAGATTTATTCATAATCGGACAGTTCAACGGCGTTGACAGCACAACGGCGGTTTCGGTCGGCAGTCAGGTAATGCACATGCTTACCGTAATAATAATCGGGCTTGCCATGGGGACAACGGTGATGACCGGTCGTGCCGTCGGCGAAGCCAACCGCAGAAAAATCTCCTCTGCAATAGGCAATACCATAACGCTTTTTGCCATACTTGCGGCTGTTGTTACGGTCGTTCTTCTTCTTTCTGTCAACGGAATAATCTCACTTATTTCCACACCGACGGAGGCGGTTCCGCAGGCAAAGGATTACCTCATCATCTGCTTTATAGGCATTCCATTCATAACAGCCTACAACATAATCAGCTCTGTTTTCAGAGGCATCGGTGACACAAAAAGCCCTATGTACTTTGTTGCGGTTGCCTGTGTTTTCAACATAATTCTCGATTAGGTGTTTATCGGATTTTTCAAGCTTGGTGCGGCAGGAGCGGCTTTGGGCACAACTCTTTCGCAGACGGTCAGCGTAATAATATCGCTTGCGGCAATACGCAAAAAGCAAATGCTTCCGAAAATAACGAAATCAGACCTAAAGCCGGATAGAGCAACAATGGGAAGTCTGCTTAAAATCGGCATACCTGTTGCTGTTCAGGAGGGATTTATACAGGTATCCTTCATAGTCATAACAATATTCGCCAACCAAAGAGGTTTAAACGATGCGGCGGCAGTAGGAATAGTCGAAAAACTTATCGGAATATTTTTCCTTATTCCGTCCTCAATGCTTTCCACCGTTTCTGCCCTTTCCGCACAGAACATCGGTGCAGGAAAGCCGGAGCGTGCTGTTCTTACATTAAAGTATGCGGCAATAATCGCCGTTACCTTCGGAGTGACGACATCAATGGCAATGCAGTTTTTTGCCGAAAATGCAGTTTCGCTCTTTGCAAGCGATTCTACTGTAATACAGCTTGGCGGAGAGTATATGCACAGTTATGTATGGGACTGCGTATTTGCCGGAATAAATTTCTGCTTCTGCGGATATTTCTGCGCCTGCGGTCTGTCCAACATTCCGTTTATGAACAACTGCATTTCGATTCTTGCCGTAAGAATACCCGTTGCATACATGGCATCAAAATTTTTCACGGCATCGCTTTTTCCCATGGGACTGGCATCGCCGTTAGGCTCTCTGCTTTCGGTATTAATTTCGGTAATTGCATATATGTGGCTCAAACGGCACCCGGAAAAAGTTATGCTTAATATATAAAACAGGAGAAAACATGGATAAAAAGGATCTTTTTCAAATCGGTGATGTGGCAAAGATGTTCCACCTTAGCGTCGGTTCATTAAGGCATTATGAAAAAATAGGCTTATTAAAGCCGGAATATACAGACAGCAAAACAGGATACCGCTACTACGGAATGCAG
>CAKQPE010000170.1 GCA_934256695.1 uncultured Eubacteriales bacterium
GTTGACGAAGTTATATCAAACCCCATGGAAAACAGCAACATAATAAATATTATTGGAGAAAAATCATTAAAAAAATTGGTTTCCTCTCTCATTGAAACGACACCTCAAAATCCGATTTTTCAGACCAACTGCAAACTCCTTATAGATGGTGAAAAACATTGGTACAAAATTATATGCCATGTTTTTTGGTCAACGGACGTAACACCGAAATATCTCGGTGTTATAGGTAAAATTACCGATATAACATCTGAAAAGCTCGACCTTCTTAAACTCCGCAACATGGCAAGGAGAGACTCCCTTACCGGGCTTTTCAACCAGAAAACGGCAAAGGAAATTATAAACGACAGTCTTTCCCGCAAGCCTAACAGCAATTTTGCCATTGCTGTTTTGGACATTGATCATTTTAAGCAAATAAACGATATTTACGGACACATAACCGGCAATCGAATATTAAAGCAGCTTGCCGCAAAAATACAAACCAATGTCCGCAACAATGATATGGTATCAAGGTTCGGCGGTGACGAATTTATAATTTTTCTTGAATACAAAACAGATGTTGAAGCTGTTATAGAACGAATTTTCCGTTCAATAACAGGTGACTACAACGGAATAAACATATCAATAAGCATGGGAATAGCTACAACTGAAGTATGCCGGCGTGACGGTGAAGAACTATTTTCTTTTGCCGACAAAGCACTGTATTACGCAAAACGAAACGGCAGAGGAAAATTTAAGTTTTATGACTCGTCTCTTGCGAACATATTCTCAGACCGCATCGCCACAGACATAGAATCGTAAAAAGAAAACCGTGGGACTCTGTCCCACACCCTGCAAGCCTTTGAAAAGGCTTGAGCGAAACTTTTAATAAAATACCGTGACAATGTCACGGTATTTTGGGTTAAATATAAACTTGTCAGGTTTTAAGCCTTCTCCCCTGTGGAGAAGGTGTCACGCAGTGACGGATGAGGGACAAATAAAAATAGTTATTTATATAATTATAAATCTGCCGTTAATACGCCGTCCCTGAAAGGGAAGGTGGCAAACCGCAGGTTTGACGGAAGGGTTTGCCTTCTCCCGAGTAGATAAAACTTATTAATGGCAAATTTATACTTATACTAAAAAATGACTCCAATTTTTGGAGTCATTTTTATTAAAGTTTAGGTCAAGCCTTTTTAAAGGCTTGCAGGGTGTGGGACAGAGTTCCACAGTCTTTTGGTCTTTGTGGTTTTTTGGCAACGCCCCAAGGTATTTACTCCATTATTTCGTTTTTCATTGATAAAAATTCTTCTTCGCCTAAATTTGTGTTAAGGCCTATCATTGAATAAATCAAATCTCCGTCTGTCCAGTAAAGGCTTTCCACAGTGCTTTCCTGTTTTTCGTCACCGCCACCGTAACTTATCATATAACCTTCGTTTTCATACTTTTCAATCTCGGCTTTATCAACTTTTCCTTCATCTCCGCCCGGGAAAGTAACCATTTTTTGGTCCTCGTATTTGTCAACAATGCTTAAATCTTCTCCGGCTATAATGTGCCTTGCACTTAAAACAATATCCCCGTTGGCTTTGCCGTCTTTTTCATAGCCTAAAATTACTTTCTTACTTTCTCCCACTACAGCACCGTTATCATCATAAGCCTTTGTCTTGCCGTTTCCTGCCGAAATATATTCAAAACCGTTGGAGAAATTTTCAACTCTCTGTATTTCAAAACCAGCCTTTTTTTCTAACTTTCCTACTTGTTCATATGGTATTGTTTCGTTTGTGGCATGACCTTCCCAAGAACTTATGTTGCCTACGGCATAACCTGTAACGGAAATAAGACATACGGCTGCTGCTGCAATAATAACCTTAAATTTAAATTTATTTTTCATTTTATTTTCCTCCCTGTGTAGTCTCTTTTGAGCTTTTGACTCAATATTTTCAAGCATATTTTCATCTGGATAAATATTTTCCGATATACTGTTAAACATTTCCTTTAAATCTTCATCAAAATTTTTCATTAATAACACCGCCTTTTTCCGCTGAGAGTTCAATATACTTTTTCATGGCTTTTCTTGCAAAAAACAATCTTGATTTAACTGTCGGAACAAGCTCTCCCGTCACTTTTGAAATTTCCGCAACGGACATATCGTTAAAGTAAAACAATACAACTGCCGTTCTCTGCTTTTGGTTAAGTGCGTTTACGGCTTTGTAAAGAAGTTCAAAATCACTTCTGTCACTGTCATATACTGCCTTGTCTGCCATATCGTAAATTTCGCTTACGGGTACACTTGCCTTATTTTTATTATCCATTTCCCACGCAGTTCTTACAAGGATTTTAAAAAACCACGATTTAAACGCTTCTTTATTTTTGAGATTATTCAGTCCCAAATAGCATTTTACAAATGTTTCCTGTGCTATATCTCTGCTCAGCTGACTGTTATGGGTTATTAAATATGCCGTACGTACCGCTTGATTGACATATTTGTCATAGAGAAGCCCAAAGGCGTTTTTATCACCCTTTATAAACATATCAATCATTTCACTGTCTGTCATTTTTCCGCTCCTTTCCGATGCATCTGTATATAAGAGCATAGGGACACAAGAAAGGTTTAAAAATAAAAAATATTTTTAAATTTATTTTTATACACAAAAAAAGAGTACCGATTAACTCGATACTCTTATCAGTGGATGGGGAAGGATTCGAACCTTCGAAGTCTGAGACAGCGGATTTACAGTCCGACCCCTTTGGCCACTCGGGAACCCATCC
>CAKQPE010000171.1 GCA_934256695.1 uncultured Eubacteriales bacterium
CCTTCCCTTTCAGGGACGGCTTTCGATTTGGGAAGGCTCCCATGAAAGGGGAGCTTTCACGCAGTGACTGAGGGGTTATGATTTCAGTCCGATAAATTTATATTTTTTGCTCGCTTTGCATAAAAATAACCCCTAAAATATATTAGGAGTTATTTTCAGTAAAATTTATAATATTAAATTTTTAATCCATGAAATTTTTAAGACTAAGGTATACAGGCAAACCGTTCTTTTTCGGAATATTTACATCACCGAGAATAAGCGGTCTTAAATATTCAATACCATCTTCTGATATACCGTTTTTTTCTTCGTTCATAAATTCGGCAGGAACGGTTTTTTCCATGTTTGCTATAAGGCTTATGTCACTGTATGAAAGCTCAAGACCGTAGTTTTCGCTGTCTTTTCTTGTGCTTGTTACCATTACGCCGCTCAAACCGTTTGCTGCTGTTTCAAAAGCTTTTTCGCCTATGGCAAAGCTTTCGTTTATATCTGTAAGAGAAAGACAGTGTGCGGCACATCTTTGGAGTACGTTTATTTCAACTGCTCTTACCTTAACACCGAGTTTCTCTTTTATATACTCGGAAACAGTTTTTGCTGCACCGCCAAGCTGACCATGACCAAAAACGTCTTTAGATTCTGATTCTGATACAAGCTGACCGTCAGCAAATCGTATTCCTTCCGAAACGGCAATAACAATCTGTTTCTTTGTTTCCTGAACTTTTTTTATATCCTCTATCAGCTTGTCATAGTCAAACGGATTTTCAGGGATATATATTAAATCTGCAAGGCAGTTTCCTTTGCAGTCCTCTGCAAGACCTGCCGAAAGAGTAAGCCAGCCTGCGTTTCGGCCCATTATTTCTGCCACAACTATACTGTCCATGTCATAAACAGCCGTATCAAAGGCAATTTCTTTTATTGTTGTTGCAATATATTTTGCGGCACTGCCGAAGCCCGGTGTATGGTCAACACACATAAGGTCATTATCTATTGTTTTAGGCACACCAATAAGCTTTACGTCCTGTGGATTTTCTTCCTGATATTCTTTTAATTTAAGGATTGTATCCATAGAGTCGTTTCCGCCTATGTAGAAGAAATATTTAATATTGTATTTCTTGAATACATCAAATATTTTTTTGAAATCTTCCGGATTTTCTTTATAGCTTTTAAGTTTATATCTGCATGAGCCTAAAAACGATGACGGAGTTGTTTTAAGAAGGGCAAGGTTGCCGAACTCACCTATAATAGGTTTAAGGTCAACAAGGCTGCCTTTTATAATACCTTCTATTCCGTTTATACCGCCATAAATGGCATCTATATTAGAATTTTTTGAAGCCGCCGAATATATTCCTGCCAAACTTGCGTTAATAGCAGATGTAGGCCCGCCTGACTGAGCTATAAGACAGTTGAATTTCATTTTTATTGCACTCCCCTTTATTGCTTATTAATTACTATTTCAAACCCATTTATAAATAATACCACAAAAACGTAAAAAATGTCTACTAAAATTGTGGGTTTTGCCCACACCCACAAGCCTTTAAAAAGGCTTGACCTAAACTTTAACAAGATACCATGACTTTGTCATGGTATCTGATAAAAGTTTTGATCCAACTTTTCCAAAAGTTGGTCAGGGTTTGGGGTGAAACCCCAAGGTCTTATAGTGTGGACAGAGTCCACGGTCTTTAATTTTTTTGTTTGTATTTTTTCTTTCTCTCCCCTGTTGCGGCTTTCTTTTCCTGTGCCGCTTTAGCTGTGTTTGCAGCCATACGTTCTATGTCCTCAGGCATTTCAAGGGTTATTTTCCCAAGCTTGCCGCCTCTGAATTCATCAAGAATGATTTTTGCTGTTCTTCCCAAATCAATACTTCCGCCTTTTGACACAAAACCTCTTGCTTTGCCTATTTTTTCCAAAAGAATATGCGGTGTATCGTTTTCTTCTATTATTATGCCGTATCTTTTTGGAACAAGCGATGGAAATCTTTCATTAAGCAAATTTATAAGCCCTGTTGCAAGTCCTTCCAGATCTATAATATCATCATTTATAGAACCGATAAATGCAAGCTTAATACCAACCTCTTTGTCCTCAAACTTAGGCCAAAGAATACCAGGTGTATCCAACAGTTCCATATCCTTTTTTATTCTTATCCACTGTTTTCCCCTTGTAACACCGGGCTTGTCACCTGTCTTTGCCGTTGTTTTTCCTACATACTTGTTTATGAAGGTTGATTTTCCTACATTAGGTATTCCGGCAATCATTGCTCTTATAGGCACAAAAAGACGTCCTCTTGCCTGTTGTGCCTTTATTTTGTCTGCCATAAGTTCTTTTGCTGCCGTGGTAACAAGACTTATGCCTGTGCCTTTAAGCGAGTTGGTTGTTATTACCCTGAAACCCTTTGCTTCATAGTATTCTTTCCAGGCAGAGGTTGATTTGTCATCTGCCAAGTCGGATTTATTCAGTATAATTATTCTGAATTTGTTTTTTGCCAAATCATCAATATCGGGGTTTCGGCTGCTGTACGGTATTCTTGCATCTATAAGTTCTATTACAACATCAACAAGGCTGAGATTTTCATTCATCATTCGCTTTGTTTTTGTCATATGTCCGGGATACCACTGTATCTGCATATCGTTCATTGTGATTTAAAATTCCTTTCTGAAACTTAAAAATATTATTGTAACAAGACAAACGGGCGGATATTTTCCGTCCGCTTCAGACTGTAGAAAAAGTTATTTTATAAAGCGGAA
>CAKQPE010000172.1 GCA_934256695.1 uncultured Eubacteriales bacterium
GTTCCGTCCTCGTTCATAGGTATACAGCCGTGGAACATAAGGTTTGTGTTAAATGCCTTATAAAGACTGCCGTTGCTGTAGAGCATACTTATATGCTTTTGCAGCTTTTCACTGTTTACGAAAGACGATTTTATTTTGCTCATTACCATATCTTCCTCAGGCGAAAAAGCATATGGGTTTGCAGGGTCAAGGGTTGGGAAATTTTTGTCATTAAGCGGATACTCAACTCCTTCAACAACAACTGTCCCCTTTTCCTTATCTATTGTGCCGAGAAGCATACGTTTTTCCATTTCGTATTCGGGATGTCTTTTTACTATCTGTCCCTCTGCCTTAAACTGCATTATTGTTATTGCCTTATGTATCTTTGCTATAAGCTTTGCGTCTTTTTCGCTTACTATATCGTCCTCGGAAAGTTTCGGCATAAAATCTTCGCATGGGTCATCGGCATATTTTTCTGCGGCAAAAGTAACAAGGGGAATAAGGTTTATGCCGTAATCCTCATCTATAGTATCAAGATTTGCATATCTTGCACAAATTCTTACAACATTGCATATAAGGGCCTGGCAGCCTGCCGCCGCTCCCATCCATGATATATCATGGTTTCCCCACTGAATATCAACGGAATGATAGTTTTCAAGCAGATCCATTATCTGTGCTGCCTTAGGGCCTCTGTCATAAATATCCCCCAGTATGTGAAGCTGGTCTATGGCAAGACGCTGTATAAGATTAGATATAGAAATAATAAATCTGTCTGCCTGGTCAAGACGTATTATTGTTTCTATTATCTCTTTATAATAAAGCTTTTTGTCCGCACCTGTCCCGTCCTCATGTATAAGTTCTTCCATTATATAAGAAAATTCCTGCGGAAGTGCCTTTCTTACCTTTGAACGGGTATATTTTGAACTCATAACCTTACATATTTCAATCAGCCTGTGGAGAGTAATTCTGTACCAGTCGCAAATATCCTTTTCGTTCTCTTTTACTATTTCCAGTTTCTGTTCAGGATAATAAATAAGTGTTGCAAGAGATTTTTTTTCCCTTTCTCTTAAAGATGAACCGAAAATTGCTGTTATCTGGTTTTTTATAACTCCCGATGCATTTTTAAGGACATGGCTGAAAGACTCATACTCGCCGTGAATATCACTTACGAAATGTTCCGTTCCTTTCGGAAGATTAAGTATTGCCTGTAAATTTATAATTTCGGTACTTGCACTGTTTATGTTTGAATATTTTTTTGAAAGAAGCTTTAAATATCTGAAATCTTTTTCGTTATATCTTTCAAGCCCAAAAGACATTTTAAAATTCCTCCCGAATGTATATTTTAAATTTCAATGTGTTCTTCATTGTTTTTATCGCTACCTTCAAGCATTGCTTTTCTGTTAATATAAAGTACTGTCAAAGCACAGATAAAGTATGTCTGAATAAATATATACGCTGTTTGAAGAATAATGTCCCCAACAATATTTCCTCCGATAAAACCAAAAAGCATATTTATGACACTGCTAAGAATACTGCATGAAAGCTGTATAAACAATATATATGCAAATGTGTTCAAAGCCTTTCCTTTTACAAATTCTTTGCTTCTTTTAAGGGAATCTATAATTCCCTTTTCGTCAAGCATAATGGCACATTCGTAAAAATAAAACCATGTCATAAATATTATTCCGGGAACAACAAATAACACAACTCCGACATATGTGCATATTAAATTTATAAATGCCGCACATATTATTATATGCCCCTTTGCAAGTACACTAAGTATGCTTTTTCTTGCATCAGTTTTTCTGTTTTCTATTACATCAGATGATAAATCCACAACTCCTGCCGAAACAAGCGGCAGAAAAACAGCCTGAAAAATGCTCGAAAGCATAAGCACAATCAGTATCTTCAGATATACCTGCGGATTATTGCGTGCAAATGCAGTTAACGTCTCGTTTGAAATTAATTCAGTTGAATAAAAACCATAAGCACTCAAAATTTTTACTGCCACACTGCATGCCAGTGAAATTATAATACTTACAGGCAAACCGAGAATAAACGATATTTTTAAAATATTTTTTAAATTTCCTTTGAAAATTTGCCAGCCAATGGCAAAAACTTCAAAAAATTCCAATTCCCTTGTATTTATGTCATTCATATTTTCATCTCCTTTGGCAAATTTCCGTAATCCTTAAAAAATAAAAAGTATTACTATTAAGGTAAATAATATTATACTATAAACAGCTTTAAATTAAAAGAAATATGTTAAATCCATGATTTTACCCAAATATACATAAATAAAAATACAGCCTTTTCTTCTCGGCTGTATTGATTTTTATTTGTCTGTATGCTATTATATAAGCAAGAGGGAAACCGTTTAAAGCGGTTAGCCGAAGTTTTTATTTAATAACCGTTCGACTCTTGCCACGGAGGACGGTTATTTTTTTGACTTAAAATAAGTCAATGCCATAAAGACTACGGAAATAAAATAAAACATTACTGTTATCTTTTCGTATGTAGTCATTAGCAACACCTCCTTTATGGGGAAGTGCTAACCGCCTTTGGGCTTTATCTTTCTTGCTGTATGATTATAATATCATAATTTGTCAAATATTCCAAGTGACTTTTAACATTTATCGCTCAAAATTATCATATTATAAACCAAAAGTACTTTTGGAGAAATTATGATTATCCATACAGTAAAATCCGGTGAAACCCTTAATTCCATAGCTTTGTTATACGGTCTTAAAAC
>CAKQPE010000173.1 GCA_934256695.1 uncultured Eubacteriales bacterium
CTTATAATTTTCTCTCGAAAATGCAATGAAATTGCATTTTATCAAAAGTTTTACTAAATTTTTTTCAAAAAATTTTCGGGGTTTGGGGTGAAACCCCAAGGTCTTTTAGCCCGATAAATTTATATTTTTGAAGGGTTATTTTTGCAAAATTAATTATAGTTAAAACCTTAAAACAATAACCTATAGACAAGAGTTTTTTATTAGAGTATACTATTTTAAAGAACGGTGGGGTGATTTTTTGTCAAAAAGCATATCGGAAATAAAGTTAATATACAATAATACAGGTATTGATGATATTCCTTTGTTTATAGAATCCTTAAAAGAAGATAACCGAAAAGGTGTTTTAAATATAATTTCTTCGGCTGAGAAAAAGTATAATGCACATTTATCAGAACTTAAAAGACTTGAGGAAATTTCATTTTATGAAAATGAGTGCCGTAAAAAAGGTTTTAAAGTAATAGCGGGAATAGATGAGGTTGGCAGAGGTCCTCTTGCCGGCCCTGTTGTTACGGCAGCGGTTATATTGGAAGAAAATTGTAAAATAGAAGGTATAAATGATTCAAAAAAATTGAGTTCCTCGAAAAGAGAAGCTCTTTATGATATAATAACAAAAGAAGCGGTTGCTTATAGTTTCGGAATAGTCTCACCTGAAGAAATAGACAGAATAAATATTTTGCAGGCAACATACAAGGCAATGCAGCAGGCTATAGCCGGACTTAGCATTAAACCGGATTTTGTTCTTGCCGATGCAGTTACAATACCGGATATAGGAATAAGCCAGCAGGGAATAATAAAAGGTGACGCAAAAAGTATTTCCATAGGTGCGGCAAGCATTATAGCCAAAGTATACAGAGACAGAATGATGACAGAATATGCAAAACTTTATCCTGAATACGGCTTTGAGGAAAATAAAGGTTACGGATCGAAACAACATACTGACGCAATAAAGAAATACGGTATATGTCCTATTCACAGAAAAAGTTTTCTTAAAAATTTTATATGATAAGCAAATATAAAGGCGATTACGGCGAAAAACTTGCGGCAAGGGAACTGATTAAAAAAGGATATGCTATAAGAGAGAAAAATTATCACACCCGAATGGGAGAAATAGATATAATAGCAGAAAAAGATAACACAGTTGTTTTTGTTGAAGTAAAATTAAGAAAAGATACAAAGTATGGTCTTCCCTGTGAGGCTGTTGATTTAAGGAAACAAAAGAAAATAATAGAAACAGCAAAAGATTACATACAAAAGAATGATTTATATAATAAAAATTTTAGGTTTGACGTTATTGAAATATTAATACAGGAAAAAATATTTATGCGGCAGACTGAAAACGCTTTTGGAGAATAAAGATGAAGATAGTTAATAAAAACGGATTGCAAGTATGTCATTTTGAAAATCTTGAAAAAACAGGTCTTGTAAATCATTGCTTCACAACACGAGTTGGCGGTGTAAGCCAAAATGAGTTTGAAAGCCTTAATGTAAGTTTTACAAGAGGTGACAAAAAAGAAAATGTGGAAGAAAACCTGAAAAGAGTTGCTGAGGCAGAAGGTTTTGATTTAAGCAAATTGACAGACGGACATCAAATACATAAGACAAATATATTGAACATTGATTACAGTCATTGCAGAACACATATAGAAGGTTATGACGGATATATTACAAATAAGCCGGGAATAGTTTTATGCACATATCATGCCGATTGTGTTCCGCTTTTTTTTCTTGACCCTGTAAAAAAGGTTATAGGTCTTTCTCATTCCGGCTGGAGAGGAACAGCAGCGGGAATTGCAAAAGAAACAGTTAAAAAAATGCAGGCTTGGTATGATACAAATCCGGAAGATATTGTTGCTGCAATAGGCCCTTCTATAGGGAAGTGCTGTTTTCAGGTAGACAAGCCGGTTGTTGACGAGTTCAGAAAAAATATGAGTTTTGCAGATGAATTTATAACAGATGATTTGAGCTGTAAAGATCACTACAAAATAGATTTGTGGGGAATAAACAAACGACTTATGACTGAAAGCGGAATAAAGGAAGAAAATATAGAAGTAACAGATAAATGTACCATGTGCAATGAAAAACTGTTTTTCTCACACAGAAGAATGGGTAACTTGCGTGGCAGTATGGCGGCATATTTGTCATTAAAAGAGTAACTAAGGAGTAAATATTTTGAGAAATGGCGAAAATGTAATAGTTAAGGTTGAAAAAAACAGCATAGCGGAAGAACTTGGGATAGAACCGGGAGACATTCTTATAGCCATAAACGGCAAGCCTATTTTAGATGTTTTTGACTACAGGTATCTTATAAATGATGAGTATATAGAGCTTACTATTAAGACAAAGCAGGGAGAGGAATGTGTAGCCGAGGTTGAAAAGGATTATTACGAGGACCTTGGCATAGATTTTGAATCCGGATTGATGGACAATGCGAGAAGTTGCCAGAACAACTGCATATTCTGCTTTATAGATCAGCTTCCAAAGGGAATGAGAGAAACTCTTTATTTTAAAGATGACGATTCCAGACTTTCTTTTCTTCAGGGCAACTATGTAACGCTCACCAATATGAAGGAAAAAGATTTGGACAGAATAATTTACTACCATCTTTCACCTATAAACGTATCTGTCCATACTACAGATATGGAACTTAGAAAGCAAATGCTTCATAACAGATTTGCTGACAGACTCATGGGATATATAGATAAGCTTGCAG
>CAKQPE010000174.1 GCA_934256695.1 uncultured Eubacteriales bacterium
GTTGAAGCACATATTCGTTTGGGTGTTGACAGCAGACATGCTGATCAGCAGGTTCGTGGTGCCGTTGTTCTTCCACACGGTACAGGTAAAAAAGTTCGTGTTTTAGTATTTGCTAAGGGTCCTAAGGCTGACGAAGCTTTAGCAGCAGGTGCAGATTTCGTAGGCGGACAGGAACTCGTTCCAAAGATTCAGAACGAAAACTGGTTTGAATACGATGTAGTAGTAGCTACACCTGACATGATGGGCGTTGTTGGTCGTTTAGGCCGTGTACTTGGTCCTAAAGGCTTAATGCCAAACCCTAAAGCAGGTACAGTTACAATGGACGTAACAAAGGCTGTTCAGGATATTAAGGCAGGTAAGATCGAATACCGTCTTGATAAAACTAACATCATTCATGTTCCTATCGGAAAAGTTTCATTTGGTTCTGAAAAGTTAAGCGAAAACTTCCAGACTCTTATGAGTGCAATTATAAAAGCAAAACCACAGGCAGCTAAAGGTCAGTACCTTAAGAGCGTTGTAATAGCTACAACAATGGGCCCTGGCATTAAAGTTAACCAGGCTAAAATCAGCGAATAATTGCTGAAAAAGCGGTGGTATTTAAAAAAATATGTTGACATACTTATTAAAGTGTGCTATCATCATAAGGTCGAAATAAATACTGCCGTAGACAGCAGGTGCGAAAGCTTAAAAAGCGTTATGCTTGCCAGCCGAGGAATTGTGATTTTGTTAAATCGGGCTTTCCTGTCTATGTGCAGGAAAGCTTTTTTAAATTCTTTATGTAATATATTAACTTTGATATGATGCGTTAAGGCATTTATATTTGAATTAATATATAGGGAGGTGTAATAATGGCAAAAGTAGAAGCTAAGCAGGTTGTAGTTAATGAAATTAAAGACAAACTTTCAAGAGCAGCATCAGTTGTTGTTGTTGACTCAAGAGGTCTTACTGTAGAACAGGACACACAGCTCAGAAAGAGCTTAAGAGAAGCAGGCGTTGACTATAAGGTTTACAAAAACACAATGGTTACTTTAGCTGTAAAAGATACTCCGTTTGAAGGTCTTGCACAGTACCTTGAAGGACCAAGTGCTTTCGCTTTCAGCTACGGCGAAGCAACAACAGCAGCAGCAATCCTTGACAAAGCTGTTAAGAATCTTGAAAACCTTGAATTCAAGGCAAGCGTTATCGAAAACATCGTTTACGATGCAGCAGGCACAAAGGCTATCGCAGGTATTCCATCAAGAGAAGTTCTTCTTTCCAAACTTCTTGGAAGCTTCAAGAGCCCTATGTCATCATTTGCTCGTGTTATTCAGCAGATTGCAGACAAAGACGCAGCAGCAGAGTAATTTAAACAAATTCAATTTAGTTACTAATTTTTAATTTTATTCGGAGGTGCTAATAATGGCAAAGTTATCAATTGAAGAAATCATTGCAGCTGTTAAAGAACTTACAGTTGTTGAACTTAACGATTTAGTAAAAGCAGCAGAAGAAGAATTCGGCGTATCTGCAGCAGCAGGTGTTGCAGTAGTAGCAGCTGGCGGCGAAGCTGGCGCAGCTGAAGAAAAATCAGAATTCGACGTTGAATTAACAGAAGTTGGTTCTGAAAAGATCAAAGTTATCAAGATCGTTAGAGAAATCACAGGTCTTGGTCTTAAAGAAGCTAAGGAAGCTGTAGACGGCGCTCCTAAGGTTCTTAAAGAAGCTGTTTCTAAAGAAGACGCTGAAGCTATGAAAGCTAAACTTGAAGAAGTTGGCGCTAAAGTTACACTTAAGTAATTTAAACCAAACAACAAACCCTGTAAACTTAATGTTTACAGGGTTCTTTTTTATGCTTGGAGTACTAAAAAGGTACTATAAATTTTGAAAACCCATCATCCGTCACTGCATGACACCTTCTCCCTGGAGAAGGCGAAACCCTTCCGACAAACCTACGGTTTGTCACCTTCCCTTTCAGGGACGGCTTAATATCGGCAAATTTATACTTATCTGAGAATTATTTATTATTGATATTATTAATAGGTGGTAAAAAGGGTCAATCAGGTGACGTAGATTTATATTATACTAATGCTGAATTTAAAATAAATAAAGGAGGCGGTATAAGATTGAGTTTTTAAAGGATTTACGTGATTTTGTTAAATACTGCGGAGGTTACGGAGGATATTTTGACAAAAGCATATCGTTTTTGAATTTATCGGAATACGAAACAAGAAGAAAATCGAATATCTGGGACAGTGATATTGACAGAGGTATAAGTGTCATATATAATGGAGGTAAATCGAACATAAGTTCATCAGAAAGAGAATATCTTGTTGAAAAAGCCGTTAAAGACGGCATAAACTGGACAGCCGGAAGCGATGAGGACAAACGGGAATTTTTCAAGGAAATATTAAACGGCAATGACGAAAGTGCTTTGGCTGATATATGGCATATGTACGACTATAAGTACAGAAAAAGGGGAGTCATTGAGGGCAGGAACTGGAAGAATATTTTTTCTGAGGACTATATAAGATATTATATAGAAAAGATATTTAATTCACTTATGGCTATGAATTATTATGTATGGGATAAATCTTTCGATTACGAAAGTATGTTCAAAGAAGGTTTTCAAAAAATTGCTGATACCATAAACTCTGACTTTGACAGAGGTGCAAGAGGTACACACTTTGTAAAAACAGATAATTATGATAGAATAGAAG
>CAKQPE010000175.1 GCA_934256695.1 uncultured Eubacteriales bacterium
AATACACGAATTTATTCAATTATTTTGCTTGAAAATCAAGTGTTTACACCAGATTTACTGGTGGGAAAGTTGAGTTAATAAATTGTGCTGTCTTTTCAAATATAATGTTGCTGTTCTTTTTTAAGGAATATAGGCTTTGTAAGCTGGAACTTGATTTGTTAAAACAGACTATGGAATGGAGTATGTATGAAAATCGAAAAAACGACTGTTGAAAGAAAAACTGCTTCAGGTAGAATGGCAAAAGAGTATAGTGAAAAGATAATTGAAAAGAATGATGAATATCTTGCTATGCTGGATAAATCCATGGAAGAGGCAGAAATGGGAGAATGTATTGTAAAAACGCTGGATGAAATACTGAATGATGATGTGAAATAATAACGGATTTGGATTAAGGGAAAAGCGTAAGGATAAAATATTTTGACAGATTTAAAACTGTGTGATAGTATGAAGCTAGAAAAAGGATGCCGCCGATAGACGGTTAGTCCAAGTAAATTAGTATGACAAAAATTGCCGCTTAGTTTACCAGACGTGGGCGGCTATTTTTGTGGCTTATTATTATCCTTACCGAATGTGTATCCGACACAAAAGCAGGTTAAACCGAAGCTTACCACTGCAATGAAATCCACAATACTCATTGGTTTAGCCCTCCTTTCCGAGAAGTCGTAGACTTCTTTAGATTCCTTTTCAGGTTTCTATGTAATCAGAGGGTCACAGTCCCTCTGTTGAAGGACTAACCGCCTACCGTTATGGCAGCACCCGCAAATGATTGTAACAGGTAAGAATAGAGTGTGCAATAATAAAATGACGAATAAAGTTGAAAAATAGGATAAGAGAATATATTAGAAGGAGCGGTGGTGATGCGGGAAGGATATGATATTAAGAATTTGAATCCGAGAAAGAATCCATATTCAAAAAGAATTAAAAAGCAGACAACAATAAACCTTGATAAGGAAAAGAGAAAAAAACAGAATAAGTAATAAATGTAAAAGGAAGATGACAAAAATGCATCTTCCTTTTTTGTTGTTGAAAAAAAAAGAATTATTTTGTGGTTTCGATATCGGATGGCTCATCCGGAATATATTCCAGGATGTCACCGGGTTGACAGTTTAAAAGTGAACAAAGTCGGTTCAGAGCATCTTGTGTTAATAATTTGTGTTCTCTGATGTTTTGTAATTGTGATTCAGTGAAAATTTTTTCTTTCCTAATTTTGTAAGTGCTGTATCCGTGATTTTTTAAATCTTGAATAATGTCGGATTTGTATTTTATCAATTAAAGTCACCGCCTTTCTTTTATGAGTATATTAACATATATATACATCAAAATCAAATGTACAAAATGACTAATACATACATTGAAAAATAGTGTATATTTGTCGAAAAAGTCAATATACATACTCTAAAAAATAGAGTATACTAATATCATAAAGAACAGGAAAACAAATTACAGGAGGACAAAAACATGAAAAAAGTATTTACACCAGACGGAACATTTTTAGGAAGAGCGTTAAAAGTTGAAACCGTGGGGAACGGCGTTGAAATAACGGCGCCGGGCGATTTCCCGGGAATGATCGAGAAAAACACTATCTATCTTGGTGGCTCTATAGTTTATGAAGATGAAAAACGTGTGTATATAAAATATTAAAAATCGCCCGCCCCGGAGGTTACGAGGGCAGAAAGGACAAAACAATGACAAGACAGGAAATGCAGAATAAATTAGACAGAAAAGATATTTCGGGTGTTGGCGTTAAAGTTACATTTGATTTTTCATCTGGAGAAACTGGAACAACTTATTACTTTTTTGAAGACTTTGAAAATGATAAAGGTGTTGATAGAGCTGCAAGGCGTTTTTCAGATCTTATCAACAAGGGGAAGATCAGGAAAGCAGAATATATTTACAGTTAGCCGAAACGCTCCGCCCTGGAGCGTCAGCCGCGGGATGATCGCCCGGCTCTGATGATGGCAGATCAAAAAAGAATGGAGGCAGGAAGATGTTAAAAGGATTAACGCTTACAGAATTTAAAGAGAAATTTCCACAGGTCAGTACATATGGATTGGAAGATCCATTAAATGTATTTTTGGAAAATGGCGAGATCCTGATCGAAAGGGAATGGAACGGAGAAAAGTATATTTTAGAAACTGGAAAAAGTTACCGACCGGTATATAGGCAGTTGGATGAAGATGATTATGAAATCATCGGTTATATAGAAGATTAACGCAGGAGGGGATAAGATGGCGAAAGTATACCGTGTGCAGCTTGAAATATTATTGACTGCTGATGAAAAAGCATTACTTGAGCATTATGTGAAGGAACAAAACCAGAGATATAAAAAACGCGGAGCAACCCGGAACTGGTGGACACTGGAGAAACTGTTACAGTGTTTATTAAGCGATATAACTTACCAGGCGGTAAAGTATCGCAGCGTTCAGGCTGTTTGGCAGAAACTGTCGTGATTTGTCCCTGCCTTGTTTATAAATTCACACAGCGGAGGCGCTTGAATGTCTGGCGTCTTCGCCACAAAGAAAAGATCCTTTTTGCTTGTTGATCAAAAAAACAAAATAAGAGGATACCAGCAGACCTTAGCCGTAGGGTGGAGTTTGTGGGTAAGCGGCTGTTTATGGAG
>CAKQPE010000176.1 GCA_934256695.1 uncultured Eubacteriales bacterium
TATTTTGAATTAAAGTATGCACTGAAGATAAAATAATAGAACAGAAAAGTTTCAGCAAGTACTTTTATTAAACTACAGAACGGAGAATGCAGAATGAGTTTAAAAGGACTTTCCAAGAAAGCGGTTGAAGAAAGCCGAAAGAGATACGGAACAAATGCACTTACACAAATACCGCCGGAGCCGTTATGGAAAAAAATACTTGAAGGCTTTAAAGATCCGATGATTATGATACTTCTTGTGGCACTGGTTGTACAGGCAGTATTGTTTTTTCTGGGAGAGGCAGAATGGTTTGAGCCGGTGGGAATACTGATAGCCATTATGATAGCCAACGGAGTTGCCTCAATAAGCGAAAATAAACAGGAGAATAAGGCATCGGCATTAAAAGAGGAAGAAGAAGCAAAGGAAACGGCAAAAGTAATACGTGACGGTCAGCTGGAAGAAATTCACGTAAATGATGTTGTTGTGGGAGATATAGTATATCTTCAGGCAGGAGACAAAATACCGGCAGACGGTATAGTTGCAGAAGGCAATATTAAGGTTGATCAGGCGGCATTAAACGGAGAAACGGAAGAAGCAGAGAAAATACCTTTTGTTGAAGGCGCCGAATACGATAAAAAAGACCTTCTTAATAAATACTATGCATACAGAGGTACGGTTGTATGCGGTGGAGAAGGCTATATGGAAATAAAAGTGGTAGGTGATAAAACACTTTTCGGAGAGCTTGCCCTTGAGGTACAGGAGGATACAAGACAGACACCGTTGCAGGTGAAGCTTGGAATACTTGCAAAACAGATTTCAAAGTTCGGTTATATAGGTGCCATTGCCATAGTTGTGGGAATACTTGCCAAAACCCTTATAACAGGAGCGGTGCCGGAAGGAATATTTGAATGGATACGTCTTGTAATGGACGCAGTAACGGTTGCGGTAACGGTTATTGTGTGTGCAGTGCCGGAGGGACTGCCGATGCTTACGTCCATACTGCTTTCTTTCCAGAGCATGAAAATGGCTAAAGACAACGTATTGGTAAGGAAAATAAACGGTCTTGAGACAGCGGGAAGTTTAAGCTTGCTTTTTAGCGATAAAACAGGAACAATTACGGAAGGCAGACTTTCCGTTGTTGAAATGGCAACGGGAAATGTAACCGTATTTAATGAATTGTCAAAGGTAAATCCTTCTTTGGCGTCTGATATAATTACAGGCATAGGAATAAATAACTCTGCCGCAGTATCAAACGATTCCATTATAGGCGGAAACAGCACAGACCGTGCTTTAATGTCGTTTTTGATGGATTCAAAGGCAGTATCTGAGATAAATAAAGAAGATGTACGCAGTTTCAATGCTTTTGACTCAAATAAAAAATGCTCAAGCGTAACCGTTACACGCAGCGGAGAAAGCATAACCTATATTAAAGGTGCACCTGAAAGGATTATAGAAAGATGCACGACGTATGTAGATGAAAACGGAGACATAAAGGAACTTGTAGAAAAGAATTATCTGGTTTCATATATTGATTCACAGGCAGGAAGATCAATGCGACTGCTGGCAGTAGCCAAAAGAGACGGAGATTCCGATGAAGGGGAGCTTACTCTCCTTTGCGTAATAAGCATACGTGACAATGTACGAAAAGAAGCGGTTGATGCCATAAAGGAAGTAAAAAATGCCGGAATACAGGTAGTAATGGTTACAGGAGACAGAAAAGAGACGGCGGCAGCCATAGCAAGGGAATCGGGACTTATAGAAAACGAAGATGATGTTGTCCTTACCTCTGCGGAGCTGGGAGAAAAGACAGATGATGAGTTAAAGGCTCTTTTGCCGAGACTGAGAGTGGTTGCACGTGCGCTGCCTACGGATAAGAGCCGACTTGTAAGAGTTGCACAGGAACTTGATTATGTAGTAGGTATGACGGGAGACGGAGTAAATGACTCACCGGCACTTAAAAAAGCCGATGTTGGATTTGCAATGGGCAGCGGAACAGAGGTAGCCAAGGAAGCGGGAGACATTACAATATTAGATGATAATTTCTCATCAATAGAAAAGGCAATACTTTACGGCAGAACAATGTTTAAGAGTATAAGAAAATTCCTTATATTCCAGCTTACGGTTAATGTTGCGGCAGTATTGATTTGTTTCCTCGGACCGCTTTTGGGCGAGAACGTAATACTGACGGTAATTCAGCTGCTGCTTATAAATCTTGCTATGGATACCCTTGCGGCTATAGCTTTCGGCAGTGAGCCGGCACTGAAAGAATATATGAAAGAGAAACCGGTAGCAAGAAGTGAAAGCATAGTAAGCAAGGCAATGCTGTCAGAGGTTATAATAAGTGCGGCATATATAACAATAATATGTCTTTCGATTTTGTTTGTACCGTCAATAAGAAATCTTTTCGGAGATGTTGATGCAACATATCTTAAATCGGCAATATTTGCAACATTTATGATGGCAATAACGTTTAACGGATTTAACGCAAGAACAGGCCACATAAATCCATTTGAAAATATAGGACGAAACAGGAATTTTGTGCTGGTAATGATTTCGATATTTGTTATGCAGTTCTTGTTTGTAACTTTCGGCGGAGAGGTTTTAAGTGTTGAAAGTTTAAG
>CAKQPE010000177.1 GCA_934256695.1 uncultured Eubacteriales bacterium
AGGTCGATATACAGATGTTGAAAAATATTACCGTGCATTGCCGGAAAAAGAAATACTTGAGTCGCCTTCCCTTATGCAGGGAATGTGTATGCTTTCGGCACTTTGCAACGATTATGCTGAGTCCGAAAAGTGGTACCGTGCTTTATGTGATTTTGCAGAAGGAAAGAAAAGTACAGATGCTGCAGCCAAAGAGGCAAAAAGCCATATTGTATGGCTGGATATAGCACTTCCGCAAAGAGATGTAAATGCAATAATAGAAAATATTATAAATACTTACAAAATGATATGCTCAAAACATATTAAAGTTCCGTCGTTTTCGGTAACAAATATGATGCCGAGTGTTATAAACGGAGATAAGGACTTCAGTGAATGGTGCAAAATAGACGATGAATTATACAAGAAAATAAAAATTCCGTTGGAAACGGTAGTTGGAAAAGATGGTATGGGACTTACGGAATGTGGGCTTGCCGAAAGTAAGTATGAAAAAGGTGAGGATATATCATCAAAAATGTTAGGTCTGGTTGCAAGACTTAATGAAATTTATCAGCATGGAACACCGGATATATTCTTTGCTATTGTAGGACTTTTGGCAAGAACTCAGGTGGATTGCGGAAAATCAAATGACGCCGTAAGAACACTGGAATCGTTAAAAGAACGATTTGCCGAAAAGGAAAATTTACGTTTTATACCAAATATTGATGCAATGATTTGCCGTGCGGCACTGAGAAACGGTGATATACATTATGCCGAAATATGGTACAGAGACAAAGCTCCAAGAGAACATATTAAATTTCAAACAATGAAAAGATACCAATATTTTACTCAGGCAATGGTTGAAATTGCAATGGGAAATTATTCTTTGGCAATGATTACCCTTGCACCATTTGAAAGATACTGTGAAGTTTGCAAAAGACATATTGATAAAATTAATCTTAATATAATGAAATCAATAATAAAATATAGGACAGACGATAACAGTTGGAAGGAAGATTTTATTACAAGTCTTGATATAGCATATGATTATAAATTTATACGTCCGATAAGCCTTTACGGAGCGGCGGTTTTGCCTATGTTTGAAAAAAGCGGTTGGGACAAGGACAAAGAATATTTAAATAAACTTATAAATTATTCAAGAATGCAGGCAGTTTATTATCCTAATTTTCTTAGGATTGAAAAAAGTCTGGTAGAGACACTTACAACAGCTGAAATGCAGGTGCTTAGGCTTTTGTGTGCAGATAAGAGCAATGCGGAAATAGGAGAAATTCTGGATATTAAACTTGCAACAGTGAAAAGCCATGTAAGCCATATACTGCAAAAGCTTGGTGTAAAGAAAAGAAGTGAGGCAAAAACAGTAGCAAATAAATTTAAATTATTTTAAAATCTATATATTTATAAGCCTTCTCATAGGAATATGTTATAAAAAACTGATATTTTGTTGCTCTGTTTATAATGTTTCCTTTACCGAGAGGGCTTTATATAGTTGGTTTATCGGTCTCAATATTTTATTTACGGATATTGACTTATAATGTATACTTAGCTTAGAAATAAAAAATAAATACATAAAGGGGCTGATTTATATGAGAATAAAATTTATTCTTACGATATTTGCACTTACTTTGGCATTGGGTATACCTGCATATGCAAATGAAAAGGAAGAAATTTTAGCAACAAGGGAGTTTATGGTAAATGCAATGTGGGAAGAAGAAAATATGCCTGTTATTAATTATGCAATGACTTTTGATGATGTAACGGAAGATTATTATAATGCTGTATGTTGGGCAGAGGGCAAAAAACTGGTAAGTGGCATAGGTGAAAATAAATTTGCTCCGAATAAAGAAATAACACGAGAACAGGCAGCTGTTATTCTTTACAGATATGCATTATACAAAGGCAAAGATGTATCAGTAGGTGAAAACACAAATATTTTAAGCTACAAGGATTATTTTGATATAAGTGAATATGCAATACCTGCAATGCAGTGGGCTTGCGGAAACGGAATTTTGACTGATACAGACGGATATATAAAAAGCGGTGACGGAATAAGCACAAAAGAACTTGCCGAAATGATTTCCAAAACAATAAACGGAAAAGACACTTTTATTATGTGTGAAATACCGGAGGAGAACATAAGTCTTATTTATGAAGGCGGAAATGATTTTATTGTTATTTCGGGAGAAAAATCTGTAAAAGAAAAAATACACTGCCTTATAGACGATAAAAATAAGCCGAAAATTTATCTTGATGATTTGACCGGTGACGGAAAAGAGGACATATGCATAATTACAAAGGCGGAAAAGGGAAACGGCTTAGACGTAGACGGAATAATAGTACTTGATAAAGACAGTCTTGAAGAATATTATGTGCCTTCTCCTTTTGAAATTGCGGAATCGGTAGTAAGTTTTGATGAGAAAAACAACAAGTGCATTGTATCTGTAGGAAATCAGAAATATGAAATTTTAGGTTTAAATTCTGCAAATGACCTTGTTTTCAGTGATGTATGCCGTTACAAAATAAAAGACGGAGAGCTGACTGCAACATTACAGTTTAAAACAGATCCGAAAAGTTCTGTAGGTACGTTGAGGATATTTTATGT
>CAKQPE010000178.1 GCA_934256695.1 uncultured Eubacteriales bacterium
TATTTATTGTTAGTATTAAATATATTATCTGTTTTTTTAGGGAGTGATTTTTAATTGATATGCTTAAAAAAAGATAATGTTGCAGGTCTTAATGCATCGGCAGTGTTTAGTGATGAAACCAAATATTACAGAAATGTTATAAAAACAACAAACGGCTTTTCGGCAGAAATAAAAATAAGAACAGCTGAGAATGATGTGGATAAGGTTTTTGTTATAACCGATAATGATATAATTCCTATGTTGAAAACATCATGCGATAATGGTTTTGATTATTATTTATGCAGAGTAGACTTAAAAGAAAAAATAACAAACTATTATTTTGAGATAAACAGGGGAATAGGTATATATTTTTATTCCAAACTCGGTGTATCAAAAGAAGTACCAAGCTATGGAAAATTTACTGTAATACCGCATTTCGATACGCCTGATTGGATAAAAGGTTCGGTTATGTATCAGATATATGTGGATAGATTTTGTGATGGTGACAAAACAAATAATGTTAAGACAGGCGAGTATGTTTATCTTGGCAAGCAGGTTGTATTCAAAGATGATTGGTACGAGTATCCTTCTTCCGAGGATATTCGGAATTTTTACGGAGGAGATTTAAAGGGTGTAATTGAAAAGCTGCCATATTTAAAAAATCTCGGTGTGGAGGCAATTTATTTTAATCCCATATTTGTTTCGCCAAGCAATCATAAGTACGACATTCAGGATTATAACCATATTGACCCTCATATAGGGGTTATAGAAAATGATAATGAATGTATTCTTAAAAAGGGAGAGAATACAAACAAAAATGCTGATTGTTATATATTAAGAACAACAGATAAAGAAAATCTTGAAAAATCGGATATGCGTTTAGCTGAATTAATAAAAAAAGCACATAAAATCGGAATAAGAGTTATTCTTGATGGGGTGTTTAATCATTGCGGTGCTTTTAACAAATGGCTTGATGCGGAAAACATTTATAAAAGAAAAGACGGAAAAAGCCAAGGAGCCTACAACAACGAAAAAAGCCCATACAGAGATTATTTTATTTGGAATGATGACGGAAGCTATCAATGTTGGTGGGAACTTAAAAATCACCCTAAACTCAATTACGAAGGCTCTGAAAATCTTATGGAAGATATAACCGAAGTGACAAAAAAATGGATATGTGAGCCGTTTTGTGCCGATGGTTGGAGAATAGATGTTGGAGCAGATTTAGGTCAAAGTGAGGAGTTTAATCATTTTTTCTGGAAAAACTTTAGAAATACTGTTAAAAAGACAAATAAAGAGGCTGTAATACTTGCCGAGCATTACGGTGATGCATCGCCATGGTTAAAGGGCGATGAATGGGATACGGTAATGAATTATGATGCTTTTATGGAACCTGTTTCATATTTTTTTACGGGAATGGAAAAGCACAGCGATTATTTTAATAATGAGCTTTACAATAATGGAAAAGCGTTTAAAGAAACAATGATTGAAAATATGGCTAAACTGCCGTATGAATCGCTTGTTTCAGCTATGAATCAGCTTTCAAATCATGATCATTCCAGGTTCCTTACCAGAACAAATATGACGGAGGGCAGAGTTGCCGCCAATGGAAGCGTTTCGGCAGGAAAGGGAATAAATAAAGATATATTTAAAGAAGCTGTCTTAATGCAGATGACATGGGTTGGTGCCCCTACGGTGTACTACGGTGATGAGGCAGGAGTTGTTGGCTGGACTGATCCGGACAACAGAAGGACATATCCTTGGGGCAGAGAGGACAAAGAGCTTATTGATTTTCACAAAAAAGCCATAAAAGCAAGAAAAAAGTATACTGTACTTAAAGACGGTTCACTTATTTTTCTTGTTGCAGACACAGGTATTGTTTCTTATAGCAGATTTGGAAACGGCAGTATGGCTGTTTTGATATTTAATAATAATGATGATGAAAGAGAAATTTCGGTGCCGGTTTGGAAATGTGAGGCTGAAGAAGAAATGGTTTTTGAAGTTGTTTTAACAACAGGCAAAAATACAGAAGAAAACTTTTATAAAGTACATGACGGAAATATTAATATTAAAATAAGAGAAAGATGTGGGGTGCTTCTTTATTATGGAAATTAAAGTTATATTTGAAAACGATGATATTGCAGTTATTGAAAAACCTAACGGTATGCCTTCTCAGCCTGACCGAACAGGTGATTTTGATGCAAAAACAGCTCTTGAAAAAATTACAGGCAGTGAGTGTTTTATAATAAACCGTCTTGACAGACCTGTAGGCGGAGCAGTACTTTTTGCTAAAAATCAAAAGTCGGCAGCAGAGCTTACAAAAATATTAAATGACGGAAAAATAGAAAAGACATATACAGCCGTTGTGTGTGGAAAAGCGAAAGAAAGTGGAATAATGGAGGATTTTGTTTTAAAAAATGCCAGAACAAATACTTCTGTTATTTCCGACAAAAATAACAAAAATGCCAAGAAAGCTTTGTTGGAGTATAAAAAAACAGGTGAGGTTGTTTCAGATG
>CAKQPE010000179.1 GCA_934256695.1 uncultured Eubacteriales bacterium
TCACGGTATTTTACTAAAAGTTTAGGTCAAGCCTTTTCAAAGGCTTGTGGGGTATTGGGGCAATGCCCCAAGGTCTTTGATAAATTTATATTTATCTTTTATTTCTTTCGGCAAAATGTTAATATTAATACTATCAAATATAAACTCGGAGGTAATTTTTATGGATATATTAAAAGACATTCAGCCTGAACTTGTATGGAAATACTTTAAAGAAATAAGTTCTGTTCCAAGAGGAAGCGGAAACGAAAAAGGCATCTGTGATTACTTTGAAAACTTTGCCAAAGAAAACAAACTTGAATATGTAAGAGATAAGGCAAATAATATACTTATCCGCAAAAATGCAAGCGAAGGCTACGAAAAAGCTGACGGCGTAATTTTACAGGGACACATGGATATGGTGTGTGAAAAAACTCCCGACAGCAGCCATGATTTTCTTAAAGACCCTATAAAGCTTGTTGTTGACGGCGATTTTTTAACGGCCGATGGAACAACACTCGGCGGTGACGATGGTATAGCCGGAGCAATGGCTCTTGCTGTTTTAAGTGACAGCAGTGCAAAGCACCCTGCCCTTGAAGTCCTTCTTACTACAGATGAAGAAGTTGGCATGAACGGTGCAAGAAGCTTTGACTGCTCACTTCTTAAAGGAAAATACCTCATCAACCTTGACTCCGAAGAAGAAGGCGAAATAATTACTTGCTGTGCCGGCGGTATGAGAGCTGAGCTTAACCTTCCTTTAAAAAGAGAAACTGTCCCTTCCGATGCAAAACCTTATCAAATAACAATAAACGGTTTAAAAGGCGGTCATTCCGGCAGTGATATTCATTTACAGAGGGCAAGTGCAATTAAACTTATGGGAAGATTTTTGTATGAGATTGAAAACCTCTGTTGCCTCTGCGAAATTACAGGCGGAAATAAAGACAATGCCATACCGAGAGAAACAAAGGCAATAATTTGTGCCGATGACAAAAATATTGCCGCAATAAAGGAAAAATCCGAAGAATTTGAAAAAATATTTAATCATGAATATTTAAATGTTGAGTATGGAATTAAAATTAATGTTGAAACTATAAATACAGAAATAAAAAGTGTTTTAAGCAAAGATACGTTTTCAACTGCCCTTGATATGCTAAATCTTATTCCTTACGGTGTTGTTACAATGAGCATGAGCATGAAAGGTCTTGTGGAAAGCTCAACAAACATAGGTGTTATAAGAACTTATGATGACAAAATAACCGTTATCTCCGCTCCGAGAAGTTCCGTTATTTCCAGAAGGGATATTATAGAAAAGCAGTTCGAATCCATAGCCCGTCTTTGCGGTGCGTCCCTTACTGTAAGAGGAAAATATCCAGCTTGGGAATACAGAGAAGATTCCGTTCTCAGAGGAATAATGGTAGAAACTTACAAAAAGCTTTTCGGTACAGAACCTAAGGTAAACGCAATTCATGCCGGACTTGAATGTGGTCTTTTCTCCGGCGAAAGACCGGACATTGACATGGCATCTATAGGACCTGATATGAGCGGTGTTCATACAACAGAAGAAAAGCTCAGCATACCTTCCGTTGCAAGAACATATAACTATCTTCTTGCCATACTTAAAAATATGAACTGATAAAGGTGATTAAAATATGAAAAAGCCTTGGCAGAGCCGATATTTTGAAATATCTGCTTTTACAGCACTTCTGGCTGTATTTGTAAGCGGTGCAATTCTTGTTATGAACAACATCGGCAGCATATTTTCAATGCTCTGCCATGGCATTTTTTGGATACTTTCATTATTTAAACCACTTTACATTGCTCTTATTGTTGCATTTGTACTTAATCCTGTTGTGGATTTCTTTCAAAATGAAACATCTTTAATTTTCAAAGCAAAAACAGATGAAATATTCAAAAAACGTACCCGTGGCACAGCCTGTGCATATGTTTTTATATTTGTCGTTATTTTCTCCGGCATAAAACTTACCATAAAAAATTTCGGAACGGAAGAAGTTTTAAGTATATCACAGGTAATAGAAAATTTTATTTGGGATACTCAAAATATGCTTTATAAAATAAAATCAATACTTGATAAAACAGGTCTTTTCTATAATACCGATTATGCCTTTGAAGGTTTGATTAACAAATTTTTTATTTTATCACAGAACTTTGTATTCTCTGTTGCCTCCTCGGCAGGCAATGCGGGGAAAACCGTTTTAAATATTGTTGTAGGTCTTACGACGGCTTTTTACTTTCTTTCCGAAAAGGACAGGCTTATATACCGTCTTAAAGATATGGCAAAGGTATTTTTTCCCGAAAAATTTTATAAATTTGTTAAAAACAACTTATACGATATAAACGATATTTTCTACGGATATGTAACGGGTCAGATAATAGATGCCGTTATAATGGCTTTTCTTGTAAGTATTGCAATGTGGTTTCTTGGCATAAAATATTTCTTTATAATCGGAATAATATCGGGCATAGCAAACC
>CAKQPE010000180.1 GCA_934256695.1 uncultured Eubacteriales bacterium
AATTTGAGCTGTTGTAAGAAAGGAGAACGGCACACCGGATATTCCAAATAAGGATTGAAACTACATCTTTCGCAATACTGTAAGTGGTAAACCACACAGGTATACAAAAATCAACGCCGCCGGGAGTGTCAAGAAATTTGTGTAAGTTTTAAGAAAAATTTTTAAGGGGAGGGAAATCTCCCCTTTATTGTTGTGGCTTACTTTATTGAATCACATCACTAAAGTGCTGCGTAAGAGTACTTCCATCTCATCGTTAAGCTCACGTGATTCCTGGTATGTTGAAATGAGTTCTTCATATGCATCTGCAAGTAACTCTGCCTCATTTTTCTGATTCAGCCTGTCAAGTCTCCTTAAGCGAAGATTTAATTTTTTTCATACATCATGTAACGTTTCCATTAGAATTCTCCATTTTCGTACTTTTGGATCCTTTTCTGGATATTTTTATCTGTATCCAGCCGATTACGAACAAGTGCCCAGTTGTTTACAGGCCGTCCGCTCCATTTCCTGTACAGTTCTGTTATCCTGAGATACAGCAGCTTAAACAGAGCATTCTCATTGGGAAATGCACTTTTTTGTTACATTTCTAAAACTGGAATTCACGCTTTATATGGCGTTCGTAGTATACAATATCTTACGTACCGCACTTCCATAGCTGAACAGCTGTGCTGCATGCTTCCAGTTCCGCACCCATACATCCACAGCTGCGGGATACTGACTCCATGCCTGCTTAAATCTCTCAAACTCCGCTTCTGCAGCTTTAAGGCTCGCGCTGCTCCGTATACTTTCTTTAATTGAGTTGTGAATTGCTTGTAGTCCTTATTAGGCACATATTTTATCGAATTGCGGATAAGGTGGACTATACATCTCTGTATAAAGATATTTAAAAGTAGATATTTAAATAGCAATATAAGGCTTTTGGCATTACGTCCATTATCAAGGCAATATTTATCTTTAAATTCATCATAAATAATAAATATTGAGCCGCTTTTGTGCTATAATAATTAAAAATTAAATAATTGGTAAAGCTCATTCACGCGGCGACGCGTGCAGGTTATTTAGCATTATTACTGAAAAATCATACGAGATTCATTATTAAATTCAGAACAATGACACAATACGTCATACCCAATATTGCATAATACAGTCAGGTTATTGATCACAGTAAGGAAAAGATATGAAAAATAAAGATATGAAAAACAAGGATTTTGAGATCGTAGATGGTGTACTGAAAAAATATCATGGAAGTGATGAATGTGTTGGAGTACCTTACGGAGTCAGAAAAATAGGGGATGAGGCGTTTAAAGGGGCGGCATCTTTAAAGAAACTGGTAATGCCTGAAACTGTTGAGGGGATAGGTGATCTTGCTTTTGAGGGATGTATGCATCTTGAAAGTGCAGTGATAGCGGAATACAAGAAAAGTTTTTTTGAAAGGCTTTCAGGCAAGTTTAAAAAGAAAGAAGAATATAATCATCTGCCGTATTCAGCAAGGACTGTGGGAGTAAGAGCTTTTGCAGATTGTGTAAGTCTGCTGAACGTGGATTTGCCTGTTGGCGTGAACAGATTATGTAAAGAAGCGTTTTGTGGATGTATGAATCTGCCGATGATTGTGCTGCCGAGTAGCGTAGAAGAGATAGAGGAAAAGGCATTTTTTACCTGTAAAAGCTTAAAAAATGTCAAACTGTCGTCTGACATCGCGAGGATAGGCGGATCTGCATTTGATGATACGGCGTTACAGGAAATCGATATCCCTGACAGCATTAAATATGTAGTTCAGGGGGCGTTTCCTGAAAATATACGATTTACCGGTGTATCATATGAAGACATTCTTGCAGGGAATGCGTTAGTTGACGAAGAAATAAAACGAAAAGAAAATAAAAAAGCAGAAGAAGAGAAGCGCAGGAAAGAACATGAACGAAAAACCGTAGAAAGAAGAGGACTATGGAGCCCTTCATATATGGACGACCAGGAAAAGAAGAAATGGTCTGAAATAGATAGCATAAAAGTAAAAGATGAATTTGTTATCAAAGATAACGTGTTAAAAAAATATACAGGAAATGGAAATAATGTAAAGATACCTGACAGTGTTTATGAGATAGGAGAATCAGCCTTCTGTCAGTGTGCAACATTAGAACGTGTAGTTTTTCCTGATAATTTAAAAAGTATAGGCAGTAAAGCGTTTTATAACTGCGTAAATCTAAGTGAAATAGTGTTGCCGCATTCTGTCGAAAGCATAGACAGGTTTGCATTTTCAAGTTGCCATTCCATAGAGAAGCTGGAAATAAAAGCTGAAAAGATAAAAATTGAAGCCAGGGCATTTACGAATTGTCTGATGCTTAAAGAAATATCAATATCAGCTAATTTTGCAGATA
>CAKQPE010000181.1 GCA_934256695.1 uncultured Eubacteriales bacterium
AAAATGAGAAAACGGTACAGCCGAAGCTATACCGTTCTCTCTTTCCTCACGATGTTTTCTTATCGGGAGCAGCCTTTAGGAGCATTTTTATTGTTCCCAATGAGGGTTAAATAATCAGTTAATTTAATTAATCAATTATTTATTTTGACTGAGCAAATAACCAGTCTCTAAATGTGCTGTCGGCATACATAGGTACCCATGAGAAATGAGCTGAAGGTGAGAATACAGCTCCCTCTGGATAGATTGTTGACTTGTATTCAACACCTGCTTCATCAAGAGCTTTAAGTGTTGGGTAAAGATATTCGTCAGGTTTTACTGTAGGGTCATCTGCTGCATGGAATATCCACATAGGCATACCTTTAAGAGCAGAAACCTTTTCTGTGTCAGCACCGGCTGCATCAGGAGCTATAGCTGCAAATGTTTCAGGGTGTTCTATAGCAAGTGTGTATGTAGCGAAACCGCCTGCTGAAAGACCTGTCATATAAATTCTGTTTTTGTCAACAGAGTATTCATCTGTTACTTTAAGAAGAAGGTTATAAGCTGCTGTAAGCTTAGGTTCAGCTGCAAATGCACTTTCAGCTCCGCCGTTTCTGTATTTCATAAGTGTTGTCCAGTTTTCGTTAGCGTCCTCTGTTGCACACTGAGGAGCAAGAACTATACACTCGTTGTGGCCTTTTTCGGAATCTTTTGCCCATACAGTAGCCATCTGGTATCTCTTTAATACCATGTCTGTTGTCTGTGCTCTCTGACCTGAGCCGTGAAGTGCAAATACTACAGGGTATTCCTTGTCAGGGTCATAGTTGGAAGGAACATAAAGCTCATAAGGTATTGTTTCGCCTGTTTCTTCGTCTGTGTAGCTTTCTGTTTTGAATAAATTATATGTATCTGTGTCACATGCTCTTACTACAGTAACTGTATAAGCTGTTTCGGCATCGCCGTTTTTAACAACTACTTCAATGTCTGTAGAAAGTTCAACATCATAATCTGCATATTCCTGGCTGAGTTTAACAACGGCACTATCACCCGGTTTAACTTCTTCGCCGGCAACTGTTACAACACTGCCCTCTGCTGCCTCTGGTGTAACCTTAACAGCATAAACATCACTCTGAACATTCATTGTATATTTTTCTGTTGCAGGTGCAAAGTCAGGTGTAATTTTGTTTCCTGTTAAAGTAATGTCATCTACAGTAAGTCCTGTAAGTTCTGCTTTAACAGCTGTTTCTTCTTTCTTTGTTTCTTCTGCCTTAGGTGTTTCTTTTACAGGCTCTGTTTTCTTTTCTTCCACAGGAGCTGCCACCTTTTTGTCAGGTACCTGAAGAACCTGATTTGGGAAAATAAGGTTAGGGTTTGCAAGCTTGTTCATATCAGCAAGAGCCTGCCAAGTTGTATCAAACTTTGGTGCTATTTTGCTTAAACAATCTCCCTTTTTAACTACATACTCTCCCGCAAAAGCCGCAGAAGCACTGCCAAGAACCATAACCGATGTTAAAGCCGCAGCAGTTATTTTTGAAACTGTTGTCTTTTTCATTTAAAACGCCCCCTTAAAAAAATACTAAAATTTAAATCCATTAAAATTTTAACACTAATAAATTTTTTAGTCAAATACCCGCTTTGTGTCCTATATTGCCGTATAATGAAATTTGTTTTATTCTACCAATTTTTATATTTAAATATATCCGTAAATTTATTGTTTATAAAATTAAAGATATATTGACTTTTAATCCAAATGTTAAACATTAATAAAATTCAGAATATATTTTTTAATTAAACTAACATTAAAATAGCATTATATATAAATTTATGGAACTCTAAAACCGTGGACTCCGTCCACACCTGTGAGCCTTTGAAAAGGCTCAAGCGAAACTTTTAGTAAAATACCGTGACAAAGTCACGGTATTTTGGGACTAAGTATTAAATTGCCAATAATAAGCCGTCCCTGAAAGGGAAGGTGGCAAACCGAAGGTTTAACGGAAGGGTTTTAAAGCCTTCTCCTTTGGAGAAGGTGTTGAGCGAAGCGAAACGGATGAGGGGTAAATCCTTTAATCAAAGTTTTAATAAAAAGAATTAAATTTAATTTTTTTCAAATGGAAAAGTGGGATTTGCAGGAACTTTTTTAAAAAAGTTCCCTGCACCTTCAAAA
>CAKQPE010000182.1 GCA_934256695.1 uncultured Eubacteriales bacterium
AATCGTGATTCCGCAAAAAACGGAATATTGATTTCCATACGCCGGACAGGTGATGGATTTCACCCCGGATTATTCACCATTCTGCAAAAATAAAGTAAAATGCTTGCATTTAGTATTATATGCTCCCGTCTTATAGCATAAAATAGCCTCTTTCATAAGTTCTATCCCATAACCACATAAATAATTTTCTCCCCATACTTCTATCAATAGTTTCGTTTTTTAATCCACATTTTTCTCAAATGCAGCAATATAAAACCAAGTTAGCTTATTTTACCCACTCTTTATCTAATGCATTTTTTTGGGGGCTACCTTGTATTCTCACCATTTTTACATTATTTAGAAAAAATAAAACCTTGCTTACCACTTGCCGTTATCTCTTCTCCTACTTTGATTGTAGTTTTCTTTGACATAACAACGATACTTCTTATTTCTTTATCATTTGTATTAACTGAATCCAAAACACAGTCATAGACCTTATATCCCATAAGATTTATTACAGGGTTCATATACATCATATTGTTACTAATGTATATATATCCAACAACTAGCATTACAAAAAGAAATACAAAGCAGTCTACAATACTATTTAATGTTAATCCCATACATGAAAGTAGGTATATTGATATATATGTAAAATATATATTTCCTGTCTCATCTGAAACATCAATTACTTTATATTTCTTGTTTCCACCACTTTTCTTAATTATAACTTTCAAGTATGTGCCTGATACTACAGTTGTAAAAAGTAAAATGCAAATAGCCCAGTCATTTACCTCATCAAATATTTTGACATTTTGCAATCTGCTAAAAATATTAACAAATCTGCCTTTATCCGTTATTCTTTCCAAAATATTTTTTATAATAAGTAAAATGTACAATGGAATATACGATGATACAAAAAGCATGAATTTATTAAACATTTCACATCACACCTATTCATATTTTTCTATTGCAAGTGCCAACATTCGTTTTTCTGTCAATGCACTTGTAACGTAATGCTCCAATAAGAGATTTAAAATTTCATCTACATATTCTTTTCGATATATTATTTTTCCATCTTCTGTAAAATTCAATTTAAGTTTGAAACCTGTCTTCAGTTTTTGCAATTTATCCTTATTTTCTTTAACATTTTTGAAACCTTCTGCCAAAATTGCCTTTGTTAATCTTGTTACATACCTGCCATTATTTCTACATTCTTCGATAAATTCTTCTGGCTTATCAAACAATTCACTTTCTACAATGGCATTACAATTTTCATCAACTACCTTGTAATACAAATCCTTAAAATTCATTATTGTGTTAAAGTTATTACGATTCAAAATATAAAAATAATCATCGACTCCAAATGCATCAACATTAGATCCAATGATCAACAAGTGAGCGTCAACAACTTTTGCTTCGCTACCATTTATGATGAAACTTTTTGCCCCTTTAAGCTTTGTCGGATATTTTAAATATTTCTTTAAAATTGTTATAGGTACTCTAGGCTTTTCACTACTAATATCGCTAATACGAACATATATAAAATCAAACTTATTATAATCCAGACTATTATTAATCGTATTTTCCTGAGTATATTCTAATGTTAAAGCATCTTCCAACACCTTATTGTTTACTACTTTTTCCATTTCGACAACTTGAATTGATTCATCAGTAGAAACATCTAAATCATATTTTGCCATCGTTCTTTCATCAATGGAATTCTCTATATTATTCAGAGTTTCCAATAATGTATCTGTAATATCTTTATTTTTACAAACCAGCATCCATGTCTTATATAAATGTTTATTACCCGTTGTCTTCTGTGCAAACATAATGTCAATCTGAGTATATTGTTCACTTAAGTTATTTTTGTAATAATTGACTAAACCTTTTAATTCCGCTTTATCTTTATACGTACTTTCCTTCATACTAGGCCTTCTTTCTATATATTGTATATTAATCATACCAACTTATTCAAAGTTCTTACACTGAACCTAACTTATACTTAGCAGTAATAGCAGTCCCTATGTTAAGTCTAGCATATTATCGTAAGTGCCTCATAGTGGGTACTCCCACATAAATATACCGCTCTGCAGAGCGGTATATTTCAGGTTTATTTTCTGCAATCTGA
>CAKQPE010000183.1 GCA_934256695.1 uncultured Eubacteriales bacterium
GGCTGTATTAAAAACGATATGTCAGCCTTTAGTTTTGATGTTTTATATATAAACATTTGCTTAAATAATGAAAATCCGTATGATGGAATTGCAAAAATAGAAGCAGATGTAAAAGGTGATGGAAATGTCGAATCGGCAGAAACATTTTTAAAAGAAAAGTACGGTGCAAAAAACGTCGTTCTTAAATACAGATGAAAGGATAAAAGCAGCATGGATAAAAAATATTTTAATATAAAAAGCTTTTTCAGAAATGTCAAACTAAAGAGATATATAGCTGTTGTGTTTGCCTGCGGAATACTTATACTGTCATTTTCCGAAAAACTTCCCAATGAAAAATCAGAACTTCAAAAAGAAACAGAGGAAACCGATGCAAAAGAAACAGAATTAAATTCATTTGATCGTACAGAGAAAAGACTGGAGGAAATATTTTCGCAGATAGAAGGAGCAGGCAAGGTGAAGGTTATGATTACATATAAGTCCGGAGCGGAAAAAGTTTTTGCAACAGAAACAAAAAACAGTGAGGAAAACAATGAAGAAAGCGATAGGGAAGGCAAAAACAAAGTTTCAAAAAGTATTTCGTCAGAAGTAAAAATGGCTTATTCGTCAGAAACCGTATCCGGCGGAAAGCCCATTGTAGTAAAAGAAAACACTCCCGAAATAGAGGGAATAGTTGTTGTTGCACAAGGCGGCGGAAATGTTTTGGTAAAAGAATCAATATCAAAGGCAGCACAAGCACTTTTTAATGTGCCTGCACATAAAGTAGAAGTATTAAAAATGGAGGAATGAAAAATGTTTTCACTTAAAAAGAATAATGTTATAGCCGGTGTTCTCGTGGTTATGGTAGCAACAGCAGGATATCTTAATTTTACTCAAAACGAGGAAACAGCACAATTAAATGATGAGTCTGTAAGCTACAGCAATGTTCTTGATACAAACGGAATTACGGTTCTGGCAGATGACAGCGATGACGCTCTGGCAGAAAATACAGACAGTACAGATGATACACAGACAGCGGAAAATGACACCGGTATTGATCCTATTACGGCACAAGCGGAAAACGAAACGGATAATACGGGAGAGGCTGTTTTTGTAAATGCCGATACCGAAAACGCCGATACATACTTTGTTCAGGCGAAGCTTGACAGAGAACAATCAAGAGCAAAACAAAAGGATATGCTTACAGAGATGATAAACAGCAATAAAATAGATGACAGCCAAAAACAGGATTTTGCAAAAGGAATTTTGGAAATTCAGCAGAGAATAGAAAAAGAATCTGCCGCAGAGGACATGATAAAAGCAAAAGGATTTAAAGAGGCATATGTAAGGATTGATGACGAAACCGTTGATGTAGTTGTCCAAAGTGATGACCTTAACGAACAGCAGGCTGCACAGATAGAAGATATAGTAAAGAGAAAAACAGGTGCTTCGGCAGAGAAAATAAGAATAAGTGCATTGAAGAAGTAAAGGTTTTAATTGACAAATTAAATGCTGATGATATATAATATTCATCAATGGCAAAGACGGAGAGAAGTAACACAAATTATCGTTTAAAGAGAGCAGGAGAAGGTGAGAGCCTGTAAAGTGAATTTGTGCGAATAACACTCTATCAGCTGCAAGCCGAAAAGGAATGAGTAGGTGAGCCGCATTAGCTGCGATAAAGCTTCAGCAGTGAAAACTGTACTAAGAGGTCGTTTATATACGGCAATTCAGGTGGCACCACGGACATTTATTACTGTTCGTCCTGGCTTTTTAAATTTTAAAAGCAGGCGGACAGTTTTTTTATTGCAGCAAAAAAATTTACCAAAAACCAAATAAACGAAGGAGAAAGGTTATGTTTAAAGCAAATATCTACAGAAACAAATTAATGAACGATATTGGCGAAGGCGATGTAGGAAGCACAATCAAAATAGCCGGCTGGATTGAAAATATCCGTGACCACGGCGGTGTTTCTTTTATCGACCTTAGAGATATGTACGGTGTAATGCAGGTGGTTATGAGAGATACAACACTGCTTGACGGACTTGTAAAAGAGGACTGTATCACAGTTGAAGGTGTTGTTGAACATCGTGATGAGGAAACATATAATCCTAAGATACCTACAGGCACAAT
>CAKQPE010000184.1 GCA_934256695.1 uncultured Eubacteriales bacterium
GTTTTACTAAATTTTTTTCAAAAAATTTTCAGGGTTTGGGGTGAAACCCCAAGGTCTTTCAGTTCCATAAATTTATATTTTTATCATTCTGTCAATATTTTTCTATCTTAAATACATTTATAGTATCTACATCAGGACAGCAAAAAACAGCCTCTCCTTCATTTTGGTTTGGAATTGTTCCACCGTACCTCAATATATCTATATAAGGAAAAGCCACGTGCATCGCCATAGGACAAACCTTTCCTCTTTCGGTATCAAAATCAAAACTGTCGCCTATCTTATGCCCTCTGTGACAGCCAGCTTTGCCTATCCTGTCAACAACGGTAATTTTTATTCTTGGTCTGCTCATCTTATCACCACCTTTACTAAAACCACAGACTCTGTTCTTATCATACAAAAACGGCTCTGGAAAACTCCAAAACCGTTTTTTAGAAGGAATTATTGAAATCTTTTTATATAGCTTTTACTCTTTCAAGTATACCGCTTGCTCTTAAAACAGATACAAATACAAGTGTTATTACTATGCCTACTGCTGTCTGGATTAAAAGTCCCGGTGTCATAACCATTGCCTGAGCGAATCCGTAGTATACAATCTTAACAGCTGTATAACCTACTATCTGAACAAGTCCGCCTACTACTGCACCAACAAGAAAGTTTACCTTGCTTTCCGGCATTGCCTTTTCCATTATAATACCCATTACAGTAGCCATTAAGAACTTGATTATAAGTGTAGGTATAATCCACTGTGCATATCCGCCTATAAGGTCAGCCATTGCCGCACCTATGCCGCCTGCCCATGCACCCTTTTTTCTGCCAAGAACAATAACGCCTATCAGTATGGCACAGTCGCCAAGGTGTGTGTATCCGTTAGGAAACGGAATTTTGAATGTATATGTAAGTATAAATACTATAGCCGCCATTGCAGCTGTCTTTGTTATCTCTTTTACGGAATATTTTTCCATAGGTAAAGCCCCCTTAAAAATTTTACTTTTCTTTGGTTTGAAATAATACCACCTGATGAATAATAAATCTATACATATTCAAATAAAGTTTAAAATCGTATGGATACAATTTCAAAATGTATACCGTTTATTTATTCAGTTTAAGGAATTCTGCCGCATTATTATAAAATACGTCCTCAAGACCTTTTTCATCAAGTCCGCTTGTAAGGACTTTCTGTATTTCAACTGAAGGATGATGGAAAGGAGCATCAATACCGAACATGATTCTGTTCTTGCCTACTGTATCATATGCCTCTTTAACTTTGCAGCCCATAGGCATACCGCTCATTTCAAGATAAATGTTAGGGTGTCTTCTTGCCATCTTTAAAGCTGCATCTATATAAACACCGTGACCGTGACCCATATGAATCATAAGTACACGAACATTAGGGTGTCTTTCTGCCAAAAGAGCAATGCTCCAAGGAAGTGAGTAAGGTGGATGACCACTATGGATACATACCGGAATATCATATTTTTCTGCAGCATCAAGTATAGGATCAACTATCGTGTCATCGGCAACAAAGGCATCTTTAAGAGGATTCATTTTAATTCCCTTAAAACCTTTTTCTTCAACATAATATTTCAAGTTATCAAGTGCTTTCTGTCCGTCATAAGGATTTAAGAAAACAACAGGGAAAACTCTGTCAGGATATTTTTCAAAAGCCGCAAGAGTATCTTCGTTTGTTTTTGCATCGGCAGAGCAAAGAACTGTTTTCTCAACCTCATACTCGTCCATAAATTTAATAAGTGTATCTATATCACTGTCAAAGCCTGCCCAACCGCCGAACTTACCTACATGTGAATGCATATCTATTTTTTTCATAATTTAAACCCTCCAAAACTTAATTTTTACTGATGAAAAGATAGTAACACACGCTGTAAAAATATACCATACCAAAGTAAAAACTTCGTCTTATTGTATCCATACAGTTATTTGTAAAATACTTATTCTTCAAACAAAACTATATTTTTAATAACTGAAATCCTGTTGTGCAAATATAAATTTATCGGTCTAAAATCATAACCCCTCAGTCACTTCGTGACAGCTCCCCTTTCATGGGAGCCTTCCCAACCAGAAAGCCGTCCCTG
>CAKQPE010000185.1 GCA_934256695.1 uncultured Eubacteriales bacterium
GTGTGGTTTGCAGGAACTTTTTTAAAAAAGTTCCATGTACCTTCAAAAATCTTTTTAAGACCGCACATTCCATGTGCCTCCGGAAATAGGCTTCGGAAATGTTTACGGTAACAGATACAGGATTTTATAAAGGTTTGCAGGGTGTGGGACAGAATCCCACGGTTTTTAAAGTTCTTTAATTCTGAAATTCGTAGTAGTATTCCGGAACATATTTGTCCGATACGGCAGAGTATGCCTTTCCGAAACGGTAATAGGTTTTGCCACCTGTACTGTTCCTTATGTCCTGTTCGACCTGTGGGTCAAATACATAATCAAGGCCGTTAATTCTTAATGTTACCCATGCATGACCTCCGTATCCGCCGTTTGCCATATGTGTTTTTCCTGTAGTAACTTTCATATCAACACCTACGGCACGCATTATAACGGCAAATGCGGCAGAATAATTATCACATACACCTTCCTTTGTCTCTAAAAGACTTAATGCATTGTATTCAACAGTGCCGAATATGTCATCATTTCCGTTATAATCATACATAGGACTGTTGTAGCTTATGTTGTTTATAAGATAGTCATATGTTACAACTGCCTTTGTGTATGTATCCATGCCGGATGTAAAGTGTTCTGCCATAAATTTATCTATGTCTTTGTTAAGGTCATTATATATTGTTTTCTTTGGATTAAGAGAAACGGAATTTAAAAGTGTTTTTATGTCTCCGCCTTTTGTGCTTGTGTCAAACTGTGCAGGCGTTTTTTTAACTTCGGCAATATCCTCGGAATCGTCAAAATCCGAAAAATAAAAATATTCGTTTTCGGAAATATAAAAATTATCGAAAAAATCAGCGTTGTTTGAATTAATAAAATCAGTCATGCTGAAACTGCCGGAATTAATATCCATAAAAACAAGATTTTGCTGAGGATCGTAATTTACGGAAAAATTAAGTGCATCTGCCAAATCACGCAGTTTAAAATAGGTGTTTCCGTTTATGTTGTATGCTGAACAGTTTATTTTTTTGCCGTCAACATATACATTGGCACTTGATACAACTGCATCGGCATAAGCGTTTCTTCCCGTGGCTGCAAGTTCGGAGCCTACTTCCTCATAATATCCGTTTGTATCGATATAAATACTGTTTTCCGAAGCTTTGTATTCAAGAGACATATAATTTTGCCAGCCGTTTAATATGCAGACAATGTCTCTTAATTTATAATAGTTCGAGCCGTTTATGTTATAAACATCCATAAAATATTCCCATTCGCTGTTTACAACAAAGCCATCATTGTTTCGTACTGCCTTAACGGCAGAAAAAGCCGACGTTGAAGAAGAAACAACAATACAGGCACATAAAGCAGAGCATAAAAGCTTTTTAAAAGTATTTCTCATAATATTTTCCTCCCCCGAAGAAAAAATCCCCAATGAAATAATTTTATTTGTTTTCGGTTGTATTTTCAGCAGCTGTATTGTTTTCAAGCAGTTCTACAAAACGGCTTTCAACATAGCCTGTTTTTGAATCAAATTCTATTTTATACCATGAATTTAACTTCTTTGTTATGTTAATTACCGTTCCTTCCGGAATATAGTCTGTTATTGTGTAGCTTGAATTATTGGATGCTCTTACGGGAAGGTTTTCTATACCGTAAACTACACCTTTTATAACTTCTGTTTTTGGCTGTGTTATGGAGGTTGACATTGTAAGGGAAAGGTATTTTTCGTTTACCCAGCCTTTATCTGTCTTGTACCAAAGCTCGTTGTCACCGTTTACAATGGCAGCAGTAATGTTTTCTCCGCCCTGACTTGGGTCTAAGTGAGCAACTGCACCTGATTTTGAATAAGGAAGTTTATAAACAGGTGTATTTCTCTTTTGAACATACAGCTTGTCATTTACAGGTACAGGTACATGGCCGTTATAAGCTCCGCAGGAGCAGTAGCCGTCTAAATTATAGCTGTGGAGATGATTAAGGACGTCATAATTTTTGCTGTGATATATTGTGTATGTACCGCCGTTAAATCTTCCGTCCATAAATCTTTCCGGCTTATCTTTTTCGTAATCATATTCCGTAAGTGCAACGGTATATCCATTAGGTCCGTTATA
>CAKQPE010000186.1 GCA_934256695.1 uncultured Eubacteriales bacterium
ATACTGTCCGAAAGGACATCCCCGTATCGTCTGCCCTGACCGATTTTCAGATATGGGAAATCACAGAAGAAAAGGAACAGCATTATCAAGTGACCTATACCATAGAACAGCGTATCACAGAGGGGGAATCCGGTAAAACCGTCCGTTCCGCCTATCAGGTGACAGTCTATGTGGACGGCTCTGGAAACCTGACGATTATCCAGAACCCAACCATTACCAGCGTTCCCGTAAAATCCGGCTACACCCCAAAAGCAGTACAAAGTGACGGTACGGTGGATTCCATCACCACAGAGGAAATCAACGAATTTCTCACTACCTTTTTCAAGCTGTACCCTACGGCAACCGCAAAGGAACTGACCTATTATGTGAATGAGGGTGTGCTGAAACCTGTGGGAAAAGAGTATATTTTCTCGGAACTGGTGAATCCGGTTTATAACCGAAACGGAAATCAGGTGACCGCTTCCCTTGCAGTGAAATATCTGGATAACCAGACCATGACAACACAGGTATCACAGTTTAACCTTGTACTAGAAAAGAACGGGGAAAACTGGAAGATTGTGAAATAGTTTTATGTAATAGGCAGGTGAGTTTCCGCCATCTGCCTATTTTAATTTTGTTTACTTTTCCATCAATATTGCAGACAATAAATTTTTAGTACCCAAAATTTCTGCTTCAACAATCAATTTTGAACGTTCAATGTTAGCAAGCGTAACTAAAGAGGCATTATCCTCTAAGACTTTTAATTGCTTTTCTATTCCAACCTTATAATTGTTGAGCAAAACTAATCTTTTATTAAGCAACTCTTCTCTATTTTCTAGAATATCAATGAAAAATGCAGCAATAGAAAAAACATTAGTATCATAATCAAATGAAAGAATAGATTGTTCAAGAGTTTCTAACAATTTTTCTTTTCCCCTATCTGTGAGTGAATAAATAGTTTTATCTGGCATATTTCCATCTTTTTCTATAATTCCGTAAATATACTCTCTTTTTTCTAATGTTTTTAATGTGGCATATACAGTAGAATTTGCAATATTATACCAACTTGATACATTCATAATCTGTAACTGTTTAGTTATTTCATAAGCATTACGTGGCATTTTACATACTAATCCTAAAAGCATAGTGGCTGATTTTGATAACATACGTTTACCTCTTGACAATAAATTATTTCTGTACTACTCTATATATAGAGTAGTATTGGTTTACACTATAATCCTAACATAGAAAATTAAAGTAAACAAGAGGAGGTTTTTCTTATGCCCCAACTCAATAAAGGTGGTAAATATGTATTTGGACTTTCAATCATTAGTCCTGAAAACAAGATTAAAATACCTGATGATACCTTAAAAACATATCTTCAAGATAATGAAAACAAAATTATCATTTTTACAGGCAGCAAAGTTACAGGAGGATTTTGTGTTACTACAAAAAAACTTCTTCTTGACTCAAAACTAGAGCACATATTAAAGGAGTGTATAACTCTTTCAAATTATGAACTAAAAGAGGGAGATTTTATTAAATACAAAGGACGTTTTTATTCATGGGTATCAATTTCTTCGGATGGAATTATTCAACTACCCAACAGTACTATGCAATTCCTCAATTTAACTGTTGGCGATATTCTTATGAGTATTAAAAGTAGTGATATAGCTTTTACGATGGGAGCAAAGGGTCCGTTAATGGATAAAGTATATGCTTATAAAGGTGACATCAAAACATTTGCAGTATGATTGAAATAAATAATAGTTCTCATACAACATGGCTTATTTGTCCTATATGTAAAAGTAAAACTCGTACTAAACTTAGAAAAGATACCGTTTTAAAAAATTATCCTCTTTACTGTCCTAAATGTAAAAATGAATGTTTAATTGAAGTGAAAAATTTGTATATTAAAATTATCAAAGAGCCAGACGCTTAGACGCAGAGCCGATAATTTATAAGCTATACAGCTTATAGACTATCGGCTCATTTTAATTTCAATCTTATTCTTGCAGGCAATAGAAGTTATTTATCTTCCATTTCC
>CAKQPE010000187.1 GCA_934256695.1 uncultured Eubacteriales bacterium
GTTCAGGGTTTATTTTTTTGACATAATAACACAAACACAAGTGAAATTAATATATTAAATTGTATATTTTTTTAATTTTCAGTATATGTGATTAAAACACTCTTGACATGATTGTTGAAAGGATATAATATAATAAGAGCGACTTTATGTCGTTAATAATGTGCACTTTGGAAATTTTATAAGGGGGTGTTTCCGATAATTTACTACATTATAATTGCACTTATTGGAATACTTCTTGGCTTAGTATTAGGCATAAACTATAGAAAACACATTGCAGAAGCTAAAATCGGTGTTGCTGAAGACAAGGCAGAAAAGATAGTTGAAGATGCCAAAAAAGACGCAGAAAATAAAAAGAAAGAAATTCTGCTCGAGGCTAAGGAAGAAAGTATAAAAACTAAAAACGAGCTTGAAAAAGAAGTAAGAGAAAGAAGAAATGAACTTTCAAGAACAGAAAGACGTCTTGTTCAGAAAGAGGAGTCTCTCGACCGTAAGGCTGACTCCTACGAGAAAAAAGAAGAACAGATGAACAAAAAAATCGAAGAGCTTGAAAAACAGAGAGGAGAAGTTGAAATCCTTCACTCAAAACAGCTTGAAGAACTTGAAAGAATTTCCGGTCTTACAAGAGATGAAGCAAAAAACTACCTGCTTAATATTATAGAAAACGATGTTAAGCACGAAGCGGCCATTATGGTAAGAGACATAGAGGCCAAAGCAAAAATGGATGCCGACAAAAAATCAAAGGAAATCGTTGCAAACGCTATCCAGAGATGTGCCGTTGACCATGTTACAGAAACTACTGTTTCCGTTGTTCAGTTGCCTAACGACGAAATGAAAGGCAGAATAATAGGTCGTGAGGGACGAAACATAAGAGCTCTTGAAACACTTACAGGCATTGATTTAATAATTGATGATACTCCGGAGGCGGTTATTCTTTCCGGTTTTGATCCTGTAAGACGTGAAATTGCACGTATTGCTCTTGAAAAGCTTATTGTTGACGGTCGTGTTCACCCATCACGTATTGAAGAAATGGTTGAAAAAGCTAAAAAAGAAGTTGAAGTTATTATCCGTGAAGAAGGCGAAGCCGCTACATTTGAAACAGGTGTAAACGGACTTCACCCTGAAATAATAAGACTTTTGGGCAAGCTTAAATACAGGACAAGCTATGGTCAGAATGTACTTAAACACTCTATTGAGGTTTCACATCTGGCAGGCATAATGGCAGCTGAGCTTGGTGTAGATGTAAATACTGCCAAAAGAGCAGGTCTTTTACACGACATAGGCAAGAGCATTGACCATGAGGTTGAAGGCTCTCATGTAAGTATAGGTGTAAGTTTACTTAAAAAACACAGGGAATCGGATATTATAATTAATGCTGTTGAAGCACATCACGGTGATGTTGATCCGCAGTCCATAATAGCCGTTCTTGTACAGGCAGCAGATGCTATATCAGCTGCAAGACCGGGTGCAAGACGAGAAACTCTTGAAAGCTATATCAAACGTCTTGAAAAACTTGAAGAAATCGGCGACAGCTTTAAAGGTGTTGAAAAATCATTTGCCATACAGGCAGGCCGTGAGTTAAGAATTATTGTTGTCCCTGAAGAAGTCGGTGACGATAACCTTACTCTCCTTGCAAGAGATATAGCAAAGAGAATCGAGGACGAGCTTGAATATCCTGGACAAATTAAAGTTAGTCTTATAAGAGAAACACGTGCAACTGAGTACGCTAAATAACAAACAAAAAGGAATTATACTTAATATTCGGTATAATTCCTTTTTTAATACCATGATAAAACCATATCACATTGAATTTCTGACAAATGAAAAAGTGTATCTGTAAAATCATCAAATTAAAATTTATCGAACTGAAAGGCCTTGGGGTTTCACCCCAAACCATGAAAATTTTTTGAAAAAAATTTAGTAAAACTTTTGATAAAATGCAATTT
>CAKQPE010000188.1 GCA_934256695.1 uncultured Eubacteriales bacterium
ACAGAAAAAGTATTTTAAGGAGAATAAAACAATGATACTTGTTACAGGTGGCGTTTTTCAGCATAAGCTGGATTTTATATATGAAAAATTTTTACTTACAAAAAACGATGTAGGAACAAAGATAATATATAAATTTAACCATATTGTCAAAAACTGGATTGAAGAAAACAAAAACATAGAGGAAGAAACAAAAAGATTTATTGAAAATAATAAGGACAGCATTGTTGTTTTGGATCAGGTAGGCTGCGGAATAGTGCCTGTTGATAAAAAAGAAGAAGTATACCGTGAATATGTAGGCAGGGCAGGCTGTATTATTGCCGAAAATTCGGAAGAAGTTTACAATGTGGTTTTCGGTCTGGGAATAAAAATAAAAGGGTGAATATATTGAAATTTTATTTTTACCGCCATGGTGCAACGAAGGGAAACGAAGAAAGAAGATATGTAGGCAGGACAGACGAGGATATAACTAAAAACAGTGAGGAATATTTGAAAACAATAGAAACAGTTGATGCTGATGTTGTTTTCTCAAGTCCTTTAAAGAGATGTGTCCATACGGCAGAGATTTTGTTTCCCGAAAACAAAATAATAGTTAAAAACGGAATAGAGGAAACGTATTTCGGTGATTTTGAATACAAAAACTATGAAGAACTGAAAGAAAACAAAGACTACCAAAGCTGGTTTGACAGTAGAGGAAAATCGGGCTTTCCCAACGGAGAAGGTTATTTGGAGTTTAAAGAAAGATGTATAACGGCTTTTGAAGAAATAAAAGAAGAATGTTTAAAAAACAATTATAAAAATGTTGCCGTTGTATCCCACGGTGGAGTAATAATGGCAATTTTTGAAAAATTCGCAGAAGGTAATTTTTACGATTATCAGATAAAAAACGGTGAATGTATTTCGGCTTTTTATAATGCCGATGAGAATAAATTTTATGAAATAAAAAGGATTAAGTATGATTGAAACTACAGTTGCAATAGCAGTGGGATTTATAATTGATTTATTTCTGGGTGACCCGTATTCAATACCTCACCCTGTTGTTTTTATAGGAAAATTAATATCGCTGTGCGAAAAAGCAGTACGGAAAATATTTCCGGAAAGTGACAGAGGATTGTTTATAGGCGGTATTTTTATATGCATAGCTGTTATGTCCGTAAGCACTGCCGTACCGATAGTTATTTTATATTTGGCCGGAAAAATAAGCATATACTTGAAATTTATAATCGAGTGTATAATGTGCTGGCAGATAATAGCCGTAAAATCATTAAAAAGAGAAAGTATGAAGGTCTATAATGAACTTGAAAACGGCACTATAGAGTCTGCAAGAAAAGCGGTCTCTATGATAGTTGGCAGAGATACCCAGAGCCTTACAGACGAAGGAGTAACAAAAGCGGCCGTGGAGACGGTAGCGGAAAATACATCGGACGGAATAACCGCACCTTTGTTTTTTATGCTTATAGGCGGACCTGTTCTTGGGTTTTTATATAAATCCGTAAACACAATGGATTCAATGATTGGGTACAAAAACGACAAATATATGTTTCTTGGCAGAGCGGCGGCAAAAACAGATGATGTGTTTAACTTTATTCCGGCAAGAATAGGTGCTGTTGTTATGATAGTTTCGGCATTTATTCTCGGATACGATTATAAAAACGCAGTTAAAATATTCAAAAGAGACAGATTTAACCACAAAAGCCCAAACTCCGCCCAGACTGAGTCGGTTTGTGCAGGAGCTTTGGACGTATGCCTTGCAGGAGATGCATATTATTTCGGAAAACTTGTAAAAAAGGATACCATAGGTGACAGAATAAAAAAAATAGAACATTTAGACATAATACGTGTAAACCGAATGATGTATGTATCATCTGTAATTACGGTTTTGGCGGTGGTTTTAATAAGAACGGCGGTGGTATTATTTTGAGACACGAACA
>CAKQPE010000189.1 GCA_934256695.1 uncultured Eubacteriales bacterium
AATCTATAGAGGATTTGTCAAAATATTTCCCACATGCAAAAAGTCTTTCGGTAGTTCCTATAGGTCTTACCAGATACAGAGATGGTCTTTATCCTATGATACCTTTTGATAAAGAAAGCTGTAAAAAAATTATTAAGCAGGTTACGGCATGGCAAAAAAAATTGAAAAAAGAAATAGGCTCATCATTTGTTTTTATTTCAGACGAATTTTATGTAACGGCAGAAGAAACGTTTCCCGATTACGATTCATATGAGGATTTTCCTCAGATTGAAAACGGTGTCGGAATGATTTCTCTTATGGAAAGTGAATTTGAAGAATATCTTTCAACTTTGAATCACAATGAAAAAATTAAAAAAGAGGTTTCTGTTGCAACAGGGGAAGCGGCATATAAATTTATATGCAAGCTATGCAAAAAGCTTGAAGAAACATTTGATGGATTGAAAATAAATGTATATCTTATAAAGAATGAATTTTTTGGTGGGAAAATAACAGTTTCCGGACTTCTTACGGGAACTGATATTATAAAACAGCTTAAAGATAAAGATTTAGGCGAATACTTATGTCTGCCTAAAAATCTTCTCCGCTCCGGAGAAACGGTTCTTTTAGATGATATTAATATAAGGGATATAGAAAAAGCACTTTCAACTACTGTAAAAATAACAGGCGAAAGCGGAAGTGATTTTATAAAAACAATAATTGCTGACGGAGGTAAAATATGAGCAAACCTATAGTAGCGGTTGTAGGCAGACCTAATGTTGGAAAATCTACACTGTTTAACAAAATAGCCGGACAGAGAATATCCATAGTTCAGGATACACCGGGAGTAACAAGAGACAGAATTTATGCCGATGTTGAGTGGCTCGGACACAACTTTACACTTATTGATACAGGCGGTATGGAGCCGGGAGCAGAAAACATAATATTAAAACAGATACTTAATCAGGCTGAAATAGCAATAGAAACAGCCGATGTAATTATATTTGTAACAGACGTAAAGCAGGGTGTTACAGATGAGGACAGCAAGGTTGCCGATATATTGAGAAGAACAAGAAAGCCTGTTATACTTGCCGTAAACAAGGTAGACAATATGCGTGTTGAAAATCTTGATGTATATGAATTTTATTCATTGGGAATGGGCGATCCTATACCGGTTTCCGCAGGACAGATGTTAGGACTGGGTGATTTGCTTGATGTTGTAATTTCTCATTTCCCTGAGGGAAGCGAAGAAGAGGAAGAAGACGAAAAGGTAAGGGTTGCCCTTATAGGAAAACCTAATGTAGGAAAGTCTTCTCTTATAAATAAAATTCTCGGTGAGGACAGACTTATTGTAAGCAATATTCCCGGCACAACAAGAGATGCCATAGATACTGAAATAACAATAGATGGAACGGATTTTGTTTTCATTGATACAGCAGGAATGAGAAGAAAAAGCAAAATAAAAGAGGATATTGAAAGATTCAGTATAATAAGGGCTGTTGCGGCAGTTGAAAGATGTGACGTGGCAGTCCTTGTAATAGACGCAAACGAAGGCGTAACGGATCAGGATACAAAAATAGCCGGTATTGCCCACGAAAGAGGAAAAGCTGCGGTTATAGCCGTAAATAAATGGGACTCCATAGAAAAAGACGATAAGACAATGAATAAGTTTCTAAGAGACATTGATACGGAGCTTGCTTATATGTCTTATGCACCTAAGGTATTTATTTCTGCCAAAACAGGAC
>CAKQPE010000190.1 GCA_934256695.1 uncultured Eubacteriales bacterium
GTTTTATACAAAATCGATAGTGCAAAATATATATAACTGGTTATCTGTTTTTCTTATAGTGCATTTTTTATATTTAAACCCATTTAATTTTATATTAATTATGCAAATATTCTTGTTATCGGCAAAATATATAACTAGTTATGCAAAGTATGTTCTAACACCCTTCTCGAAATGTGTGATACTATTAAGCCAGAAAATAAAATTCAGTTCAGCCAATGGCAGTTAGAAACTAATAATCATTGTTTATTAAGAAAGGGTGTTGGATATGACAGACAAAAATATGGGAATCGGAACAAAGGCTATTCATGCAGGTAATGTAAAGGACAAACAGTATGGTGCTCTTACAATGCCTATATATCAGACTTCTACATTTTACTTCAACAGCTGCGAAGAAGGCGGCAGACGTTTTGCAGGTGAAGAAGCAGGCTTTATCTACACTCGTTTAGGCAACCCTACAAGCACAGTTCTTGAAAACAAAGTAGCTGAGCTTGAAGGCGGAGAAGCTGCTGCTGCAACAGCCAGCGGTATGGGTGCTATTTCATCAACACTTTGGTCAATCGCAGGTGCAGGCAAACACATTATTGCAGACAGCACACTTTACGGCTGTACATTTGCTCTCCTTGCACACGGTCTTCCAAGATACGGCGTTGAAGTTTCATTTGTAAATACATCTAACTTAGACGAAATCAAAGCAAACTTAAAAGAAAATACTGTTGCAGTTTATCTTGAAACACCTGCAAACCCTAACCTTAAAATAGCTGATATCAAGGCTATTGCAGACCTTGCACACGGATACAACAAAGACATTAAGGTAGTATGTGACAATACATTTGCAACACCTTATCTCCAGCAGCCTCTTAAACTCGGTGCCGATGTTGTTGTTCATTCAGCTACAAAATACATCAACGGTCATGGCGACGTTATTGCCGGATTCGTAGTAGGTAGTGCAGAATTTGTATCAACAGTAAAAATGTTCGGTATCAAAGATATGACAGGTTCTGTTCTCGGTCCTCAGGAAGCATTCCTTATTTTAAGAGGATTAAAGACATTCGAACTTAGAATGAAACGTCATTGTGAAAACGCAAGAATGATTGCAGAATTCCTTGACAAACACGAAAAGATCGAAAAAGTATTCTATCCGGGTCTTGAAAGCCATGTAAACCATGATGTAGCTGTAAAACAGATGAAAGACTTCGGCGGAATGCTTTCATTCGAAGTTAAAGGCGGAAAAGAAGCTGGCATGAAACTTGTAAATGCCCTTAAACTCTGCACAATCGCAGTAAGCCTTGGCGATGCCGAGACACTCGTTGAGCATCCTGCAAGCATGACTCATTCAACATATTCAGCTCAGGATCTTAAAGATGCAGGCATACCGGAAGGTCTTGTTAGACTTTCAGCTGGTCTTGAAAACGGCGAAGACATTATCGCTGACCTTAAACAGGCTCTTGACCAGATTTAAAATAAAAAAAGAAAAATCCTTTTAATTTCCCCACCTAACCCATTTTTAAACCTTGGGCTTATACCCTAAACCATGAAAACCATGGACGAAAACCCAAAGACTTCCGGTCTTTGGGTTTTTCTGTTCTAAAAATTAAGCAATAAATACAAATTTACCGAAGACCTTGGGGCGTTGCCCCAATACCCCACAA
>CAKQPE010000191.1 GCA_934256695.1 uncultured Eubacteriales bacterium
ATTTTTTTCCGAAATAGGTGTAAAGATTGGTGCAGCTGCATTGAGAAAGACAGCTGATGATATGCTTTTTAACAAGGGAATTTCTTTTGATTTAAGTCAAAGTACGCCTTCTGTTCAGCTTAATTCATCTTCAAGTGAAAGTGAATTGGTTGAGACATCTATAGGTCAGGGAAGAACTATGGTAACACCGCTTTTTATGGCAGGCATTGCACAAGCTATAGCAAACAACGGTGTTATGATGAAGCCGTATGTTGTTGACCATATAGAAAATTTTGCAGAAAAGACAGTAGAAACAAAAGTACCGGAAACATATGCAACAATACTTACAAGTGAAGAAAGCCAAAAATTAAAAGAAATGATGGTTGAGGTTGTAAACAGAGGTACGGGAGCAAAAGCAAATTCCGATTATTTCCAGGTTGCTGGAAAGACGGGAACAGCCGAAAACCCCGGAGGAAACGATCATTTATGGTTTGTTGGCTTTGCTCCGGCGGATAATCCGCAGTATGCCGTATCGGTTGTACTTGAAAACGGTGACGGCAGTGCCAATGCATCTGTTATTGCAAGAAAAATGCTTTATAATGCAATTAACAGAGACAGCCTGTAAAATTTTCAGAAAAAATATAATTGTATTTAAAATAAAATTATAAAGAATAAAAAAGAATTATGCCGTTACAGTTCGGTATAATTCTTTTTTTATATAAGTGTAAAATATTGTATACAGGGATGTTTATTATTGACAAACAAAACAAATAGATATAATATATAAACATAAAACGTATGATGTTTGATGTATTATGAAAGGAGGAGAAAAATGCCGTTTGAAAATATTCAAGCAAAGAAAAGTGAATCAGCTGTGGATTTTATTATCAATTCTTTTAAAACACAGCTTGAAACCCACGAACTTAAACCGGGAGATAAAATCCCAAACGAAACAGAACTTGCAGATATTTTTTCTGTTAGCAGAGGTTCCGTAAGAGAGGCAATGAAAATACTTTCGGCCCTCGGTGTAATAGATATTCAAAGAGGAAATGGGACTTTTATAAGAAAAGCAGATACTTCTGTAGGCATTGATTCTGTTCTTTTCACTTTTTTGCTTATGAATCCTTCATCAAAAGAAATGTTTGATTTTCGTGCTGCGGTAGAAAGAGAGGTTATATATCTTGCCGTTGAGAATGCAACTGATGAGGATATTAAAAAATTGAAGGAAAATATAAAGCTTTTCAGCACTCCTTCCCAAAAAGAAAATGCCGCCAATGAAAAGGAAAATCAGGACATGGAATTTCACAGACTTTTGGGAGCGGCAACCCATAACGGGTTTATGGAGAGAATATACAGTTTTGCAATGAATTATTTTAAACCGCTTATACTTAGATCGTACAAAAAACAGGGAGAAGTTCCCGAGGATTCGGTTCATACACACAGTGTACTTTTTGAGCCGATAGAAAAGCGAGATAAAAATATGGTTGAAAAAGCCATTGAAGAAAGTTCGAGAACATGGCAGTACCTTCTTGATTTAAAATAAATGCGGTTATACGGAGGCGTATTACAATGATGATTTTGCACGGTGACATTAATAC
>CAKQPE010000192.1 GCA_934256695.1 uncultured Eubacteriales bacterium
GGATAAACTCAACCCTCTCGAACTTGATTTTGAAACCTTTAAAACACGTTTTAAACAGGCTGAAGGAATGAAAATACAGCAGTTTATTTATAAAACATATACAGGCATAAGCCCCGTTTCCGCATCGGAAATAGCTTTTGAAGCAGGCGTAAACCCTGAAAATTATACTCCGCAGGAAACCGAAAAAGACATCGAAAATATATATTCCGCTTTTTCAGCTACAATGGAAAAAGTAAAAAACGGTGACTTTTTACCTGAGATTATTTCAGAGCCGAAAACAAAAAAAGTAATCGACTTTTATCCTTTTGATTCCAAACAGTTTAACGGCATGACAAAAACAAAGTTTTCTTCCGTATCGGAACTTCTGGAAAAATTTTATTCGGCAAAAGATAATGCATACCATATACAGCAAAAGGCACATGATATGCGCAGAGTTGTTGTAAATAATATTGAACGCTGTGCCAAAAAGAAGGATATACAGCTTAAAACCATAAAAGACACCGCCTCTATGGATACATGGCGTCTTAAAGGTGAGCTTATAACAGCCAATATTTTCGCTGTTGAAAAAGGAATGAAAAAATTTAAGGCTGTTAATTATTATGATGAGAAAATGCCCGAAATAGAAATCACTCTTGACGAAAACCTTACTCCGTCGGAAAATGCACAGAAATATTACAATAAGTACAACAAAGCAAAACGTACCCTTGCCGCCATTGAGATACAGAAAAAGCAAAACGATGATGAGCTTGAATATCTGGAAAGTGTTCTTTCTTATATCGACTCTGCCGAAACCGAAACAGACCTTAACGAATTAAAATCAGAGCTTATTTCACAAGGCTTTATGAAAAACAAAAATACCGTTAAAAACCGTGGACAAAAGATTAAAAAAACAAAGCCTATGCACTTTGTTTCCTCCGACGGCTACGATATAATGGTAGGCAGAAACAATACCCAGAACGATGAACTGACACTTAAAACAGCCAGAAACAACGATATTTGGCTGCATACAAAAAATATCCCCGGCTCCCATGTAATTATATTTACAAAAGGCACAGGCACTGCACCTGATAACACCCTTCTGGAAGCGGCAAACCTCTCCGCTTTCTACAGCAAGGCAAAAAACGGTGCCAATGTTCCTGTTGACTATACTCTCAAAAAGTATGTTAAAAAACCTTCCGGAGCAAAGCCGGGAATGGTTATTTACGAAACAAACAGTACTGTATATATTACACCTAACGAAGATAAAGTTAATTCAATAGAAAAACTTAATGAATAAATTTATCTGCCTAAAAGCCAATTCGAAAGCCGTCCCTGAAAGGGAAGGTGGCAAGCGTAGCTTGACGGAAGGGTTTAAAGCCTTCTCCCCAAGGAGAAGGTGCTGAGCAAAGCAAAGCGAAGCGGATGAGGGGCAAATCCTTTAATCAAAGTTTTAATAAAACGGACTAAATTTAATTTTTTCCAAATGGAAAAGTGTGGTTTGCAGGAACTTTTTTAAAAAAGTTCCCTGCACCTTCAAAAATCTCTTTAAGACCGCACATTCCATGTGCCTCC